>CAZIFX010000005.1:0-66554 GCA_964538415.1 uncultured Halobellus sp.
ACGGTCGACCGACGGGTGACCGTCCACGTCACACACGACCGTCACGGTCCACGTCGCTCACGACCGTCACGGTCCACGTCGCTCACGAGCCTCGTCGTCGGGCGAGCGTTCTCCCACGGCCGCCGCGAACTCAAGGTTGATGACGCCTGCCCTGTGATGAAAAGGCATGACAGGGTCAACGTACGAGCCGGTCGAGTCGCCGGACGCGACGACGGTGTTTCCGTACCACGATCTCACGCCGCCGACGCCGAGGGACGTCTACGCGGCGCGACGGATCGTCCGGCAGCACCTTCCAAAAACGCCACTCGTGCGCAGCGAGTTCCTCTCCGCGGCGCTCGATGCGGACGTCCACCTCAAACGTGAGGACACGCTCCCGACGGGTGCGTTCAAGGTTCGCGGCGGGATCACCCTCGGTGCCCGACTCGACGAGGAGTTCAGCGACCGCGGGCTCATCGCCGCGAGTACGGGCAACCACGGCCAGTCGGTGGCGTACGCCGGCCGGACGTTCGACGTTCCGGTAGCAATCGCGGTGCCGGACGACCCGAACCCAGGGAAGGTCCGGTCGATGGAGCGGTTTGGCGCGACGGTCGTCGAGCGCGGCGAGAGCTACGACGTCGCCCGCGAATGGGCGGAAAAGCGCGCGGCCGAGGAGGGGTACCGCTACGTCCACTCGGCGAACGAGCCCGACCTGATCGCCGGCGTCGGCACCGCCGGTCTGGAGGTGCTCGACGACCTGCCCGAGGTCGACGTCGTCTACACGCCCGTCGGCGGCGGCAGCGGGGCGGCCGGCTACTGTCTCACGCTCGGTGCGATCGCCGACGCGGACGTGATCGGCGTGCAGGCGGCGGGCGCGGACGCGGTGTACCGCGGCTTCCACGAGGGACACCTCGACCCGGGCGACGGCACCGACACGACCGCCGAGGGGATCGCCTCACACGTGCCGTTCGCGCTCACGATGGCGGTGATGCGTGAACGGCTCGCGGACCTCGAGACGGTCACTGACGCGGAGATCTGGGACGCGGTCGCCGAGACGTTCCACGGCGAGAACCTCGCGGTCGAGGGCGCGACCGGCGCGGCGGTCGCGGCTGTGCTCCGGGCCGGCGACGACCTCGCGGGCAAGACCGTCGTGATCCCCGTCACGGGCCGGAACGTCGCCGCCGACAAGCTCGTGCGGGCGCTGGAGGTGGAGGAATGACCGCGGAGGACGCTGGTGGTGGAGACGTGACCGGTGAGGACGCTGGTGGTGGAGACGTGACCGGTGAGGAACCGGTTCGCGACCGCCTCGCGGCGGTCCGTCGCGAGCTCCACCGGTACCCCGAGCCCGCGTGGACCGAGTTTCACACGATGACCCGGCTGGTCGAGGAGATCGAGTCGATCGGCGTCGACGAGCTGTACCTGGGTCGGGATGCGATGGATCCCGACGAGCGGATCGCGGTGCCGCCGGCCGCGGAGATCGCGGCGGCCCGGGAGGCGGCCCGCGAGCGGGGGGCCGACCCCGAGATCCTCGACCGGCTCGGCGACTGCACCGGCGCGGTCGCGGTTCTCCGCCGCGGCGAGGGGCCGACCGTCGCGCTCCGCGTCGACGTCGACGGCCTGCTCGTCACGGAGTCCGAGGCCGACGACCACCGGCCCGCGGTCGAGGGCTTCCGGTCGGAGAATCCCGGCGTGATGCACGCCTGCGGCCACGACGCACACATGACGATCGGCCTCGGCGTGCTTGAGGCGGTCGCCGGGAGCGACTTCGAGGGGACGTTCAAGCTCCTTCTCCAGCCGGCAGAGGAGAAGGCGGGCGGCGCGAAGCCGATGGCGAAGGGGCCCCACACGGACGACGTCGACTACCTGTTCGCGATCCACGTCGGGCTCGACCGCCCCTCCGGCGAGGTCGTCGCCGGGATGGTGGAGCCGCTCGCGGTGACGGGCTTCGAGGTCGTCTTCCACGGCGAATCCGCCCACGCCGGGCTCGCACCGAACGCGGGACGGAACGCGATGCAGGCGCTCGGGACGGCCATCGGCAACGCCTACGGGATCCCCAGACACGCCGACGGCGCGACGCGGGTCAACATCGGACAGGTCTCGGGCGGGACGGCCTCGAACGTCGTCGCCGAGCGCGTCGAGGCGCACGCCGAGGTCCGCGGAGAGACGACGGAGCTGATGCGGTACACCCGTGACCGACTCGAGCGGGTGCTCCGTGCCGCGGCCGAGACCCACGAGTGCTCGGTCGACGTCGAGGTCGTCGGCGAGGCGCCGCGGGCCGATAGCGACCCGGAGCTGGCGGCGCTGATCCACGAGGTCGCCGAGGGCCATCCGGCCGTCACGAATCCGATCGCGTCCGCCCCGTTCGGCGCCAGCGAGGACGCCACGTTCCTGATGGACGAGGTGCAGGCGAACGGCGGGCTCGCGACCTACGCCATCGTCGGCACGGACCACCCGACGGGCCATCACACGCCCACCTTCGACGTCGACGAGGGGACGATCCCGCTCGCGATCGAGCTCCTCTCCGAGGCCGCCCTCGCGGCCTTCGAGCGCGATCCGCTCGGCTGCACGAGGTGATGCAGGACGTACGCCAACGGGGTGACGTGGGACGAACAGCCAAGTCGGTTCGGCGCGAAGGGTCGACCATGGAGATCGAACGAAACGTCGGCGGCCGTGACCGACTCCTCCGGGTCGCTCTTGCGGTGGCGCTGACCGTCGTGGCGACCGTCGCCGCCCGTCGCGGAAACCGATCGATGGCGCTACTCGCTGGGCTCGGCGCGTTCGGGGCCGGGTTCAACGCGGTCACGTGTTTCTGCGGTCTCAACGCCGCGCTCGGGATCGACACGACCGCCGACGGCGACGAGGAGTGATCATACACGTCGAGGGCGGCGGAGAGTGCTCGTCGACGGCGACGAGGCGTAACGCCGGCGGTGACGAGGCGTAACGCCGGTGTGCGGCAGCAGTCAGTCCGGGTCCAGCGACGAC
This sequence comes from uncultured Halobellus sp., assembly GCA_964538415.1. GTDB lineage: Archaea > Halobacteriota > Halobacteria > Halobacteriales > Haloferacaceae > Halorubrum. Next base: position 2,959 of record CAZIFX010000005.1, read on the forward strand.
GTCTCAGCCGTCGCCCGCTCATGAAAGGCCTGTGCGTACGACGCGAGGGCCAGCTCGTCCGCCTCCACGTCGCGGAGGACCCGCATCGTCCGCGGATCGACGGTCGGGGACAAAAGCAGCGCCGCCCCGCCGGTCGCAGTTCGGCTGAGAAACCAGCGCGTGTACCGGTCTACGGCGTCCCGGCGGGCGTCCGTTCGCACGACGGCCGTCCGCCAGGCGGTCTCGCGTGCGGCACGGAGCGCCGATGCGGACCACCGCTCGTCGAGCCCGCGCAGCTCCTCGCCGACGCGCGAGAGGCCGGGTGCGTATCGCTCCGCGAGCAGCTCCCGCTGGACCCGAACGAGCCGCGCGAGGATCACGTCGACGTGGCGATGATCCGCGTACTTTCGGGGTCGGTCGGGGTCGATCCCGACGTCCGTGAGCGTCAACGCGAGGTCGTACCCGATGTGGGCGTTGATCCCGAGGAGGGCGTCCTGAACGACGAGCGCCTCGTCGCGAACCGCGGTCCCGAAGGCGACCAGCCAGGGGTCCGGGACGGCCGCAAAGGTCCCACGCTCGAACGCCCGGAACGCGCGCCGGTAGTACTCCGCAAACGTGACGAGATAGCGCTCGGTCCACTCGGGGTCCTCGAACTCGTTCGCCTCGACGGCGGCCATCGTGTGGGCCGTCATCTCGGTGTAGACGGTGAGAAAGACCGCCCGGCGATCGTCGTCGTCGACGAGCAGGCGCTCGAGCCGGCCCAGCCGGTCGGCGACGTCAGCGGCGGACGAGAACGGCTCCTCCACGAGCCCGAGCCGATCCGGATCCGGATCGGCCGGGACGGCGAACCGCCCGGGATCCGTTCGAATCCCGCGCCAGAGACGCCGGATCGCCTCCGGATCGAGCGTCAGTCCGAGCGCCGCACGGGAGGACATGAATACACGTTTGCTCGGAGGGTATTTATATACGAACGCCGACGACCGTGTAGCCGAACCCGCGATCGATCACGGAGGCGCGGAAGCCGTGCGTCGCCAACTCGTCGGCGAGCGCGTCCGGGGCGACGAACGTGGAGTCCATGCGGATCAGGCGTTCGCCCGTCTCGAGGACGCGCCCGAGTGGATGGGCGGGATCGAACTCGCGGACGACGAGGACGCCCCCGGGCGCGAGCACGCGGGCGGCCTCCGAGAGCGCGGCGCGCCGGTCCGGGAGATGGTGGAGCGCGTCGACGATCATGGCGGCGTCGACCGCGTCGTCCCGGACCGGCAGCCGACCGGCGTCGCCCGCCACCGCCGACAGGCTCCGTCGGCGTCGCGCGCGCGCAAGCATCCCCGGAGACGCGTCGACGACGGTCACCTCGGGTCCGGCGACGGCGGCCGCCGCACGCCCGGAACCCCCGCCGACGTCGAGAAGTCGGTCGATCGGCCGCTCGGCGCGTGCGAGCCCGTCGGCGAGGGCCTCGCCGCTCGCGGGCGGCATGACGAGGTCGTAGAGGGGTGCGATCCGGTCGAAGAAGCCGACGTCGCCGGGGCCGAACATGCCGCTCGATTCGGCGGGGACACTCATATGTACCGGGGTCCTATCGGGCGCATGGAGTTCGCGATCGTGGGATGGCCGGACGAGGGGGTTACCCTCCGGCTCGATTATCGGGCGTTCGCGTACGCCGGGAAGTTCGTGATCGGCGCGCCCGGAAAGGCCGTCTGGCGGACGCCCGACGGGTCGCCCGCAGTCCCCGATTTCGACCCCGACGCGACGGTGCCGGAGACGGTCGATCCGGACGGCTTCGACCGCGACGTCCTCGCGGCGCTCTCCTTCTCGCCGGACCGAACCGACCCGTCGTGCTGTCGGCTTCGCTACGTCACCGTCCACCGCGCGCGTCGTGGCGAGGGACTCGGCCCGCGACTGATCTCGCGGCTCGTCCGGCGGCTCGCCGAACGGGAGTACGCGACGGTCCGGATCGCGGTCAACAACCCGTTCGCCTACGAGGCGCTTTATAAATCGGGCTTCGCGTACGCCGGCGAACGAACCGGGATCGCCGAGCTGGAGCTTTCCCGTCCCGTCGACGGGCCCGCGCCGACCCACGGGGACGCCGAGCGCTACCGTGCCGGCCTCGACCGCTTCCGCGAGCGCGACGTCGACGGATCGGCGGACGACGAGGCGGTGAGCGCGTTCCTCGCCGAGCGGGAAGGATCGGACCCGCCGGCGATCGAGGACGGGATCGGCGGGAAGGGCTGACGCTCAGTTAAGCGCACAGATCCCGTAGTTCAGCGCGGTCGCGAACGCGATCCACGCGAGGGAGGGGGCGAGACACGCCGCCGCACGACGATCGAGTCGGGCGAACGCGACTATCGTCGCCGCGACGAGCGCGCACAGCGCGAGCAACACCACGACCCCGAGGTCCGGTCGCCGGAGTCCCCGGAAGATCGGCGACCACGCGACGCTGACGACGAGTTGGACGCCGAACAGCCCGAGCGCGACGCGGGCGGCGCGGTCGGACGGAAGAACCCGACTGCCCGCGCCCGTTCGGCGGGCCGCGTCGCGGGCGCGGCCCTCGCGGTGGACCAGGACCGCGGCGACGCCCATGAGCGCGTAGAGGACCGGCCAGACGACGCCGAACGCCCAGTTCGGCGGATAGTAGGCGGGCAGCTCCAGTGCGGCGAACCAGGCGGCGTCGGGCGTCGTGAAGGGGATCCCGAGCGCACCGATCGCGTTGACCGCGACCGCCGCGACGACCATCGCCAGCAGGTCCCGCCGCTCGATCGGGCCGGCCTCGCGCGTCGCCGTCGCCATGGGAGGGGTACGGCCGTCGCGGGTATAAACGCCGACGTGGCGGAGGCGACGTTTCTTATAAACGCACCACCGCGGTCCACAACGCACTTACCGGTCTCGGGTCCACTAGCGCGTATGTACGTCATCGTCGGCGGCGGGATCGCCGGGCTTGCGGCCGCTTACCGGCTCCAGTCACGGGGCCACGAGGCCCGCCTCTTCGAGGCGTCCGCGGAGGTCGGCGGGCTCGCGGCGCTGTACGACACCGCCGGCGACCCGATCGAGAAGTTCTACCATCACCTCTCGAAGTCCGAGGAGACGATCGTCGAGCTGGCCGACGAGCTCGGCGTCGGCGACGACGTCGAGTGGCGGATCGGCGAGAACGCCTACTACCGCGACGGGGTCGTCCATCCGCTCGACAAGCCGTGGGAGATCCTCGCGTATCCCGGACTCGGGCTCTACGACACGTTCCGGCTCGCCTGTCTCACTCAAGGGATCGACGTCCGCGGCGGCCGCCCCCGGTTCGACACCTACGACGAGCTGAGCGACTTCGAGGACGTCGCCGTGCGGGAGTTCATCCTCGAGCACACCACGCGAGGGGTGTACGAGGGCTTCTTCGAGCCCCTGTTGCGCGCGAAGTTCGGGGACCGCGTCGAGGACGTCTCGGCGGCGTGGCTGCTCGGGCGGATCAAGTTTCGCGGCGAGCGCGACCTCCTCCGCGGGGAGGTCCTCGGCTACCTCGACGGCTCCTTCGACGTGCTGCTCGACGCGCTCGTCGACGCCGTCGGTGAGGACGCGATCACGACCGGTGCTCGCGTCGTCGACCTCGATCACGACGCCGAGGGCGTCCACGCCGTCACCGTCGAGCACACCGGGGAAGTCGGCGACGACGGTGACCCCGGCAGGATCGAAACGATCGACGACGGAATCGACGGCGTGATCGTCGCCGCGATGCCAAACGTGTTGGAGAAGCTGACGGGATACGCGTGCGACATCGACTTTCAGGGGGCGGTCTGTGCGACGCTGACGATGGACGAGCCGCTCACCGACACCTACTGGCTCAACGTCGCCGACGATGCGCCTTTCGGCGCCCTCATCGAGCACACGAACTTCGTCCCGCCCGAGCGATACGGCGGCGACCACCTGCTGTACGTGGCCAGCTACGTCCAATCGCCGGACGAGCAGAACTGGCGGGCGGACGACGCGGCGCTGGAGGACCGGTGGCTCTCGGGGATCGAGGACCTGTTTCCCGAGTTCGACCGCGAGGCCGTCTCCGGGTTTCGCGTCGCGCGCAACCCGCGGGCCGCGCCCGTCTACGAGCGCGGCTATCTGGAGACGGTGGTGCCGTACGACCTCGCGGACGCGGGTCTGCCGGGCGTTTACTACGCCGGCATGGCGAGCCGCGCACAGTACCCCGAGCGCTCGCTGAACGGCGGGGTCGTCGCGGGCTTCGCGGCGGCGGACGCCGCGGACGACGACCCCGACGCAGCTACGGACGACGACTCCGGTTCGGCCGGGGGCGACGAGTCCAGCGAATACGGGGTTCCGAGCGACGCGCGTGGATCGGGCGTCCGGTGACGGCCGGCGAACCGTCCCGCGTCGCTCACTCCTCGACGTCGAGCTCGAACTGCTCGTTTTCGGTGACCGCGTTGAGCACGACGCTCGTGTTCGACTCGCGGATGTCCTCGTCGGTGAGAAGCGCCTTTATCTGATCGTTCATGCCGTCGGTGTCGGTGAACTTGCCGATGGCGATGACGTCGTAGTCGCCGGTGACCTCGTAGACGCTCACCATCTGCTTTTCGGCACGGAGCTTCTCCGTGACGTCGGGAAGCGCGCTTCCCTCGACCTTGAGCTGGAGAATGGCCGTCACGTCGTAGCCGAGCTTGTCGTAATCGACGATGGGCGTGTACCCCTGCACGACGTCCTCGTCCTCGAGGTCGCGGAGGTGGTTCGAGACGGTGGTGACGGAGACGTCCAGCTCCTCGCCGAGGCTCCGGAGGCTGGCGCGACCGTTGCCGAGTAGTGAGTTTACGAGCTTGGCGTCGAGGTTTTCGTACGTCATTACACCTATAGAGGTCGTGGGGGGTTTAGAATTTTACGAACGTCCACCGAGTGGCGATGGTCGGCGGTTCATGCACCAAGCGACAACTCCTTTATACTGGGAGATAACGTCCTACTCGTCCAGAACATGACGGACGAACACGCAAAGACTGACGGCGGATTGAGCGCGGCAGAGCAGGCGGTCATCGACGAGATCGAAGAACAGAACGTCGACTTCCTTCGGCTCCAGTTCACGGACATCCTCGGGGTCGTGAAGAACGTCTCCGTGCCGGCCCACCAGGCCGAGAAGGCGTTCACCGAGGGGATCTACTTCGACGGTTCCTCCATCGAGGGGTTCGTACGCATCCAGGAATCGGACATGCGTCTCGTGCCCGACCCCGAGACTTTCGCGGTGCTGCCGTGGCGCCGCGGCGAGGACGGCTCCGCGGCCGCCCGCGTCGTCTGTGACATCGTCGACACCGACGGCGAGCCGTTCGTCGGCGGCCCGCGTCAGGTGCTAAAGAGCGTCCTCGAGAAGGCCGACGACATGGGCTACTCCGTCTCCATCGGCCCCGAGCCGGAGTTCTTCCTGTTCAAGACCGACGACGAGGGGAACGCGACGACGATCCCGCACGACAACGGCGGCTACTTCGATCTCGCGCCCAAGGACCTCGCGAGCGACGTGCGCAAGGAGATAATCTTCACGCTGGAGGACATGGGCTTCGAGATCGAGGCTTCCCACCACGAGGTCGCCGAGGGCCAACACGAGATCAACTTCAAGTACGCCGACGCGCTCACGACCGCGGACAACATCGCGACGTTCCGCGCCGTCGTCCGCGCGGTCGCGGCCCAACACGACCTGCACGCGACGTTCATGCCCAAGCCGATCGCGGAGATCAACGGCTCGGGGATGCACAGCCACATCTCGCTTTTCGACGAGGACGGCAACAACGCCTTCGCCGACGACGGCGATGAGTTCAACCTGAGCGAGACGGCCTACCAGTTCATGGGCGGCGTGCTCAACCACGCGCCCGCGTTCACCGCGGTCACGAACCCCACGGTGAACTCCTACAAGCGGCTGGTGCCCGGCTATGAGGCGCCCATCTACGTCGCGTGGTCCGACACGAACCGCTCGGCGCTCGTCCGCGTCCCGGACGCGGCGGGCATCTCCGCACGCTTCGAGGTCCGGAGTCCCGATCCGTCCTGTAACCCCTATCTCGCGTACGCGGCGCTCATCTCCGCGGGTCTCCACGGCATCGAAACCGAGGCCGACCCCGGTGACCCGGTCCGCGAGGACATCTACGAGTTCGACGACGAGAAGCGCAAGGAGTACGGCATCGAGACGCTCCCGCCGAACCTCGGCGCCGCCGTCGACGCATTGGAGGCCGACGAGGTCATCCTCGACGCGCTCGGTCCGCACGTCTCCGAGAAGTTCCCCGAGGCGAAGTCCCAGGAGTTCAGCGAGTACCTCACCCAGGTCTCCGCGTGGGAGGAGGACCGCTACCTGGAGACGTTCTAAGGCGTCGCCACGGACGACACGATCCCCGTTATCTTTTTATACACGAACCCGCTCGCCCAGCGGCGGCATCGCCAGCACGCCGCCGACGGCGACGCCGGTCGCGACGACCGTCGTGATCGGACCGCCGCCGACGGCGAAGGCGGCGGCCCAGACGCCGCCCGTGAGGGCCAGTCCGGGGACTGCAAGGCGGAGCGGGACGCCGTCCTCGTCGCCCGCGACGAGCAGCCAGCCGACCGCGCCGCCGAGACCCGTTCCGACGCCGATCCCCGCCTCGACGACCTGATCGCCATGGCCGCCGAGGGCCGCGACTCCCATGGCGACGAGCGAGAGCCCGGCCGCGAGAAGGAAGACCGGAAGCGGCTCGGGGTTTGACGGTCCGATCCGCCGCCACGGCGGCTCGACCCGCCGACGGCCGCCGGCGAGCCACAGCCCGATGCCGAGCACGACGACCCCGAGAACCCCGCCGACCACGACGTCGGCGAGGTAGTGCACCTCCAGTACGACCCGCGAGATCGCGACGGCGCCGGCGAGGACGCCGGCGACGGCGATCCGACGCCGACGCGTGCTCACTCCGTTCACGAGCAGCGCCAGCGCGCCGTACGCGACGACCGCGCCGGTCGCGTGGCCGCTCGGGAAGCCGAAGCCATCGCTGACCAGCTGTCCCTCGTACCATGCGGCGAGAAGCGGCGGGAGCCAGCTCGGCACGTCGGCGGCCGTCACGGCGACGGGGTCGGCTCCCGGCGGACGCGGGAGCGCGAACGCGGCTTTGCTGAGCGCGACCGCGGCGAACGCGCAGGTTACGAGTGCGATGGCGGTCGCGCCGGATCGTCTCGGCGCGTCGGCGACGCGGGCGTCCGCGAACCAGTAGGTCGCCGCGAGCAGCGCGAAGAGAAACCACGGGTCCGCGAGGTGCGTCACGGCCGCAAAGAGAACGACGATCGCCTCCGGGAGCGCGTCGACGACGTCGAACTCGCCGACCGCGCGCGTCATGATCTCGCTCCAGTCACGGGTGACGCCTCATCGTCGATCAGTCGTCGCCGGTCGCTCATCGTCGATCAGTCGTCGCCGGTCGCTCATCGTTGATTCGTTGTCGTCGATCAGTCGTCGCCGCGACTTCGTGCGTAATCGAGCGCCTTCCCGGGCGTCTCGATCAGGTTCAGCCCGATCCCGACGAGGATGAAGAGGGTGTAGAGCCCGAGCGTCGACAGCCCCAGGACGATCATCGCCGCGATGGCGTAGATCCCGTCGAGGAGCGTGAACGCCCCGAGCGTCAGAACCGTTCCGTACAGGAGCACGAGATACGGCCCCCATCCACGTGCGTGTCCGCGTCGCATCCGCGACCGGACGTACGACTTCAGCTCCGACTCGAGCGCCGGTCGGTCGACCGTGCGTCGCTGGACGTCGTCCTCGAACTCGTCGAACTCCGCCCGGAGCCGCTTGACTTCCGCCTGCAGGGCGGCGACGTCCGGAGCCCCCTTCGGCTCCTCGTCGTCCGCCGCGTCGGTCGGACGATCCGACTCTCCGTTCATACCTCCCACTCGACCGCGCCCGTGTTGTAACTGCCGGTCCGGTTCGCCGGCTTCCGATGGTTCCTCGAGGAACTCCGGCTCGCGTCCCTCCGCGAGCACGACGTTGATCACGGCTCCGAGCACGACCACGATGGCGGCGACGTAGAGCCAGGTGACGAGCAACAGCACCCCGCCGATGACGCCGTACACCTGATACTGGCCGGCGCTCGCGGCGTACACCTGAAAGCCGGCCTGCAGCGCCGTCCAGCCGGTCGCGGCGAAGGCGGCGCCGGGCAACGCTTCGCTGACGGCCACTCCCGGCGGGAGCAGATAGTACATCGGGAGGAAGACGACGGTGAGAAGCAACGGGAGCAACAGCACGCTCAACGCCCCGACGAACGGCACGACGTCGAGCGCGGCGACGACGGCGGCGACGGCGACCATGACGGTGATCCCGACGCCGATGCCGACCACGACGGAGGTCGCATCGGTCAGCTGATCGAGAAACGTGGCCGGCTCCTCGACGCCGTACACCTCGAGAAACGCCGTGTCGAGCCCCCGAAACACCTTCAGCGTCGACCAAAGCAGGAAGGTGACGCCGAGCACGGTCGCCCCCGATCGCCCCTGTGCGGAGGCGATCGCGGTCGAGATCGCCTCGGTGCCGGCCGGAGTGAGGAACTCCCCGGTGGCCGCGAGCAGCTGCTCGGCGACCGCATCCCCAAAGAGGGTGCTCGTGGCGACGACGAGCAGGAGGATGGCGGGGATCAACGAGACGAACGCGTAGTAGGCGACGCCTGCGGCGAGGAAGGTCACCCGCTGGTTTCGGGCGGCGGCGACGAGGCTTCGCGTCACGTTCACCGCCGACGAGGTTCTGGCGTTCACGCGGACCGATTCGCCCGTCGCGACCAAAAACGTCCGGGAACGGTGCCCGCGATGCCGTGGCTCCGGTCACTCCTCGACGACGACGGCGCGCATCTCCGGGATCGAGGCGGTCGTCTTCACGGCCGTCCCCCGATAATGCGCCCGGCTCGCGTCGTGGCCGGCCGCCCGGAGCCGGTCGACGAACTCGTCCATGCCGATGGCCGGTTCCCCCCACTGCCTGTAGAGCCGGTGTTGGTCGTAGTGGGTCGGCTCGTCGAGCTCCGTGGCGACCGTATCGAGGAGCCTCCGGGCGCGTTTCGACTCGCCCATGTCGTCGGTCACGTGCCCGCGGACGATGCGCGTGAACTCGGGATCGGCGACGGCCCCGAGCCAGATGGGTCCGGCCGTCAGCACCCGGTTGCCGTCACACTCGGGACAGCGATCGACGGGGTCGGCGATCAGCCCGCGGGTCGCCTCCCGCCAGAGACAGTCCTCGCAGGCGTCGACGTAGCCGAGCTCGTCGATGCGGTCGTCGGCGGGCTGCGCGCCCGACTCCAGTTCGAGGTAGGTCCGCGCGTAGTGGCGGGTGACGTGCGAGCAGATCGGAGTCGCCGCCTTGTCGTATCGTGCCGCCGTCCGGACGAGCGCGGAGATCAGCGTCCGAAGCCCCATCTCGGGGTGGAAGTCGGTGTTGCGTGGGACGGCGCCGTACTTGCGGATCCCGCTTTTGAGGTGTGCGCCACAGAGCGGGGCGGTGTCGGTCGCGGTGACGCAGACGAGGTTGCGGCCGTTCGCGAACGCGGAGTCCGCGAAGGGCATCGGCGTCCCGTACGGGTCGAGATCGACCACGTCGAACGGCCCGTCGTCGTACAACAGCGCGTTTACGTCGCGGTGGGCCGCCTCGCCCGACAGGTCGTTGGCGACGAGGTTTCTCTCAGCGAGCGCGACCGCGTCCGCGTCGACGTCGGCGCAGGTAACGTCGTAGCCCTCGGCGGCGGCCCGCACCCCGCGGATCCCCGAGGCGGCCATGGCGTCGAGGTACGATTCGACGCGCGGCTCCCGCTCGCGATACGCGCGCAGAACCGCGACGGTGACGTCCCGGTTCAGCTCCTGGGTGGGGTTGAAGAAGACGCCGCCGCCGGTCCCCTCGCTCGCGCCGTCGCGCGACTCCGGCACCTCGATCCGGACGCCTCCCTCCTCGATCTCCATGGCTCCGGGTTCGTCGATGCGACTGAAAAGGGTCGCGTTCGCGGGCGGCGGATGTTCCTACCCGTCCGTCCAGACGTCGCCGTGGGCCCGATAGCCGTCGAACTCCCCCTGCCCGATCTCCCGTTCGATCTCGGCCAGCGTCTCCCGGTCGACCTGGAGGAGATGACAGAGCGGATGGCCGGGGGCCACGACGGGATTCTCCAGCGCGCCGACGATGAGCCCGTCGAACGGCGCGGTGACGACGTGTTCCTCCGTCTTGAAGTGGTCGGTGATCGTACAGATCGGGTCGTCCTCGTGGACGAGGGGGTACGGACCCCACTCCATCTCCACCAGCCCGCCCTTGTCGGCCCGCAGCCACCGTTTCGTGCTGTCGGCGGCCGTCGTCTCGTACCAGCCCGGCCAGTGGACCGGCTCTCCCGGGAGGAAGCCGTATTCGGCGAGCACGCTCTCGACGCCCTCCAACGCCTTCTCGATGAGGACCGGCTGGAACCGGTGGGCACGCCCCATCTCGACGGTGATCGTCGGGATCCCGTCGGCGGTCGCCACCGACCGAAGCGCCCCCTGGTCACCCTCGCCGTACAGGACGACGTTCGTCGCGAACGCCCGCGCCAGCCGCTCGACGTTCGGATCCGTGAGATCCGCTCGGGCGTGATAGATCGTCGTTCGGTTCCGGGTGGAGGTGTGAAAGTCGATTCCGAGATCACACGGCGCGATGAACCGCCGATAGATCTGGTGGGCCATGCGCTCGGTCGTGTTCGACCCTGCCTTTCCGGGAAACGCCCGGTTCATGTCCTGATCGTAGATCGGCGTGTACCGCTGTTGTGCCTCGAAGGCCGGCACGTTACAGACGTGCAGACAGACGAGCGTTCCGTGGAGACCCGCCGGCGTATACCGATCGGCGACCTCCTGAACGACCTTGACGCCGTTGAGCTCGTCGCCGTGAATGCCGCCCGTAAAGAAGGCGGTCGGCCCGTCGTGTTCCCCGTCGATGATCGTGATCGGGATCTCGATCGGATCCCCGAGATACGACTCGCCGACCTCGTACCGGAGCCGACGCTTCTCGCCCGGTTCGATCTCCACATCGTACTGAAACGGCTCCGGCCCCGATGCTGGTTCGCTCACACCTGCCTCTCGATAGGCGAGCGCAAAAGCGCACCGACGCCCCGTGGCGGGACGATCCGGATCGGCACAGCGGCCCGAAACGGCGCGTCGTACCGGATCAGAAGGTGCCGGGGAAGACGACGTAGACGAACGCCATCGAAAGCAGGCCGACGAGGATCAGGTATCCCACGAGCGGAAGCAGGGTGAGCCGGATGACGCGACCTTCCTGGCCGACGAGCCCGACCGTCGCGAGCGCCGCCACCACGTTGTGGACCGCGACGAGGTTGCCGATGGCGCCCCCGACGGCCTGTGCGGCGACCGTCAACTCCCGGGAGATGTCGAGGTTCTCGGCGGCGATGAACTGCAACGGTCCGAACGTGAGGTTCGAGACCGTGTTCGAGCCGACGAGCGCGGCACCGAGTGCGCCGATGAACGCCGCAAAGAAGGGGTAGGCGGGGCCGAAGACGGTCGCCGCCGACGTCGCCAGCACGACGATCATGCTCCCGACGTCCGGCGCGTTCGGGTGGGCACCCGACTGGAGCATGACGTGTGCCATCGCGAGCACGAACACGAGCGCGACGAGCGGCGCGCCGGTGTTGCGGCCCGCCTCGCGCCACGCGTCGGCGACCTGCTCGCGTGACATCCCGAACAACGGCACCGCAACGAGGGCGCTGACGAGCAGCCACATGCCGGGGAGATAGAGGACGTCGATCCCGTTTCCGATCCCGGTGCCGAGTATCGACGTCCACTCGATCCCCGCGAGCCCGACGGTGATCTCGCCCGCTCCGGTGGCGAACGTTGCGAACGTCAACGAGAGGTCGGTCCCGAACAGCGTCACGCGCTCGCCCTGCAGCAGGGCGGCGACCGGATCGATCGCCCGCGTCAGGGTGAGAAGCGCGATCAGGAGCATGTAGGGCGCCCACGCGCGGAACGGGGACATGGCGGCCTCCTCGGCGATGACGCCGCGTGCATCCCGCGGGCGGATCGCTCCGAGCCAATGGTCCGGCCACGACTCCTCGGGCGCGAAATCCCACTCGTCGTCCGGCTCGAAGTGGCCCGCCCGAACCGCCGTGACGACGACGACGCCGCCCACGATGGAGCCGACGAGTGCCGGCACCTCGGGGCTGAGATACCACGCTGCGAGCCAGTACGGAACGACGAACGCGACGCCGGCGAACAGACACAGCGGCCACACCGAAAGCGCCGGATCGAGCGATCGCTTCCCGTCCGGACCGAAGAAGTAGACGAGGACTGCGACGGCGGCCAGCGGCATGAACACGCCGACGAGCGCGTGGTACGTCGCGGCCCATCGGGCGACGGCGACGGCGAACTCCGCGGCGGTGAGTCCCTCGGCTTCGATGGCCAGCCGGATCGACGAAACGCTCCCGATGGGCTCGGCGATGCCGATGACGATCGGCGTGCCGACGGCACCGTAGGTGACGGCGATGACGTGGCCGATCAGCGCGACGATCACCGCGGCGAGCGCGGGGAAGCCGAGCGCGAGGAGGAGCGGGGCGACGACCGCCGCGGGCGTGCCGAAGCCGGCCGCACCCTCGATGAACGTCGCGAGGAAGAAGCCGACCAGCACGACCTGTACGCGCCGGTCCTCGCTGACCGCCGCGAAGCTCCGGTTTATTACGTCGAACGCGCCCGAGCGCATCATCGTGTACAACAACACGAGCGCGGCGAAGACGATGAAGAGGATCTGCAACGCGGTGATGACCCCCTCGACGCTGGCGGCGAGCACCCAGCGCGCCGGCATCCCCCATGCGACCGTCGCGACGATCGCTGCGACAAACCAGGCGACGGGCATCACCCGCGTCGCCGGCCACAGCGCCGCCACGAGCAGGACGCCGACCACGACGAACGGAAGCGCCGCGAACAGCACTTGGAGGGTGCTCATGACCGGTTCCCGCCTCGACGTGCTGGCCGTCGTTCGCCGACTCGCGAGCCGCCGTGGCGACCGGAGGCGAAGTCATCGCGGTCGCGGCGGCCGTGACCGAGGTCGTCGCCGTCCCGCCGCGGTCGCCGACACGAGCCCGAACGTGATACCATTCCGGTGAGGTGAATAACGAACGTATATTGGTTTTAATGTATCCCTCCGAATCGACGGGCTCCGAGGGACCGACGGCGCCGTGACACCCCGACGGAACAAACGCTATACGTTCGGAACGGATCGATGGGAACATGAGCGATCCGTCGCGTGACCGCAACGAGGCGGGCCAGTACGCCGACCGGATCCCTCCCGAAGCGGCGCTATCCGTCTTCGAGGAGCGCGAGGACGCCGCGAGACCCCTGACGGCCTCGGACGTGATGGAGGCGCTCGACTGTTCGCGACGCACGGCACACAACAAGCTGAACGAGCTCGTCGACCGCGGCCGACTCGAGACGCGGAAGGTCGGCGCCCGCGGCCGGGTGTGGTGGGTGCCGCTTCCCGTCGACGACGCCCCGGTGCCGGGCGACATGGCTCCCGTGGCTGCCGACGAGGTCGACGCTCAGGAACCGGTCGACGAGGTCCGCGCGGCGGTTGCCGACGCCGATCTTCCCGGATCGGGTGCGACGCTCGAGGCGCGTCAGGACGCGCTGCGAGCGGCGTACGACTACCTCGTCGAGCACCCGGGTGCGTCCCGCTCCGACTTCGTCGAACACGTCTACCCCGACCATCCGGCCGGGTTCGAGACCGCCGCCGGGTGGTGGAACGCGATCCAGCCCGCGTTGAAGGACCTCCCCGGCGTGGACCCGCCCGAGGAGCGCGGGCACCTCTGGAAGTTCCTCGGCAGCGACCGATTCAAGCCGACGCTCGGGTGAGAGAACCATCAAAAAACGAGCCGCACGAGCGTCGTCGTCCCCCGATCAGAACAGCGCCGGGAAGAGGACGTAACTGAACAGCATCGCGAGCACGCCGACGCCGATCGCGTAGTAGAAGAGCGGGATGAGGTTGAGCCGCATCACCCGCCCCTCCGCGCCGACGAGGCCGACCGTCGCGAGCGCCGCCACCACGTTGTGGATCGCGACGAGGTTACCGATGGCACCCCCGACCGCCTGCGCGCCGACGATGATCTGGGTCGGCAGTCCCAGCGACCGGGCAGCCTCGAACTGGAACCCGCCGAACGTGATGTTCGAGACCGTGTTCGAGCCGGCCATCGCTGCGCCGAGCGCGCCGATGAGCGCGGCGATGAACGGGTACGCCGGGCCGACGGCTCCCGCGGTCGCGATCGCCAGCGCCTCGATCATGCTGCCGGCCTCCGGTGCGCCCGGGTGAGCACCGGACTGCAACATCACCTGCACCATCGCGATGACGAACACGAGCGCGATGAGCGGCGCGACGAGCTTTCCGGTCGTCTCACGGAGGGCGTTGCCGACCTCCCTTCCGGAGAGCCCGAACAGCGGGATCGAGATGAGTGCCGTGATCACGAGCCAGAACCCGGGGACGTAGACCCAGTCGATGCCGCCGGCGAGACCCGTGCCGAGGATGTCTCCCCACGCGGTCGTCGCCGGACCGAGGGTGAAGACGCCGACCGCGGTCTCGACCTCCGCGAAGATCAGCCGTCCGTCCGCACCGGTGAGGAGGTCGGCGACCGGCTCGATCACGCGCGTCGCGACGAGCAACACGACGAGAAGCGCGTAAGGCGCCCACGCCTTGAAGATCGACATCGGCTCGCCGCCGTCCGGGGCCTTCTCCGCCGCCTCCTTGGAGCCGGGTTCGATCTCGCCGACCCAGTGGTCGGCCCACTTCTCGCGGTCGGGGAACTCCCAGGTCGTCTCGGGTTCGAGGTAGCCGGCACGCAGCGTCCCGACGACGATGCCGCCCCCGACCATCGCTCCGACGAGCGCGGGGAACTCGGCGCTGATCTGCGCGCTGAGCCAGTAGGGAATCGCGAACGCGAAGCCCGCGAACAGGCAGAAGGGAGCCACCTCCCAGGCCGGCTTCAGACTTCTGTCGTCCGGGTCGCCGAAGAAGTAGACGATCATCCCGACGGCGAAAAGCGGCATGAGGAAGCCGATGAGTAGGTGATACGTCGCCGCCCACACCGCGACCTGTATCGAGTACTCCTGGACGGTGAACCCGCCCGCTTCGATCGCCTCACGCGTCGATTCGACGGATCCGAGCGGGTCCTCGATGCCGATGATGATCGGCGTGCCGACGGCGCCGTAGGTGACGGCGATGATGTGGCCGATCAGCGCGGCCACCACCGCGGCGAGCGCGGGGAAGCCGAGCGCGAGGAGGAGCGGGGCGACGACCGCCGCGGGCGTGCCGAAGCCGGCCGCACCCTCGATGAACGTCGCGAGGAAGAAGCCGACCAGCACGACCTGTACGCGCCGGTCCTCGCTGACCGCCGCGAACCCCTCATTGATCCGATCGAAGGCGCCGGCTTCCATCAACGTGTACAACAGCAACAGCGCGCCGAAGACGATCCAGAGGATCTGGATCGCCGTCATCGTGCCGACGAGCGACGCCGCCGCGAGATACTCGGGGGGCATTCCCCAGACGAAGGCCCCGACGCCCAGGGCGACGAGCCACGCGAGCGGCATCGCCCGCGTCGCCGGCCACAGCGCCACCACGAGCAGGACGCCCGCGAGCAGCAGCGGGGTCGTCGCGAGGAGGAGGTCGACCGTGCTAACCATCGGTCCACCTCCGTTCGCCGGTCCTCATCGTTTCACCAGCCGTCCGCCGTTCGGTCCAGTTCTGGCTCCGATCTGGCATGAATCGTCCATTCCACGTGGAGTATATATAGTTAACGACGATGATGGATTCCGACCGCCGGGGAAACAGCCCCGAAACTCTATAGAGGGTGTCTAAACTGATCTACGCACCGGTAACGCCCTCGTCTCGGTCGTCAACCACGCCACCGCTCACCGGCTCGACGCCCGTCGGGTCGCTCTCGCTTCCATTGTACACTCAAGTGTACCGGTATAATGGACGTTTAGGGCCGTCTATCGTGGATTTTCGAACTGGCACTTTCTCCCGCGGGAGCCGCGAACCATGGGGTCCTCACCGCATTGCAGTTGACTGTTCCCGTAATGCACACGAATGTATTGGGTAGTTCATTCGTGTGTACAGGGATTCGAGTGGATGGACACGCGACCAGCGGGTAGTGCGGACGCGATTCGGCGGATCGTGGACGCGGATAGATCCGGCGCGCGCGCCGCGCCGTCGGTTTGACGTGCCGTCAGTTTCCGCCATCAGTTCGCCGACGTTGTGGGAGATGAAGCAGTAGGGCGGACGAGATCGGCGCGGGGTGGGCTAACGAGATCGAGCCGGCGGGAGCTCAGACCGGGTCGTCCGCGTCGGTTGCGTCCGTCCCCTCGTCGTCCGTCACCTCCTCCTCGAGGACTGCAGGGTCCGTCCCGCCGAACAGCCGGTTGAGCACGACCGGAAGGACGATGCCCGTCCCCACCAGCACGCCCACCCGGACGAACACGGAGAGGTCGGTAAACAGGGTCAGCCCCAAATACGCCGCCGCCGCCACCAGCACGGCTGGCAGCACGTACGGATTTCCTGCCGAGAGCATGCCGTAGAGTGGCATCCGTTTCCCCTTAAACGCTGCCGAACGACCGCCGCCTGGCCCTTCCCGACGTCGACCCGGACCGACAGAATGAGGTAGCTCTTGATTGAATCACCGGCAAGAATGTTCGAGAAGGTCCTTGTCGCCAACCGTGGCGAGATCGCGGTGCGGGTGATGCGCGCCTGCGAGGAGCTGGGGATCGGCACCGTCGCCGTCTACAGCGAGGCGGACAAGCGGGGCGGCCACGTGAGATACGCCGACGAGGCGTACAACGTCGGTCCGGCCCGCGCGGCTGACTCCTACCTCGACGGCGAGGCGATCCTCGAGACGGCCCGGACGGCCGGCGCCGACGCGATCCATCCCGGCTACGGATTTCTCGCGGAGAACGCTGACTTCGCCGCGCGCGTGGAGGACGCGGACGGGATCACCTGGGTCGGCCCCTCGAGCGAGGCGATGGAACGGCTCGGAGAGAAGACCCACGCACGCCGCGTGATGGCCGACGCCGACGTGCCCATCGTTCCCGGCACGACGGAGCCAGTGACCGACGTCGAGGCGGTGACCGCCTTCGGCGAGGAACACGGCTACCCGGTCGCCATCAAGGCCGAGGGCGGCGGCGGCGGCCGCGGCATGAAGGTCGTCGAGTCCGCCGAGGAGGCCGCGAAGAAGCTGGAGTCCGCGAAACGCGAGGGAGAGGCGTACTTCTCGAACGACTCGGTCTACCTCGAGCGCTACCTGGAGACGCCGCGACACGTCGAGGTCCAGATCCTCTCCGACGGCGAGGAGGTCGTCCATCTCGGCGAACGCGACTGTTCGCTCCAGCGGCGCCATCAGAAGGTGATCGAGGAGGGACCCTCACCCGCCCTCTCCGAGGCGCTTCGCGAGCGGATCGGCGAGGCGGCCCGTCGGGGCGTCGCCGCCGCCGACTACACGAACGCCGGCACCGTCGAGTTCCTCGTCGAGGAGAACCCCGACCGCGATCCGGCCGAACCGCTCGGTCCCGACACGCCCTTCTACTTCCTCGAGGTCAACACCCGGATCCAGGTCGAACACACCGTCACCGAGGAGCTGACTGGGATCGACATCGTGAAAGAGCAGCTCCGGATCGCCGCCGGCGAGGGGCTGGCGGTCACACAGGAGGAGGTCGCGTTCGACGGACACGCCATCGAGTTCCGGATCAACGCCGAGAACGCCGCCGAGTCGTTCCAGCCCGCGAACGAGGGACGCCTCGAGCTTTACGACCCGCCGGGCGGGATCGGCGTGCGCGTCGACGACGCGCTGCGCCAGGGCGACGAGCTCGTCACCGACTACGACTCGATGATCGCGAAGCTGATCGTGTGGGGGACCGACCGCGAGGAGTGTCTCGCGCGGTCGCACCGCGCCCTCGCGGAGTACGACCTCGACGGCGTCGTCACCATCGTTCCTTTCCACCGGCTGATGTGTACGGACGACCGGTTCGTCGACGGCACCCACACGACGAAGTACCTCGACGAGGAGATCGACCGCGACCGCATCGTTGCGGCACAGGAGCGGTGGGGCACGGAGACCGCCGCCGCCGCTGACGAGGAGATCACGCAGCGGGAGTTCACGATCGAGGTGAACGGGAAGCGGTTCGAGGTCGAACTGGAGGAGCGCGGGGCGCCACCCATCGTCGGCACGGGCGGCGGGAGTGGCGTCGGTGCCGCCGGCGGATCCGGCGGCCCCTCGCGACGCCGATCCGCCGGCCCCGACGGCGACGCGGACGGCGGATCGGACGACGTCGCCGTGGCGGAGGGCGGCGAGGCGATCGAGGCGGAGATGCAGGGAACGATCCTCTCCGTCGAGGTCGCCGAGGGCGACGAGGTCGCCGCCGGCGATGTCGTCTGCGTACTGGAGGCGATGAAGATGGAAAACGATGTCGTCGCCGAGCGGGGAGGCACCGTGGCGGGCGTCCACGTCGCCGAGGGCGACGGCGTCGATATGGGTGACGTGCTGGTCGTCCTGGAGTGACCGAGGAGGAACGTCCCGTCCAGTTACACGGGATGCGTCGCTGAAGCCGCCCACGTGCGGCCGATCCGCTCTGGAAATATCCCAACCGATAATTAGGCGGGAACGCTTATTCACGGAAGAAACGAGGAGGAGGTATGAACGACGGGCACGGCTGGTCGGTCCGGACGGAACGTGCTGTTCTCGTCGTCGAGTTCGAGCGCGGAACGACGATCAGCCCCGCGTCGGGGACGGCGCTCGTCGATCGACTCAGGGGAGCCTTCCACGAGGGTGGACTCGACGGCGTCGTCGTGGTCGTCCACACGAGCCGCCCGTGTTCCGACGCGGGACGCGAGACCCTCCGCCGGGCCGTCCAGCTCGGGATGGCCCACGGGGTCGGCCGGTGGGCGCTCGTCGCCAGCCCGCCGAAGCGACGCTACCTCGAACGAAGCGTCGACGTAGCCGGGATCGACGTCGAGACGTTCAACGGAACGGATCCGGCGACCGCGTGGGTGGCTGGCGCGTCGCCGTCGGTGTGACCCGCGGGTCGTCGTGGTGATCACTCCTCGAGGTGTTCTCGAAGGTCTTCGACGCTCGGTCCGTCGGCATCCGCGGGCGCTTCCGGCGGCACGTCAACGTCCATCGAGACCGTGGCGTCCGTCTCGATCCGCTCGACCCAGTCGAGCGTGCAGAGCGTCTCGACCGCGGGCTCGGGGACGACGACGAGATGGCACCCGAACCCGAGATCACGACCCAGGTGCCCGCCGCCGGCGTCGACTGCCGTCCGAAGGGTCGTGATCGCGTTCCCGGCGTCGTCATCCGCGAGCTCGACGACGAGCGCGACCGTCGCCTCGGGGTCGGGTTCGTCGCGGATCCGCCGGACCGGATGGGAGAGATACATGCCCAAGCGTCCTCGCCGACGGGACTAAACGATGACGTCGCCGCTTGCGTGTGCCCGTGGCCTCGGTTGTCGTTACCGTCTCGCTTTTAACCCCGCGGCGGCGAGAAACCGATCATGACTGCGGCGCGCGATCTCGAGCCCGACGGCTTCGGTTTCGACGCCCCAGAGACCGACCAGCCCTTCGAGAACGCGCTCGCGAAGGCCCGCGACGGGGAGCGGCTAACCGTCGACGACGCGACCGAGCTGCTCGCGACCGGGACCGACGTCGACGGGATCGATCGGACCCGCAAGGAGGCGGTGTTGGAGCTGGCCGATCGTCGTCGAGCCGAGGAGGTTGGCGAGGCCGTCACCTTCGTCGCAAATCTCAACAACAACGTGACGACCGCCTGCAACACGGGTTGTCTCTTCTGTAACTTCAAGGACGCCGCACACGGCTTCGAGGCCGACGCCGACGTCGACCACGCGGGGTTCACCAAGACGCCCGCGGAGTCGCGGGCGGTCGTCGAGGACGCTCTCGAGATGGGGATCTATGAGGTCTGTTCCGTCTCCGGGCTCCACCCCGCATTCGCGTTGAACGACGAGCACCACGAGATCCTCGCGGCCCACGACGACCCCGCGAGCGAGGTCAACTACAGGCCGCCGAGTCGCTACGCCACGGATCCCGGCACGTATCTCGAACAGATGCGGGCGATGTCCGTCGGCGGGATCCACCTCCACTCGATGACCCCTGAGGAGGCGTATCACGCCGGCCGCGGAACCGACTGGAGCTACGAGGGGATCTACCGCGAACTCGCCGCCGCGGGACTCGACTCGGCGCCGGGCACGGCCGCCGAGATCCTCGTTGACGAGGTTCGGGACGTGATCTGTCCGGGAAAGATCCGGACCGACGACTGGGTGGCCGCGATGGAGGGTGCGATGGCGGCGGGCCTCGACGTCACCTCGACGATGATGTACGGCCACGTCGAGACGGTCGCCCATCGGGCACAGCACCTCGGGGTACTCCGCGATCTGCAGGATCGGACCGGCGGCATCACCGAGTTCGTCCCGCTCTCGTTCATCCATCGGAACACGCCGCTGTATCGCCGCGGCGTCGTCGACGGCGGCCCGTCCCGCGACGAGGACGAGCTCGTCGTCGCGGTCGCCCGGCTCTTTCTGGACAACGTCGACCACGTCCAGGCATCGTGGGTCAAATCCGGCGACGCTCACGGGCTCAAGCTGCTCAACTGCGGTGCCGACGACTTCATGGGGACGATCCTCTCCGAGGAGATCACCAGCCGGGCCGGCGGGGAGTACGGCGAGTACCGATCGTTCGACGACTACGTCGAGATGATAACCGCCATCGGTCGGGTTCCGACCGAGCGATCGACCGACTACCGAACCCGGCGACGGATCGATCCGGACGACGGCCCGCACGGACCGGCGCTCGGGCCGCGTGCGGACGGCACTCCCATGCTCGCGGAGCCGTCCGGGACGAGCGAGCGAACCTCCGCACGCGCCGACGATTGAGAAGCGGAGCGGAACGCGTTCCTCGATTCGACCGTTCACTCGACGTGACCGTCACCCGGTGGGATCGTTCCCTCGGCGTGACGGAGGGGAAACGGCATCGATCGGCGATCGCGGCCCGCATGACGTTCCCAGCCCGTCGGAGCCGTCGAAACGCTCTTTGGGCTGCCACTCGCTACCAATAGTGATGTCGACGTCGGACGATATCGATTCCGCCGGGGTAGCCGATGAGGACGACCGATCTCCGAAACCGCCGGCCCGGGTCGATCTGAACCGATCCGACGAACGCGTGCTTTCGTATCTCGTTCGCAACGGCGCCGACTATCCGGCGCTGATCGCGGGCCATACCGGACTCCACGTCTCGTACGTCGAGCGTCGGATCGAGGTCCTCGCCGAGTCCGGGCTCATCGAAGCCGTCAGCGGGGAGACCGTCTATCGGATCACGGCCGCCGGTCGTGACGTCGTCGTCGACGCCTGATCCACCGAGCGGTCGCGCCGTCATTCGCGCGGCCGTCATCCGAACGGCCGTCGGACGCGTACCCGACGGTCGTCTGACTGACGTTTTTACCCGATCCGCACATGCTTATCCGTACCAATGACGTTCCCGTTTCGTCCCCTCGACGTGGCCGCGGCTCACGCGGTCGTGTCCCCCTCCGCCGTTGTGAACGTCGAAACGGTTTCGACGGCAGCTTCGGGCGCCATGCCGTGGCTCACCGCCGTTCCGCACGGCTCGGGCACGCTACGGATCCTGCTCCTCCTCTGCGCGCTCGCCTTCCTCGTGATCGCGGCGGGGTACGCAGCGCGAAACGAGGACCGGCTGACGGCCGGCCACGGGCTTGCGGGCATCGGTCTGACGGTGGCCGCGACCGTCGGTGATGGCGCCGGTGTCTGGGTCGGCATCACGCTCGCGGGGGGCGGGGGGATCATCCTGTTGCGTGATGCCCGTCGCCGGGGCCGACGAACCCGTCCCTCGTTGTGAGTGGCCGAGCGACCACCTGGTTCGCCGTAAACGGCGAGGAGGATGTCATCGGCCGAGATCGGCGTGTGCCGACGAGAGGTGTCGCGAGCCGAGCGCCGCGAGCAACGACAGCTCCCCCGCCAGCGCGCCGACGGCGATCGCCTCCGCGAGCGCGTCGGCGTTGCTGCCGGCCGGGTTGCCGCCGCCGCGGAGGCCGAGGATCTCCAGTCCCGCGGCCTGCGTCGGGAGCTTCGTCCCGCCGCCGACCGTGCCGACCTCCAGACTCGCGAGCGAGACGGAGACGTAGAGGCCGCCGTCGGCGGTCGTCTCCGCGGTCGTGATCGCGTTCGCTCCCTCGACGACCTGCGCCTCGTCCTGTCCCGTCGCGAGGAACATCGCCGCGACCGCGTTGGCGACGTGCGCGTTGAAGCCGAGCGAGCCGGCTTTCGCGGATCCGACGAGGTTCTTTCGCGTGTTGATCTCGACTATCGCCTCGGGGGAGGTGTGAAGCCGTTTCTCGACGGTTTCCCGCGGAATCTCGACGTCCGCCGAGACGGAGCGTCCCCGCCCCTCGACCGCGTTGACCGCGGCGGGCTTTTTGTCCGAACAGAGGTTTCCCGAGAGCGCCACGAGCGACGCGTCCGTCTCCGCCTCGATCACGTCACACGCCTCGCCGGTGGCGATGGTGGCCATGTTCATCCCCATCGCGTCCTTGGTGTCGTACCGGAACCGGAGATAGACGTTGTTGCCGACGACGTACGGGGTCACGTCGACCAGCTCGCCGTGGCTCGTCGTCGCCTCCGCGGCCGACCGCAGCGCCGGAACGTTGTCGCGGACCCACTCGACGAGCGCCGTCGCCTCCGCCACGTCGGCGACGCGGAAGACCGGCGCGCGGGTCATTCCCCGCTTCGTCACGCTCGCGGTCGCGCCGCCCGCGTCGGAGAGCACCGAACAGCCGCGGTTGATCGAGGCGACGAGCGCCCCCTCCGTCGTCGCCATCGGGAGGTAGCGGTCGCCCGAGAGCGCGTCGCCGTTGATCGTGACCGGTCCGGCGACGCCGAGCGGCACCTGTACGGCGCCGATCATGTTCTCGACGTTCGCGTCGGCGTCGGCGGCGTCGAACGCGTACTCGCCGAGCACGCCGACGTCGGCGTCGGTTACCTCGGCGACGAGCTGCCGCCGGGCAGCGGCGGCGACGTCGGCATCGGCGTGTTGCTCGAGCTCGTGGAGGCGGAGGTCGCCCTCACGAACCCGATCGGCGAGCGCCTCCGCGGTGGTCTCGGTCATGCGCTCGACTCCTCGCGGCGGCCGCTAATGACTGTCGGTTCCGACGACGCCGACCGCGTCCCCGACCGCCGGGAGTGCTGCCGTCAGCGGCGGACGAACTCGGAGAGCCGCTCACGCAGGCTCCCCTCGCCGAGCTTCAGATAGAAGGCGTCGCCACCGTCCTCGTAGTAGGAGTCGATGCGGCGTTTCACCTCGAACCCGAGGTGTTCATAGAAACCGAGGGCGGGATCGTTCGTCGTGCGCGCGTGGCAGGTCACCGACCGGTGGTCCTCGGCGACGTCGGCGATGAGCCGTTCGGCGTATCCACGACCGCGGCAGTCGGGGGCGACGGCGAGAAAGAGGATGTAGCCGTCCCGGCGGACGGATGCGAAGGCGACGAGTCGTCGATCCTCGAAAAGGAGGTGCGTCGTCGATCGGCGGTAGGCGTCGGTGAAGAAGCCACGGCGCTGCCGGAGAACGCCCTCCTCCCGGCGGATCCGCTCTTTGAGTTTCCACGCCTCCGTGACGTGGTCGGCGTGGCCGGGCGGGTCCGTCCGTTTCTCCACGTTGACGCTCACTGGGAGAGTCTAACACGCCAGCGGAATATAACTCCACCGCCATCGGCGCCGTCGGCGAAACGACGGCGATCGCCCCGAGCCGAGGTGGACGGTCCGCCATGGAAAGGTGGAAGCCGTCGCCGGACGAAGGAGCAGCCAGTGAGCTACCAGCTACGTGATCACACCGCCGACGTCGCGGTCGAGGCGACCGCCTCAACGCTGTCGGGCGTGTTCGCGGCCGTCGCGGAGGGATTCACCGCCGCGAGTTGTGATGCGGTTCCGACGGGCGGCGAGCGGTTCGGGATGACCGTCACGGCCGAGAGCCGTGAGGCGGCGCTCTTCGACTACCTCGACGGGCTCGTCTACGAGCGTGACGTTCGGCTCGTGCTCCCGGCCGATCACGAGGTGGCAGTCCACGAACCCGACGAAACGGCTGCCGCCGGAAACGAGTGGCACGTCGAGGCGACGGCTCGCGGAGTCCCGTTGTCCCTCGTCGACGCACGGGAGATCAAGGCGGTGACCTACTCGGAGATGACGCTCGAACGTCGGAACGGGGAGTGGTACGCCTACGTCGTCTTCGACGTGTGACGGGGACGCGGCTGCCGCGTGACGACGTGGCGGTCGCGTATTGACGTGGCTGGCACGTGACGAGGTCGCCGCGCAGGGGTTCCAGCGGCTGCTCGTCGTCGGGTCCACTTCGAGAACGATGCGAGAACGAAAACCCAGTGGTTACTCGAGGAGGACGGCGTTGACGACGCCGGTCTGTCCGGGACGGGAGGTGACGCGGGCACGGCCCGCCGAGGTCTCGATGACGGCGCCCTTCGTGACGATGTTTCGGCGAACGTAGTTGACGTTCGAGGGGTTCTCGACGACCTCCTCGATCTCCGCCTCCACGACCTCGCCGCCGTCAGCGACCTGCGCGAGGTTCGTCGAGAGCGCGCGGATCTTCCGTTCGGTGCCGCGGGAGTCGATGTACTGGATCCGTCGTTCGCCGACGGTCGTCTCCGCCGGCTCGCGACCGAGCTGGTGGCGCTTCTTGTTCGAGGCGTGCTTCAGTCGACCGCCGGTGCGCTTGCGCGTGGAGCGTCCCTGATCTTTCATACGGTCATGAACACCCAGCGAATACTTGAACCGTTCGACTCGGGACGGAGGTCATCGAAACGGGGCGATCACGGCGCGTCGCCGACGCGGTGCGGTCAGGGACGCCCGGGTCCGGATCGGTCGTCAACCGACACGACGTCGACGACCGTCCCGTCCAGCAATCGTCCGAGAACGATACGGGGAACCGTAACGGCCGTTCCGTCATCTCCGCGCCCGTCCCCGGGCCCGCCGTCTCCGCGCTCGTCCCGAAGCCGACGTTCGACCGCCTTCGTGATCCGTCTCGCGTCGCGCTCTCGTTCGTCGTCGTCGACCTTGTTTATCAGCGGGATGGCCACCGCTTCCGCCGGAACGCCCTTCAGTCCGCCACGGGAGCTGGCGAGCATCGTCCCGACGAGTTCGGCGGTGATCGGGTCGCCGACCGCGACGTCGAGGCCGGCATCGCGGGCGACCGCGGCCACTCGCTCGGGACGATGCACGACCCCGTCGTCGAGCGGTTCGCCGACGACGCCGGCGGCAACGACCGGCACGACCACGTCCGCAAGCGAGGGGATCCGCGGCTCCGTCCCGTTCGGGGCCTTGAACTCCCGCAGTCGCGCGCCGTCCGCCTTCATCAACACCGGGCCGTCGTGAGCCGCGATCAGGTCGTCGACGATGGCGGGTTCGTAGCCGCGATAGCGATCCTCGCGTTCGCGCTCCGGGACGAGCCCGATCGGTCCGCCGCCGAACCCGTGCTCCCGGGTCGCCGCCGCGGGGTCGTCAGTGACGTGAACGGCTCCGACCGCGTCGTCGAAGACCGGGATCCGCACCGTCGCGGTCACGACGGCCCGGTCGAGTCGGTCGGCGAGCGCGTACATCGTCGTCTTCTTGCCGCCCGCACCGACGACTGCGACCGCCGCGTCGGTCGCACGGAACGCTTCGACGAGGTCCATGCCGTCACCTCTCGCTCCGGGCGTAAAATCGTTCCCGGCCCGATCCGCCGTGACGGTCGGAATCGACACGCTCGCCCACCCTCGGGCCGACGATCCGTCCGTCGGCGATGGTTCATGTAAACCGAGCGACTGAAACGGCGTTCACCGATCGTTTATATACATTGGTGGTCCATATCGAAACGGCCGCGCGGGACAATCGTGTGCCTCTGACAGAACCGATCCCGACCGTCCTCCACGGACGGTCGCCCGCCCGCGGCTTCTGACGTCCACTCCCGAAGCGACGGCTCTCACGGATCGACCGCGTCGCCGACTTCGACCGCACGCGCGCCGGTACCGATTTATCCCACCCCGCCGACCGATCGGTATGACCGGCGACGAGTCCGCGGCCGGCGTGGAGCCCACCCTCCGGAGCTACGGGATCAGCGTCGAGTCGATCGACGGCGGCGAGCCGTTGGAGGTGACGTACATGACCGCGTTTCCCGGCCGAGAGGTCCACCGACGCGAGGTGGGGCGCGCGCTCAACGCCCTTCTCGACCGGGCCGAGGCCGGTGCATGGAGCCCGGTTCGCGTCGAGGCGACGGTCGTTCGCTCGCCCGGCGACGTCCTCGGCACGTGGCGGGCGGACGGCGAGTGGTTCGAGGCGCTGATCGACGACGAACTGACCGAGACCGAGTTCTCGACGCGCGTGCTTCGAACCCTGGAGCACGTCGAACCGGAGGGGTCCGACGCGTGACCCGCCGCGTTCCGGTGAACCGGGCCCAGCGCCGGCTCGAACGGCCGCCGCGTGAACGCTTCGCTACCCGGTCGATCGCCTTCGACGCCGACGGCGAGACCTGTCGCGGGACGCTGTATCTCCCGCCCGGGTCGGACGAGCCGCCCGCGATCGTGATGGCGCCCGGCCTCGCCGCGGAACGAAGCTTCGGCCAGCCGGCCGTCGCCGAGCGGTTCGCCGACGCCGGCTACGCCGCGTTCACCTTCGACCACCGCGGATTCGGCGCGTCCGATGGGGACGACGGAGTCGTCGCTCCCGCGCGTCACCGGGCGGACCAGTCGGCCGCGCTCGACCGCCTCTCGCGCATCGACGCGGTCGGTCGCCGCCGCGTTCTCTGGGGCACGTCGCTCACGGCTGGAACGGCGCTGTCACTCGCGGCCGACCGGCGCGACGTCGACGCGGTCATCGGCGTGGCGCCGCTGCTCGACGGCCGCCGGCTCGTCGGATCACGGGGCGGACGCTACGTCGCCCGAGCGCTGCTGGCCGGACTGCGGGACCGGCTCGGCCATCGGATCGGTCGTGGCAGGACCGTCCCCGTCGTCGGCGGGACGGAGGAACTGGCGCTCCTCACCGAATCCGGCACCCAACGTGGGTACCTCGACCTCGTCGACCGGGAGTCGCGCTGGCACAACGAGACGCCCGCCCGGTCGCTTCTCGGACTCGTCGGTCACCGGCCGATCGACGGGATCGACGGGGTCGACGTCCCGACGCTGCTGCTCGCCGGTACCGACGATCCGGTCGCTCCCGCAAACGACGTCGCCGAGGCGGTCGAGCGGCTCGACCGCGGCACCTTCGTCTCGATGCCGATGGACCACTTCTCGGCGTTCGCCGCCGACTTCGAGCCGGCCGTCGGCCATCAGCTCTCGTTCCTGCGGGACGTCTTCGATCGGGAGTGACCGTCGGGAGCCTTTACTCCACACGAGCCGACCGGTCACGTATGACCGTCGTCGCGCTGTTGAGCGTCGCACCGGTGATCGAGGGAAGCATGTCCGGCGAGGTCGCCAAGGCGGTGGCCGCGCTCGAGGAGTTCGACGTCGCCTACGAGACGAACCCGATGGGAACGGTGATCGAGGCCGACGACGTCGACACGCTGCTCGCGGCGGTCGCCGCCGCACACAAGGCGGTCGACGGCGACCGCGTCTCCACGCTCCTGAAGATCGACGACAAGCGAACGGCCGGGACGAGCGCCGCGGACAAGGTGGCGGCCGTCGAGGAGCATCTGGGGCGGGAGGCCCGGAGCGACCGGTGGTAGGCTCCGGAGGCCGGGAGCGATCGTTCGGCGGCTCCGGAGGCCGGGAGCGATCGTTCGGCGGCTCGATCACGATGCCGATACCTCCACGTTCCCGCCAGCATCCGCGTCGCCCGCCGGGTTCTCGACGCCGACCTCGAGCGTCGACGTCCGCACGACGCTCGCCTCATCGGCTCCGCCGCGGACCTCCGCACGAAGCACGACGTCCAGCTCGGTCGTCGTCGATCCGCCCCCATCGAGCGCGTCGTCGCTCAACGCGTCGCTCGTCACCGCGTCACCCCGTTCGGTGACGTCGGCGCGGTCGAGTTCGACCGTGATGCTGCCGTCGACCGCGTCGAAATCGGGAGCGCTTTCGGCAGCTTCGTCGGTTCCCTCCGCCGCTTCGATCGAGGAGACGTCGCCCGGCGTCGCATCCGGATCGGATGCCTGCAGCGTCTCCGCGTAGACGACGTCGACGCCGGCCTCGCCGCCCACCGCGAGGGTGATCTCGACCTCGTCGACCCCGTCGCCGAAGTCGGCCCACGAGACCGCGATCGCCGGTGAGAGATACAGGGAGGCCACCCGGCCGTCGTTGCTCGTGACCGTGGGCCCATCCCCGACCTCGAAGGCGGCCGGGTCGGCTTCGACCGCGGCCGTGGGCTCCGTCGTCGAGACGATCGCCGCCGTCCCGGCGACGGCGGCACCGACGAGGGTGGCGACCCCGGAAAGCAGCGATCGGCGGGACGGCGAGGCGGCGGTCTCGGCCATCTCTGCGGCGTGATCCAAGGCGGCGCGTGGATCGAGCGGTCTGCGGCTCATCGTGGAACGGAATGGCCGCGTCATCGGGCATAAAGGGTGAGTCGTTCGGGACTCGGCCCGGCGCTCACCCCTTAACGTTACAGATCGGGAACGTGCGGGCTACCTTGTCGCCGATGCCGAGTTCGTCGCTGACGCGCACGACCTCGTCGACGTCCTTGTAGACGCCGGGCGCCTCCTCGGCGATCGTCGCGCCCGACTGGGCCCTCACGTGGATCGCCTGTCCCTCCCGGAGGTCGTCCTGCACGTCGCCGCCCCAGAACTCCCGTTTCGCCTGCGTCCGGCTCATGAGCCGGCCGGCGCCGTGGGCGGTCGAGCCGAACGAGAGGCCCATCGACGCCTCGCCGCCGCGAAGGACGTACGATCCGGCCCCCATGCTTCCCGGAATGATGACCGGCTGGCCGACCTCCCGATAGGTCTCGGGAACGTCCTCGTGGCCTGCGGGGAACGCCCGCGTGGCACCCTTCCGATGCACGTACAAGTCGCGTTCCACACGTTCGACGACGTCGTCGCCCCTGGCCGGCAGCCCGTCGGGACCGACGCCGACCTCGTGGGTCTCCTTCTTCCCGATGTTGTGGGCGACGTCGTAGAGCAGCTCCATCCCGAGGTCGTCGACGGGATCGGCGTCGAAGACGTCGCCGAAGACCTCGCGCGTGCGGTGGGTGATGAGCTGGCGGTTCACCCACGCGAAGTTGATGCACGCACCCATCGCACCGTAGTACTCCGCGGCGAGTTCGGAGCCGGCCGGCGCGGCCGCCAGCTCCTTGTCCGGCAGCTCGGCGAGCAGGTCGCCGTGCGTCTTCTCGATCCGCCGGAGGTAGTCGTTGCAGGTCTGGTGGCCGAGCCCGCGGCTCCCGCAGTGGATCAACACGACGACCTGCCCCTCCGAGAGCCCGTAGGCGGCGGCGACCTCCTCGCGGAAGACGTCGGTGACGCGCTGGACCTCGAGGAAGTGATTGCCCGACCCGAGCGAGCCCATCTGGTTGCGCCCGCGATCCTTCGCCTTCTGGGAGACGAACTCGGGACGCGCGTCCGGACGGCGCCCCTCGTCCTCGCAGTTCGCGAGGTCGCTTTCGATCCCGTAGCCTTCGTCGACGGCCCACTCCACGCCGCGTTCGAGCACGCCCTCGATCGCGTCCGCGTCGCCGTCGATGACGCCGCCGCCGCCGAGCCCCGAGGGAACCGCCTCGAAGAGGGCGTCCACCAGCTCCTCCTCGCGTCCCCGGACCTCGTCGTCGGTCAGGTTCGTCCGAACCATGCGGACGCCGCAGTTGATGTCGTAGCCGATCGCTCCGGGAGAGATGCAGCCGGTCTCGGCGTCGATGGCTCCCACGCCGCCGACCGGGAAGCCGTAGCCCTGGTGGCCGTCCGGCATGCAGATGGCCGGCTCGACGATCCCCGGAAGGTGCGTCGCGTTCCGCAGCTGTTGGAGAGTCTTGTCGTCGGCGATCGCCTCCAGAAGCTTCTCGCTGGCGAGCACGCGCGCGGACACGTTCATCTCACCCTCACGGGGGATCTCCCAGACGTGCTCGTGTACCTTCTCCAGTCGGATCCCGTCGAACTCACGTGTGGTCATACCCCGGCGTTCGCCGGCAGGATAAAAGGACGTTGCGTCCGGCGACGCGGGTTCGTTGCGCTCGACGGCGCGTCGTTGGACCCGCAGTGCGGGCGCGCTGCCTCCGGCGGGGCGTCCAGCCGATCATCGACCCAACGGAGGGTCGGAGCGTGACGGTCGTCCCGTTCGGTGATGAGACGCGAACCCAGCGAGTCACGACACTCGGGGATCGACCGGAGCACCGGCCAGTAGCCGACGGTCGGATCGTCGACGTAGTAGCCCGACATCGAGGGCCCCCTCCTCGTCCGCTTCATAGTCGGGCAGCTCGGCGAGCACGGCGTCCAGCTCTCGATATTCCTCCGGCGACACCCGCCGTTCCTCGCCGACGTCGTCGACCGCGGCCTGCACGAGCGAGACGTCCGCGATCCGGTCGTCAGCTCTGGGGACGGCGGCCGTGTCATCGGGTCGGCTGAACGCGCTGAACGCGATCAGCCATCGCCGTATCTGCCGGGACGATCGACGCACCCGGCAAGCGGTGCCGCCGCGGACGCGACGAGTCCGCCGATGAACGTTCGGCGTCTCATACGCGGCGTGAGGGTGGCTGCGGATACGGTCGTTTCGAAGGGTCACACCTGCCGTCGGGGTTTTTTAAACCGGTACCGGTCGACCGTCGGACGCAACGACGCCACCTGCATCTATTTATCACTTCGTCTCCATCCGACGAGCGTGTACGTCGGCGTCGACGAGGCGGGAAAGGGGCCGGTTCTCGGGCCGATGATCGCCGCCGCCGTTCGCGCGGATCCGGAACGACTTCCGGCGAACGTGGATGACTCGAAGCGGGTCACGCCCGCCCGCCGCGAGGTGATCGCCGCTGAGCTTCGCGACCGTCGGAACGTGACGGTCGCCGTCGCGGCCGTCGAGCCGGCTGCCATCGACGCGCCCGGGACCGACATGAACACGCTCACCGTCCTCGCGCAGGCGGCCGCCGTCCGCGGCGTGGCCGAGCCGAACGACCGCGTCGTCGCGGACGCAGGCGACACCAGCGAGGAACGGTTCGCGGGGCGGCTCCGCGATCACGCGACCGGCGACGGGGACGACCTCCGGGCGTACGTCCGCGTCGAGTCGACGGCGGGGAGCTTCGACGGACCGATCGCCGAGCCGGTCGTGGGTGTCGACGTCGCCGCGCGACACGGCGCGGACGCCGACGATCCGGTCGTCGCCGCCGCCAGCGTCGTCGCGAAGGTGGCTCGGGACGCACGGATGGCCGCCGTCGACGAGGCGTATCCGGCGTACGACGGCGTCGGCAGCGGCTACCCGAGCGATCCGGCCACGCGCCGGTTTCTCGAGGCGTACGCGGCCGACCACGGCGACGTGCCGGACTGCGCCCGCCGGTCGTGGTCGACCTGTACGGACGTTCTCGCCGCCGCCGAGCAGTCCGGACTCGACGACTTCTGAGCGGCTTTTATGGCCTGGTCCGCCGCTCCGTTCGAGGTCGATCGATCCGAGCCGCAACCCTCAGGTCGCGTCCGCCCTGAGGATTCGTATGGAGTTCCGTGGCGCCGTCCTCGACGTGGACGGCACGGTCGTACGCGGCGACGAACCGATCCCGGGCGCCCTCGAGGGATATCGACATCTACTCGCGTCGGGCGTCGAGCCGCTTTTCGTCTCGAACAATCCGACGAAGCCGGCTGCGGCCTACGTCGCCCGGCTCGGGAACGCCGGCTTCGACGTCGATGCGGACCGCGTGTTCACCGCCGGCACCGTCACGACCGATTACCTCCGAACCCATCACGCCGACGACGATCTCCTCGTCATCGGCGAGGAGGGCCTGCTCGAACAGTTCACGGCGGCCGACCTCTCCGTCACCGACGAGGTCGCGGCCGCCGACGCGCTGATCGTCTCGATCGACCGTGAGTTCGACTACGACGACCTCTGTACCGCCCTGTGGGCGCTCGATCGGGACATTTCCTTCATCGGCACCGATCCGGACGTCGTCATCCCCGCTCCCGAGCGCGACGTCCCCGGATCCGGCGCGGTCATTCGCGCCGTCGCGGGGGTCGCCGAGCGCGACCCCGACGTCGTTCTCGGCAAACCCTCCGATCCCGCGATCGACCTCGTGCGTGAGCGGCTGCCGTACCCGCCGGAGGAGTGCCTCGTCGTCGGCGACCGGCTCGACACCGACGTCGCGCTCGGAAACCGCGCGGGGATGACGACCGTCCTCGTCCGCTCCGGCGTCACCGACGACGAGACGCTTGCGCGAAGCGGGATCGAGCCGGATCACGTGCTCGATCATCTCGGCGAGATCGATCGCGTGGTCGACTGAACGACGCTCGCTTCGAGCGGCGGCGACCTCCGACGGATGACCAACATTTATAAGCAACAGTTTCCTCTTCCCGCTCATGGGTGTGTTTGACATGCGCGATGGCCCGTCCCACGGCTCGTCGACCCGCGATGGATCGCCGTCCGACGAAGCACCCGTCGACGACTCACCGGGAGGCGACGAGTCGGCGGGATCCGGCGAGGAAGCCGACGCCCGGGTTCCGGTCCTCGAGGGACACGCGGTCTGGTTCAACGAGTATCGGTACTGAGCCGCGTTCGATCGACCTCACCGGGTCACGAGCGTCGGCTCCGCAACCGCCTCCGATGCGGCGGTCCGCCACGACCGTGACGGCCGCCAGCCAAACAGCCGTTCCGCCTTCCGGGTCGAGTAGACGCTCCGGTCGTCGTCGGGGTCGACGTCGATCTCCGCCGGCAGCTCGCCGTAGACCTCGCGGATCAGTTCCAGAAGCGGTCGGCCGAGCGCGTTGTCCGCCGCGACGCAGTTGACCGCCTCGTGGGTGCCGGACGGGATCGCGGCTTCCCCCGCGTTCGCGTCACCCGCTCCGGACTCGTGGCCGGCCGTCCCCTCCAGCGTGGCGGCGACGAGGTCGGCGACGTCCCGAACGTCGACGTACGACCAGAAGTTGCCCGCGCCCGCGTCGAGGTCGTCGACGTACTCCGCCTCGCGGCAGGCGTACGCCCCCGGATACTG
This sequence comes from uncultured Halobellus sp., assembly GCA_964538415.1. Classification (GTDB taxonomy): domain Archaea; phylum Halobacteriota; class Halobacteria; order Halobacteriales; family Haloferacaceae; genus Halorubrum. The sequence goes on from CAZIFX010000005.1 coordinate 36,025, forward strand.
GATCCACGAGGGGCGGATCGAGACGGCGGGAACGTCGTGGGCGCGTGCGACCGACGCCGCCGTCTCCTCGGCGGTCACCTTCGAGAGTCCGTAGGGGTCCTCGGGCCGTAGCGGATGCTCCTCCGTCACCGGAAGCGTCTCCGGAATCGGGGTCGGGTCCGCGAAGAAGAAGCCATAGGCGCCGTCGCTCGAGGCCTGCACGATTCGCGCGCCGGCGCGTCCGGCCGCGGTCAACACGTTGTGTGCCGCGAGCACGTTCGTCTCGAAGACGCGGCCCTCGGGATGGGTCCCCGCGACCGGGATGGCCGCCCAATGGACCATCGCGTCCGGATCGACCGCGTCCACGACGTCGAGCGCCTCCCCGCGGTCGGCTAGGTCCGCCGCACGGAACGAGACGTTCTCCGCGGGCGTCGCGCCGAGTCCGGGACGTTCGTAGTCGACGACGACGACCTCGTGGTCTGTGGCGAGCCGGTCGACGATCCAGCGGCCGGACGCGCCGCGTCCGCCCGTGACGATGACGGTCTCCATGCTTTCGGCTCCACGGCCCGAGTGAAAAACTCGGCGACGGTGTCGCCGTTCCGCCGCCTCCGGCAGATTTTAAGCCGCACAGCGGCTAGCGTCGACCATGCAATGGACCACGGACTGGGGATTACGTGGACGCATGGCGTTCACGATGTTCCTGTTGTTCGCCCTCTATCTCGTGTTCGTCGGGTTCATCACCCTCTACTTCCAGGGTGGCATGCTCCCGCTCATCATGCTTGGCGGGTTCGCGATCGCCCAGTACTTCTTCAGCGACAAGCTCGCGCTTCGTAGCATGGGTGCTCGCACGGTGACCCCCGAGGAGGAGCCGGAGCTCCACCGGATGGTCGAACGGCTCTGCCAGCAGGCCGATCTCCCGAAGCCGAAGGTGGCGATCGCCGACACCCAGGTGCCGAACGCCTTTGCGACCGGCCGAAACCAGAAGAACGCGACCGTTGCGGTGACGACGGGACTCCTGCGAACGCTCGACGAGGACGAGCTCGAGGGCGTGATGGCACACGAGCTCGCACACGTGAAAAACCGCGACGTGATGGTGATGACCATCGCCTCGTTCCTCTCGACGATCGCCTTCTTCGTCGTTCGATGGGGATGGCTCCTGAGCGGAAACAACCGCCAGGGTGCGCCCGTGATCGTCGCCATCGCGGTCTCGCTCGTCGTCTGGATCGTCTCGTTCCTGCTGATCCGGGCGCTCTCGCGCTACCGTGAGTACTCGGCCGACCGCGGCGCGGCGCTCATCACGGGCAAGCCGGGCGCGCTTGCCTCCGCGCTGGTCAGCATCAGCGGTCGGATGGACCGGGTGCCGAAGGAGGACCTCCGCGAGGAGGCGGAGATGAACGCGTTCTTCATCATCCCGATCCGCTCCGGGTTCATCGGAAAGATCGCCTCGACGCACCCCTCCACCGAGAAGCGCATCGAGCGCCTTCGCGAGCTCGAAAAGGAGATGGAAACCGCCTGATCCGGCCGGTCATCTCGAATCCGGAGCCACAGTCGACGGACGCCGCCATATATCGAAAGGTCCACCAGCCAGCCCGACGGACCCGATCCATGAACGACGCACGTGAGGAACGCGGCGGGGGCACCGACGCACGTGAGGGTCGCGTGAGATGAACGACGATCGCGAGGTCGTCGTCCTCCGATACGGCCATCGACCCGGCCGAGACGACCGCATGACGACGCACGTCGGACTGACCGCCCGAGCGCTCGGCGCCGACCGCGTGATCCTCCCCGACAACGCGAGCGGCTCGGCGAAGACGATCCGCGACATCACCGACCGGTTCGGCGGCCCATTCATCGTGGAGATCCACGGCGATCAGAAGGCCGCAGTGCGGGAGTTCGAGGGGATCGTGGTCCATCTGACGATGTACGGCGAGCGGGTGGAGACGGTGGAGTCGTCGATCCGCGAGGCGACGCGCGATCCCCCCCGCGACCTGCTCGTCGTCGTCGGCGGCGAGAAGGTGCCGTGGGAGCTGTACGAGCGCGCCGACTACAACATCGGCGTGACGAACCAGCCGCACTCGGAGGTCGCGGGGCTCGCCGTCTTCCTTGACCGCCTCTTCGAGGGCGCCGAACTCGACCGGGAATGGACCGGCGCCGACAGGCGGGTCGTCCCGATGGCGACCGGGAAAAAGGTCGTCGACGCCGCGAACGAGGAGGGAGACGACGCGGATGTCGCTGCGAAGGACGACGCGAGTGGCGACGTGAAGGAAGAGGAGACCTGACGCGAGCGGCCGCGTGGTCAGATCGTCCGCTTCGAGCGAAGCCTCGCCAGCCGGATCCTGGCCTCCTGTCTGGTCGTTCCGCGAACGCGTCCGGTCTCCTCGTCGACTACGGTGACGAACGAGAGCCGGTCGAGAAGCGGGAGCCAGTCGGCCGCGCCGGCGGCATCACGGGCGAACGCGACCGCGTTCGCAAGCCCGTCGCGCTCCTCCCGTCCCGCCCGTGCGACGGCGACGTCGGCCGCCCGACGGCCCTCGGCGACGTGGAGCCGGTCGCCGACGACGAAGGGGATCCAAACCGGAAGCAACGGGAGCCACAGGATCACGCCCGCCGCGGCGTAGATCGGTCCCGGGATCCGGTCGTGGTCGGGTTCGTAGCCGTGGATCCGATTGACGCGCCGGTCCGCGGCGGTGCGCTCGTTTCGGCGTCCGACGAGCAGCGTCGCGAGCAGCGCGAGCGTCTCCACGAGCACCGCCGCCGGCAACAACGCGGTGGTGATCGCGGCCTCGCGGCGCCGAAGCCGCACGAGCGCGTGACGGAGCGCGGCGTCACGCTCCTCCCGTGGCAACGAGAGCAGCCGTGCCGAGACGACGATCCGCGAGCCGCGGAACCCGTCCACGACGGCGACGTTGGCTGCGTCGCCCCGCACGACCCGCACCGCCGGGGCGTCGACGTCGACCGACGAGGCGAGGTCGTCGACCCGGTCCTCGATGAACGCGGTCGGCCGATCGTCGAGGTCGGCATCGGGAAGCCGGCCGAGCCAGCGATCGACGACCACCGGTCCGAGTGCGACCGACCCGCCGAGACCGACGATCGCGGCGAGGGCGACCCCGACGAGGGGACCGAGACCGCCGACGACGGCGAGCGGGACGACCACGGGTGCGACGAGCCCGACCGGAACGAGCGCGAGTGCGACGGCTCCGAGGACCGATCGCCGGCGAGCCACTCGTCCCGTTCGTTCGTCGTCGTCCGCGTGTGGACGTTCGTCGTCCGCGGATGGACGTTCGTCGTCGTCCGTCGCGGACGCACGCTCGTCGATGGAGCCGCCGTCCGTCATCGGTTTCCCGGTCGTGTGCGTCCGATCCGTCCTCGGCATACGGGATCGTGGGACGGCGGCCGACCTAAAGGTTTGTCGGGGCGTCGATCGACGGGCGCCATCGCCGAACGATCGAGTCGACCGACCCCGACACGTTCGTCCGCCTTCCGGAGCTTTTAACCCCGTTCCTGCCCGAAATTCGGGTAATGGCTTTTGAGGATCTGTTGAACGACCCCGTCATCCAGAAGTACCTCCACGAGCTGGTGGGGCCGACGGGGATGCCGGTCGCCGCGGCGCCGCCCGACGGCGAGGTGACCGACGAGGAGCTGGCCGAGGAGCTGGGGCTCGAACTGAACGACGTACGCCGGGCCCTTTTCATCCTCTACGAGAACGACCTGGCCACCTACCGGCGGGTCCGCGACGAGGACTCCGGCTGGCTGACGTACCTCTGGACGTTCCACTACGACAACATCCCGGAGAACCTCGAGGAGGAGATGTACCGCCTGCTCGAGGCGTTAGAGGAGCGCGAGGAGTACGAGCGCACCCACGAGTTCTACCTCTGTGAGGTGTGTTCGATCCGCTTCGAGTTCGGCGAGGCGATGGACTTCGGCTTCGAGTGTCCCGAGTGCGGCTCGCCCGTCGAATCGATGGATAACGACCGGCTCCGCGAGGCGATGGAGTACCGCGTCGAGGAGATCCGCGACGAACTCAACGTGGACGTGACCGGCTGATGGTCGTCCTCGCAACCAAGTGTTACGTCGCCGGTGACGCCCGCGAGCGCGCGCTCGACGGCATGGGATCGCTCGTGGACAACGACGTCGGCGACCTCGACGTCGACTGGCAGGTCGGCGTCCGCGACGACGGGTTCGTGCAGGTCGACGTGACCGGGGAGGACGCCACGGTCGCCCGGAACGTCCTCGCGGAGACCTGGGGCGAGATCGTCGCCCACGACGACGGTCTCGAGCCCGGCGAGGAGTACGTCGGGACGCTCGAGGCGTGGGACGCCGACGGCTTCGTGCTCGACGCCGGCGAGGAGGTGCGGATCCCGGCGGACGAGATCGGGCTCGGCGTCGGCTCGCCCGAGCAGGTCGTCGAGCGCTTCGGGCTCGTCCAACACCTCCCGATGCGGTTCGTCTGTGGGGACGACGGAACCGATCCCGACGGAGCCGACGGCGACGTCGGCCCCAACCGGCTCGCCGACGGCGAACGCGACCGGCTCTACGACTGGCAGCGCGGGCCGGGACGCGTGAACGTCAACTCCGCGACCCGCGGGGAGGTGCGCGCGACGGTGAACCGCGCGGGCCACGCTCAGGACATCGTCACCGTCGAGCGGCTCGGGCTGCTCGAACAAAGCATCGTCTGTGCGGAGGGAACCGACCCGCCGGGACTGCTGGCCGCCATCGGCGGCTACCTCCCGGCCGAGATGCGCTGTGTCGTCTGACCGTCCGTGAGCGCCGTTCCACACCAACCGAACTTCAACTACCCGTGAACCGTCGATTCGCCCTCGCGCTCGCCTGCATCGTGGTCCTCGTCGTCAGCGCCGGCTGTCTCGCGTACGTCACCGGCGGCGGCGAGATGTCCAACGAGACGCTCGACGCCGAGCCCCCCCGCGAGTACGACTTCACCACCGACCGCGACGCGGACTTCGATCTCTCGGCGGACGCGACCTACACCGTCGTCTACAACGTCTCCGAACGCGACTCGCTTCGGCTCTATCGGGACACCGTCTACGGCGGCGACCAGCCGCTGGAGTTCCGGGCGTTTCGATACCAGTACCCCGACGGAACCGTCATAAACGGCAGCGAGTTTCGCGCACGCGGCGGCGAGGTCGACCAGACGCCCGACGAGGTCTGGGTCCGGTTCGCCGACGACATGGAGGACGGGAAGGTCGCCTTCTCCGGCGACGGATCGCCGAGACGGTTCACCATGCTGACGTACGTGCAGGGCTCGTACGCGGTCACCCTCCCGGAGGGCTTCAGCACGGCGGTTCCCCTCGTCGGCCACGTCTCCCCGCGGAGCCATAGCGTCGAGCAGGTGGACGGCCGCGACCGGATCGTCTGGGACTCCGTGACCAGCGGATCGATCGTCGTCCAGTCGTACCGCGAGCGGGACCTGGTGATCTTCGCGGGCATCGCGCTCATCGCGACGGTCGTCGCCGTCGCCGGGACGCTGCGGTTCCGTCGCCAGCTTGAGGAGCTAAAGCGACGGCGGATGGAGATGGGGCTCGGCGTCTACGAGGAGGAGGACGACGAAAACGACCGGCCGTAGCTCCCGGCCGCCTCCAGCGCCCTTTTGAGCCGTCCGCCCGTTGTTCCGATATGCACGCCGCCATCGTCACCGTCGGGGACGAGCTGCTCGTCGGGGACACCGAGAACACGAACGCGACGTGGCTCTGCGGGCAGCTGTCCGACCGCGGGGTCCAGGTTCGGCGGGTGACCGTGGTGCCCGACGAGGTCGGTGAGATCGCTCGCGTCGTCAACGAGCATCACGCGGAGTACGATGCCGTGATCGTCACCGGCGGGCTCGGTCCGACCCACGACGACGTGACGATGGAGGCGGTCGCCGCCGCCTTCGGTCGCGACGTCGCGCCGAACGAGGAGGCCGCCACGTGGCTTGCGGAGCGCGGCTACAGCGCCGACGACCTCACCGCGGAGACGACCCACCTTCCCGCGGGCTGTCGCCCGCTCGCGAACGTCGAGGGAGTCGCTCCCGGCGCGGTCGTCGAGTCGGCGTACGTCCTCCCGGGCGTCCCCGCGGAGATGAAGGCGATGTTCGAGTCGATCGCCGACGAGTTCGAGGGCACCCCGACCCACACCGTCGTGGTCAACGTCGCGGAGCCGGAGAGCGCGCTGCTCGATCGGTTCACGGAGCTTCAGGAGCGGTTCGCGGTGCGCGTCGGCTCCTATCCCGGCGATCACGTCACGGTGAAGATCACAGCGGACGACGCCGCGGAGGCCGAGGCGGCCGCCGCGTGGCTTCGGGACCGATCGGAGGCGCCCGCGAAACACGGACGGTGAAACTGCGGCCGAAGTGGTCGAACGACGTTACAATCGACTGCGGGGGTCGTGCCGACGGCAGAAGTCGCGCTGGCGACGGGATCAGCGGTACAGGTACGCGACCCACAGCACGGTGATCACGACGCTGACGGCGAGGATCGCGGTCGCGGTCGCGTCGATCGGAAGCGGCTCCGGCTGAACGGCGAACGGGATCATTATCGGCCCTTGTCCGGGGGCTCTCTTAAGCGTTGAGCCTTCGGTCGCGCCGGTGCCGAACCCATCCGTCGCGTTCGGGACGATCCCGCACGTCGCGTTTATGTTCTGTCGCCCGCGAGTGACCGACATGCACGTCGGGTTCGTGATGAACCCCATCGCGGGGATGGGCGGTCGGGTCGGATTGAAGGGAACCGACGGAAAGGTCGTGGAGGCGGTGGAGCGGGGCGCCGAGCCGCGGGCTCCCGATCGCGCGCGGCGCGCGCTCGACCGATTCGTCGAGATCGTTCCCGACGTGGAGATCACGACCGCGAATGACCCGCTGGGCGCGTCGCTCGTCCGGGAGGCGGGCATCGATCCGGTCGGCGTGGTGGACGTGATGGACGTGAGCGACGACGAGGAGAAAGCCCCGTCCGACGGCGTCCCGTCCACCACCGCCGAGCACACGAAGCGGGCGGTCGAGGCCTTCCTCGACCGCGACGTGGACGTCGTGGTCTTCGTCGGTGGCGACGGTACTGCCGCGGACGTCGCCGAGGCGCTGGAGGGAACCGAGGTACCGATGCTCGGTGTTCCCGCGGGCGTGAAGGTCTACTCGTCCGTCTTCGCGGTCTCGCCGGAGGACGCCGCCGAGGTCGTCGCGACCTTCTCGCGCACCGAGCGCCGTGAGGTCATGGACATCAACGAGGACGAGTATCGCGAGGGGGAGGTCACCCCCGAACTCAGAGCGGTCGCACACGTCCCCGTCGCCGAGGATCTCCAGTCGTCGAAACAGACCGGCGGCGGCACCGTGGAATCGCTCGCGGAGGGCGTCGCGGCCGACATCCGGGATCGGCCTGGCGTCACCTACGTGCTCGGCCCGGGCTCGACCGTCGGCGCGATCAAGGCCGAGCTCGGCTTCGACCCCTCCCCCATCGGCGTCGACGTCTGGCGTGACGGCGAGACCATCGTACGTGACGCCACGGAGGCCGAGATACTCGACGCACTCGGCGAGGAGAACGTCATCGTCGTCTCGCCGATAGGGGGGCAGGGATTCGTCTTCGGACGAGGAAATCCACAGCTGTCGCCGGCGGTGATCCGCGAGTGCGACATCCGGATCGTCGCCTCACGTGCGAAGCTCGACGACGTCCGCGTCCTCCGGGTGGACACCGACGATCCCGACCTCGACGCCGAACTGGCCGGGTGGGTGAAGGTTCGCGTTGGGAAGTTCGAGACGCGGATGATGAAGATCGCGTGAACCGCTCCGGTCGGGAGATGACGGGCAGCGGGCGGATCGTCCGGCCCCTGCTACTCGATGGCGCCGACCTTCTCGGCGACGTAGCCGAACTGGTCGCGGTAGCCGTACGCAGAGAGCAACACGGGATAGAAGGGCTCCTCGGCGACGAGCGCCTCGCCGTCGGCGGCGGCGAAACGCTCGCCGTCCTCCACGCGCCGGAAGTTGCGCGCGAACACCTCGTACTCCTCGGCCGGCGGTTTCGGAATGCGGTCACGCAGCCGGAACACCTCGACGTCGTCGCGGCCGCCGGCGTCGACGACGTCGTCCGCGCCGGGCGCGGAGAGGGCGCCGGTGGCGGCCAGAAACGCCCGAACGAGCCAGTAGGCGTTGTCCGCGGCCGCCTCCGAGCCCTGCAGGCCGGCCTCCACCTCGAGCGTGTGCGGGTGTTCGACCAGTCGCCCCTCGGTGAACGCGTCGGTCTGAATGATGACGTCGACCGGGAGGTGTGGGGCGACGCCGCGAGTCACCTCGTCCATCGAGTCGACGACGGCGAACGGCTCCGCGTACGACTGCGTCGAGTGGACCGCGAGGGTGGTACATCCCGTCAGCTCCGACCGGAGCCGATGGGCGAGTCGCCCCTCGTGGGTCTCGGCGTCCGGGTCGCCGGGGAACGCCCGGTTGAGGTCCTCCTCGAGGTAGCGTTCGCCCGCCGCGAGCGCCTCCTCGTTGGCGATTATCAGCTTGATCGGCCGCTCGACGGCGGGGTCCTCGTTTACGAGGCGATCGATCGCGCGGGCGCCGCAGGGCTCGTCGCCGTGGATCGCGCCGACGACCGCGACCTCCGGCGGTCCCTCTCCGAGCTCGAAGACGTCCATGCGTTTCCAAGGAGCCCGGCGGCTAAGTGGCGTTCGGATCGTGTACGGGACCGACCGACGAACCTACGGCCCGTGTTCCAGCCGCTCCGCGTACTCGTAGTCGGCCGGATAGGCCTCCGGGCGGGCGCCATCGAGCGTGATCCGCCAGCCGTCGAGCGCCTCCGGATCATCGAGGGCGCGACGGAGCCGGTCGCGGACGTCGTCGATGTCGACGCCGTAGAAGTCCGCCGGAACGCCGTGGAGGTACTGGAGGGCGGTCTCGAAGAGCGAACGCATCCCGTCGTCGTTCTCGAAGTCGACACGTTTGTACGCGCCCGCCGCGACTTGGACCATCCCGTGGAGGTAGGCGCTCTCCGTCGTCCCGCGGCCGTAGTTGTACCACTCGTCCTCGAAGCAGTCGTGTGATTCGTGATACGCGCCCGCGTTGTACAGCCGAACGCCGTGTTCGGTCGCCCGCCGGAGGGTCGCGTGTTCCCAGTACCCACCCGCGACCCGGGCTTCCGGGGGCGAGCGTCCGTCCGCCCCTCGGTCGGCGTCCGCCGACTCGCGCCCGGAACCGGCCGCGTCGCCCTCGAGCGCCTCGTCGCCGGGTGGGACGGGGTTCCACCCCGTCGGATTCCCGAGCGGCGGGGCAACGCCGGGATCGCGGGTGTGTTCGTCCATGGGTGGAACGTGCGTCCGCGGCCTTCTAACGGTTACCGATCCGGCGGGGAGGGCCGAGCTTATCGAAATCGCGGGAATCAGAACCGGACGAATGATCCACGCCGACCGAGCCGATCCGAAAGGAATTACCCGAACACCCGCGAATGGTCGACCGCGTGCGAGGGTAGCCAAGCCCGGAAACGGCGGCGGACTCAAGATCCGCTCCTGTAGAGGTCCGTGGGTTCAAATCCCTCCCCTCGCATCGCCGGGGTCCACCCCCCGTGATGCGGAAGGGCGCTCTCGGAGCGTTCTTCCCTCGCAACATTCCGTTTTTCCACGACGAGCGGTGCGTCCGCTCTTTGTCGAATCTCGGTCGAGTCGACCGCTCCCGCCGTGGGACGCTCACCTTCCACGGGAGAGCCACGTTTGCGCCGTCGACGGACCCACCCGAGCACCGTGAAAGTGCGATTTGATATAGCGTCATGAACTGTACCGGCGCGGACAGGCGTTCACGGGCCGTCGACGCGGATCGCTCTCGTTCGCCCCGTGCGGGCGGGATCGACCGGTTTTTTCCCGCGCGTCACGCAGACGCGGACATGGCCGACGAGTTCGACCCCGAGAAGTTCGAGGATAAGTACGTCCATTACTTTCAGGAGCTCCAGCGGGCGTACAAGAACGCGTTCAACCACATGAACGAGCGCCACGACTCGGAACTGATCCACGGGATCGACCAGATGGTGCTCAACGAGTCCGAGCCGTTCTACGAGGACGGCACCTTCCACGTCGAGCTTCCCGAGAACCCGCGGGACCGACTACAGGGCGTGCTCGTCGACGACGAGACGTTCGAGGAGGTCCTCGCGGAGTACGTCGAGCGGATCGAGTCGGAGCTTCACCGGACCCTCGGGGTCGACCGCCCGGAGTAGGCGGGGTCCCGACGCTCGAACCGGTAGATCGACACGAACCAAACACATAAGCCCGGCGCTCGCCAACCGGTCCGTATGAGCACGGAGACGAGCGACCCCGATAACGACCTTCGCGAACGGATCACGAACTTCCTGCGGCGGAACTTCCCGCAGATCCAGATGCACGGCGGGAGCGCCGCGATCAGCCACCTCGACCGCGAGACGGGAGAGGTCCACATTCAGCTCGGTGGCGCCTGCTCCGGCTGCGGCATCTCGCCGATGACGATCCAGGCGATCAAGTCGCGGATGGTCAAGGAGATCCCCGAGATCGAGACGGTTCACGCGGACACGGGCATGAGTTCCGGTGCCGACGGCGACCTCGGCGGAACCGGCGGCATGTCGCCTTCCTTCCCCGGCGAGACGTCCGACGACGGCGAGGACGACGAGGGGCCGCAGGCCCCCTTCTGAGGCGCGCTCGTTTCGTCCTTCCGTTCGACCATCGCCGAGTGACGCCGCCGGCTTGCTGGAGTGAGGAACGCGACGGCGACCGATCCGGATGCGGTGTCTTTCGACATCGGCCGTTTGAGGCCGCTCGTGCTCGTTTGGGGTCTTAAAATCGGCTTTCGGATCGTTCCCCACGACGGAGCCCATCGTGGGCATAAATTGCATGGTGCGATATGAAAGTCTCCGTTGCACGTCCGGATCGCCGACTGAAGGCTTTTTGCCCCCGTGGTCCGTGAGCGGTTCCTATGGACTATCGGGAAGTCGAGCCGACGGCCGAGTACGTCGCGCGGTTCGAGACGGGGGCCGACTGGCGCGAGGAGATCGAGGACCTCGCCCGCGAGGAGGACGTCGAGGCGGGCTGGTTCACGGCGCTCGGCGCGGTGCAGGACGCCGACGTCTGGTTTTACGACCAGGAGGATGCCGAGTACCGCTCGGTCACCTTCGAGGAGCCGCTGGAGGTGGCCGCCTGCATCGGCAACGTCTCGCTGCTCGACGGCGACGTCTTCGCGCACACGCACGCGGTGTTATCCCGACCGAGCGGTCAGGCGCTCGCCGGTCACCTCGACTCGGCGACCGTCTGGGCCGGTGAGTGTCACCTCCGGGCGTTCGCGGAGCCGCTCGAACGTGAGCACGACCCCGTCACCGACCTCGACCTCTGGCTGTGATTGGCGCGGCCACCGGATCGATCCGCACGCGGGGTGACGAATGAGACCGGACGACGAGCGCTACTTCGCGCGCATCGAGGAGCGGCTCGACGAGGCCTTCGAGGTCGCCGAGGCCGCGAAGGGACAGGGGAAGGACCCCGAGCCGGAGATCGAGATCCCGGTCGCCCGCGACATGGCCGACCGCGTGGAGAACATCCTCGGGATCGACGGCGTCGCGGAGCGAGTCCGCGAGCTTGAAGGCGAGATGTCCCGTGAGGAGGCCGCCCTGGCGCTCGTTACCGACTTCGTCGAGGGCACCGTCGGCGACTACGACTCCCGCGCCGGAAAGGTCGAGGGTGCCGTGCGGACGGCGGTCGCGCTGTTGACCGAGGGGGTCGTCGCCGCGCCGATCGAGGGGATCGACCGCGTCGAACTGCTGGAGAACGACGACGGTACGGAGTTCATCAACGTCTACTACGCGGGCCCGATCCGCTCGGCGGGTGGGACCGCACAGGCACTCTCCGTGCTCGTCGCCGACTACGCCCGGTCGCTGCTCGGCATCGACGAGTACAAGCCGCGAACCGAGGAGGTCGAGCGGTATGCCGAGGAGATCGCCCTCTACGACAAGGAGACGGGCCTCCAGTACACGCCGAAGGACGAGGAGTCGAAGTTCATCGCACGACACATCCCGATCATGCTCGACGGGGAGGCGACCGGCGACGAGGAGGTGTCCGGGTTCCGGGACCTCGAGCGCGTCGACACCAACTCCGCGCGCGGCGGGATGTGTCTCGTCGCCGCCGAGGGGATCGCCCTCAAGGCGCCGAAGATCCAGCGATACACCCGCGATCTCGACGAGGTCGACTGGCCGTGGCTGCAGGACCTCATCGACGGCACCATCGGGAAGGACGGCGAGGACGCCGAGGGCGGAGCGGTCGAGGGAGGCGAGGACGACGGAGGCGGGTCGGTCGACGGCGACGCGGCGGGCGGCGGCGACGGTGCGGACGCTGACGGCGACGATGCCGGTGCGGACGGTGGGGCGAGCGACTCCGCCGGGCCGCCTCGTCCGAAGCCGTCCGAGAAGTTCCTGCGGGACCTCATCGCCGGGCGGCCCGTCTTCACGCATCCCTCCGAAGCGGGCGGCTTCCGGCTCCGATACGGGCGTGCGAGAAATCACGGCTTCGCGACCGGCGGCGTCCACCCGGCGACGATGCATATCGTCGACGACTTCCTCGCGGCGGGAACGCAGATCAAAACGGAGCGTCCCGGGAAGGCCCACGGAGTCGTGCCGGTCGACTCCATCGCGGGGCCGACGGTCCGCCTCGCGAACGGGGAGGTCCGTCGCATCGACGATCCCGAGGAGGCCCTCGCGATCCGCAACGGCGTCGAGGAGATCCTCGATCTCGGCGAGTACCTCGTCAATTTCGGGGAGTTCGTCGAGAACAACCACGCGCTCGTGCCGGCCTCCTACGTCCACGAGTGGTGGATACAGGAGTTCGAGGCAGCGGGCGCGGACGTGCAGGCGCTTTCCGACGACCCGCACGTCGACCTCGAGCATCCCTCCGTCGAGGCCGCACTCGAGTGGGCCGCCGCGTACGACTGTCCGCTGCATCCAGAGTACACCTACCTCTGGCACGACCTCTCAGTCGACGAGTTCGAGGCGCTCGCGGCGGCGGTCGCCGACGGCGAGATCGTCGAGGGCGTGTTGACGATCGAGCGGACGGAGACGACGCGGGCGGCGCTGGAGGCGCTGCTCGTCGAGCACACACGGACCGCGGACGCGCTCCGCATCCCGACGTGGCGTCCGCTCGCGCGCTCGCTCGGGACCGACGACGGGCTCCGGCGGACGTGGGACGAGCTCTCGGCGTCGGCCCGCACGTGGGACGGCGGCGAGAACGCGATGAAGGCCGTCAACGAGGTCGCCCCGTTCACGGTTCGCGAACGGGCACCGACCCGGATCGGAAACCGGATGGGACGCCCCGAGAAATCGGAGAGCCGGGACCTCTCGCCCGCCGTTCACACGCTCTTTCCGATCAACGAGGCCGGCGGTCCACAACGCGACGTCGCGGAGGCGGCCCGGACCATGGACGACCGCGGCCGCCGGGGCCGGCTCGAGCTGGAGGTGAACGAGCGGGCGTGTCCCGACTGCGGCACCCACACCTACCGCGCGGACTGTCCGGAATGCGGCACGCACACCGAACTGCACTACGAGTGTGGCGACTGTGGGACGGTCTGTGAGCCCGACGAGGCGGGTCGCGTCGAGTGTCCCCGCTGTGAGTGGCAGGTGACGGCTGCGGCGTATCAGGAGGTCGACCTCAACGACGCCTACCGATCCGCGCTGGAGGCGGTCGGCGAGCGCGAGGCTGCCTTCGACGTTCTGAAGGGTGTTCAGGGGCTCACCTCGACGAACAAGACGCCCGAGGCGATCGAGAAGGGCGTGTTGCGCGCCAAAAACGGCGTCACCTCGTTCAAGGACGGGACGGTGCGGTACGACATGACCGACCTCCCGGTCACCGCCGTCCGCCCCGAGGAGCTCGACGTCACCGCCGACCACTTCCGCGAGCTCGGCTACGAGGAGGACATCGACGGCGAGCCGCTGAGACACGACGACCAGCTGGTCGAGCTGAAGGTGCAGGACGTCGTCCTCTCGGACGGCGCCGCCGAACACATGATGCGGACGGCCGCCTTCGTCGACGACCTGCTGGAGGAGTTCTACGGGCTTCCGCGCTTTTATGAGCTGAACGAGCGCGATGACCTCGTCGGCGAGCTCGTCTTCGGAATGGCGCCACACACGAGCGCCGCGACGGTCGGCCGCGTGATCGGATTCACGTCGGCCGCGGTGGGCTACGCGCATCCGTACTTCCACGCCGCGAAGCGTCGGAACTGCTTCCATCCGGATGCGACGATCGAGTACCGGGATGACGACGGGTGGCACGACGAGCCGATCGAGGAATTCGTCGAGGCTCGGCTGGACGATCCGCGAACCGACGACTTCGGCACGTCCGTCACGGAGTTGGACGAGTCGGTCTACGTTCGCTCGATGGATCGGGAAGGAGATCCGGTTGAGCGGCCGCTCACGGCGGTCTCGAAGCATCGAAGCCAGGACCATTTCGTGCGGATCGAAACCGTCGGCGGGCGGTCGATCCGAGTGACGCCCGATCACACGATGCTTCGGATCGAAAACGACGCCATCAACGAGGTTCGGGCATCCGACCTCTCGGCCGCCGACGTCGTCCCGACCCCGGGGAACCGGTCTCCGTCCGATGTGGCTCCGTCTGATGTGGCTCCGGCCGATGTGGAGATCGAACCCGTGGCCGCCGACGGGGGGATGGCCACGGATCGGGTCGAGTCGGTAACCTACGTCGAGAGCGACGTCGATCACACCTACTGTGTGACCGTCGCGGAGACGCATCGACTCACGATGAATCACATGTCAGTCGGACAATGTGACGGCGACGAGGACTGCGTGATGTTGCTCATGGACGGACTGTTGAACTTCTCGAAGGCTTTTTTACCCGACAAACGAGGTGGAAGGATGGATGCGCCCCTCGTGATGTCCTCGCGGATCGATCCCTCGGAGATCGACGACGAGGCACACAACATGGACATCGTGCGGCGGTATCCGCTCGAGCTTTACGAGGCGAGTCTGGAGATGGCGGACTCCGGGGACGTCGAGGAGCTGATCCAGCTCGGCGAGGACACGCTGGGCACCGACGACGAGTATCGTGGGTTCGATCACACCCACGATACGACGGATCTGGCGATGGGGCCGGACCTGTCGGCGTACAAAACGCTCGGCGACATGATGGAGAAGATGGACGCCCAGCTGGAGCTCGCACGGAAGCTGCGCGCGGTCGACGAGACCGACGTCGCCGAGCGCGTCATCGAGTACCACTTCCTGCCGGACATCATCGGAAACCTGCGGGCGTTCTCCAGACAGGAGACGCGCTGTCTCGACTGCGGCGAGAAGTACCGCCGGATGCCCCTCACGGGCGACTGCCGGGAGTGTGGCGGCCGGGTCAACCTCACCGTTCATAAGGGGTCGGTGAACAAGTACGTCGACACCGCGATCGAGGTCGCGGACCGGTTCGACTGTCGGCCCTACACCAAACAGCGGCTTCAGGTGCTACAGACCGCCCTAGAGTCGATATTCGAGGACGACACCAACAAGCAGTCCGGGATCGCCGACTTCATGTAGCGATCCGAAGCCATCGCCGCCTTACCGCTGACACGCCGAATCATGACATATCATGTCATACTAAGGGAAAGCGGCGCCTACGCTCGTGCATGTCAACCGACGATCCAGTGTTCGCGGACGTCAGCATCGGCCAATCGGTGTACGACGTCGACGGCAACGAGCTCGGCACGGTTCGTGGCGTCGACGACGACGGCTTCTACGTCCTCACGCCGGCGGACTCGAAGTCGGTAAGCCTGACCGAGGCCCGGGACGTCTTCGGCACCGCGTACGTGATGTGGCGCTGTTGGGAGTGCGGGGAGATGGGCGAGATCCGCTCGGGGCTGCCCGCCAACTGCCCGAGCTGTGACGCGCCGCGGGAGGACCTCTACTACTGGGCGGAGGACTGACCCGCCGGCGTCGCGGGACCGATTTCGGACCGATCCGACTGCCGCGGCGACCAACTATTTACTCGGGGCGCGAGACCCGCATATATGACCGCATCACGCGCACCCGCGGAACCGGACGTTCGCGAGTTCGAGACCACCGTCGAGCACGTGAACGGCCGGGAGATCGTTCTCTCGGAAACGTATTTTTATGCCGAATCGGGCGGCCAGCCCGCCGATCGCGGCACGCTCGCCGGCGCCATCGTCGAGGACGTGGTCGAACGAAACGGGAACGTCGTTCACGTCCTCGCGGAGTCGCCCGACGTCGAGCCCGACGAGACGATCTCCGGGGTGATCGACGACGACTTCCGGACGTACTGCATGCGCGCACACACGGCCTCCCACGTGCTCTACGGGGCTGCACGCCGGATCTGTGACGGGCTCGGCTACGCCGGCTTCGACATCTCCCCGGAGAAGGTCCGCGTCGACCTGACCACGGACGAGCCGCTCGACGACGCCGACCTCGTCGAGTTGGAGCGGCTGGCGAACCGTGCGGTCTGGAACTCGCTTCCGGTCACGTGGGAGACCTTGCCGGAGGCGGAGGCGCGCGCGGTCGAGGGCGTCGCGTTCAACGAGAAGACCGAGGAGGGCGCGATGGGCGGCGGCGAGGCGGTTCGCGTGGTCACCGTCGAGGACTGGGACGTCGCCGCCTGCGGCGGCACCCACGTCCGGAACACCGCCGAGATCGGCACGATCGAGACGCTGGAGCGTTCGAATCCCGGCAAGGGCGTGACGCGCGTCGAGTTCGCGGTCGGCCCGACCGCCATCGATCGAAACGCCACGGTCCACGCCGCCGCGCTGGAGGCGGCGACCGCCGTCGACGCCGACGTGAACGGACTCGTCGCGGCCGTCGAGCGCCTTCGCGAGGAGAACGAGCGGCTGGAGGCCGACCTCCGCGAGGCGACGGCGGACCTCCTCGAGGCGCGGCTTCGGGAGTTCGAGACGACGACGGTCGACGGGGTTCGCTGGGCGATCGGCACGGTCGAGGACGCCGAGCCGAACGACCTGCGGGAGCCGGCGGAAGCGATCCTTCGTGACGGGAGCGACGTGGGTGGAGGCGTCGACGTCGCCGACGGCGACGCAGCCGATGCCTCCACCGTCACCGACGACGCGCCGGACGCCCTTGCAGCGGTCGGCCCGGGACCCGCCCCGTTCGTCGTCGTGGCTGCCGTACCCGAAACCAACGATGCCGAGACCGATGACGACGCGCTCGACGCCGGCGCGGTCGTCGACGCGCTCACCGACGAGTTCGGCGGGGGCGGGGGCGGCGGCCCGACGTTCGCCCAGGGCGGCGGATTGAGCGCGGAGCCGGACGAGATCGTCGACTGGCTGCGGACGCGACGATGACCGGCAAGCTCGGTCCCGACGCCCTGGCCGCGCTGCTGTCGGCCACGGGCGCCGAGGATCCGGCCGTGCTTCAGGGTGCCGCCTACGGCGAGGATGCGGCCGCGATCGACCTCGGCGACCGGATCCTCGTCGTCAGCGCGGATCCCCTCTCGCTGGCGGCGGAGGCGGTCGGACGGCTCGCGGTCCACGTCGCCTGCAACGACGTCGCCGCCAGCGGCGCGGATCCCCGCTGGCTCACGAACACCGTCTTTCTGCCCGACGACGACCCGACGACAAGGGAGACGATCGCCGAGCAGGTCGACCGGGCGGCTCGGGAGGCGTCGGTCGCCGTCGTCGGCGGACACACGGAGGTGCTGCCGGCGCTGGAGCGGCCGCTGCTCTCGATGACGGCGCTCGGCGTGACCGACCGCTACCTCCCGAGCGGCGGCGCGGAGCCGGGCGACAGGCTCCTGGTTACGAAGGGGGCCGCCATCGAGGCGACGGCCATCCTCGCGACGGACTTCCGCGACGAGTGTCTCGCCGCCGGAGCGTCCGCCGAAACGCTCGACTCCGCGGCCGCCTTCCTCGACGAGGTGAGCGTCATCGAGGACGCCCGGGCGATCAGGGACGTCGCGACCGCGATGCACGACCCGACGGAGGGCGGGCTGCTCGCGGCGCTCGTGGAGATGGCCGCCGCCAGCGACCGCGTGCTGTCCGTCGAGCGCGAGCGGGTCCCGGTTCGTCCGGAAACCCGCGCCTGTTGTGACGCCCTCGACGTCGACCCGCTCGCGACGTTCGGCTCCGGATCGCTGCTCGCGGCGGTTCCCCGAGGGTGCGTCGACGACGCCCTCGCGTCGCTCGACGACGCGGGAATCGAGGGAGCCGTGATCGGCGAGGTTCGGGCCGAGACGGAGGCTGAGGGCGGGTCGGACGACGACGCCCCGCCTGCGGTCGAGCCCGGCACCGTCGTCCTCGACGGCGACCCGATCCGGGAGGCCCCGCGGGACGAGTGTTATCCGCTCTGGGAGTGACAGGCGGATCCCGGGTGCGGGCGGATCGGGGACGAACCGGTCTCTTTCCCGCTCGTCCCGTTCGTTCATCGAGACCTGCCGATCGCGCATCTTTTTCCGTGTGGGATCGAAGCCGGGGTATGACTGGCGCACGCGTCGGATCGGCGCTTTCGGCCGAGGAGTCGGCGATCCGGGACCTCGTCCGGGAGTTCGCGATCGAGGAGATACGTCCGGGAGCGCGGGAGGCGGACGAGACGGAGACCTTCCCGGAGGACGTCTGGGACGGACTCGCCGAACTCGACCTAACCGGGCTGACGGTTCCGGAGGAGTACGGCGGCTTCGACGCCGACGCGACGGCTTACGCGGTCGTCAACGAGACGCTCGCGTACGGATCGCTCGCCGTCGCGACCGCCCTCTCCGTCCACTGTCTCGCCACCTCCTGTATCGCCACGTTCGGCGACGACGACCAGCGCGAGCGGTGGCTTCCCGAGATGGTCGACGGGCGACCCGTCGGCGCGTTCTGTCTCTCCGAGCCGCACGCGGGCTCGAACCCGGCTGAGATGTCGACGACCGCGACGCGCGAGGGCGACGAGTACGTCCTCGACGGGACGAAACAGTGGATCACGAACGGCTCGCGCGCGGGGGTTGCCGTCGTCTTCGCTCGGGCCGACGCGGATGACCCCGACTCCATCACGCAGTTTCTCGTGCCGACGGACGCGGACGGCTTCGAGGTCGGACGCAAGGAGGAGAAGCTCGGCCTGCGCGCCTCCGATACGACCGCGATCACGCTCGACGGCTGCCGGGTCCCGGCGACGAACCGGCTCACCGAGGAGGGGAAGGGACTCTCGGCCGCGTTTCGCGTGCTGACGGACGGGCGGATCGGCATCGCGGCACAGGCGGTCGGGGTCGCCGACGCCGCCTTCGACGCCGCCCGGGAGTACGCCCACGAACGCGAACAGTTCGACCGGCCGATCGCGGAGATCCAGGCGATCCGCCACAAGTTCGCCGAGATGTCCACGGAGATCGAGGCCGCCCGGCTGCTCGTTCGGGAGGCGTGTCGTCTGGCGGAAGCGGGCGAGGACGCTCGTGTCGCCGCCTCGCGGGCGAAGTACGCGGCGAGCGAGGCCGCCACGTCGGTCACGAACGAGGCGGTGCAGATCCACGGCGGGTACGGCTACGTCACGGAGTTCGACGTCGAGCGATTCTACCGCGACGCGAAGATCACGGAGATCTACGAGGGGACGACGGAGATCCAAAAGGAAATCATCGCCCGGGGCGTACTCGACGACCGATGACGTTCGACCCCACGGCGTACGACGCGGTCGTGTACGACCTCGACGGAACGTTGGTCGATCTCGCGGTCGACTGGGGCGTCGTCGCGAGCGACGTCGTCGACGTCTATACCGATCACGCGATCAAGCCGCCCGCGGGCGACCTCTGGCAGCTTCTCGACGTCGCCGACGAGTACGGCCTCGAGGACGCGGTCGAGGAGGCGGTCGCCGCTCGCGAGCGCGACGGGGCGCGTCGATCGACCCGTCTCCCGCTCGCGGACCGGCTTGACGAAGATCCGGGCGGCCCGCCGACCGCCGTCTGCTCGCTCAACTGCGAGGAAGCCTGCCGGATCGCCTTGGAGACCCACGGTCTCGACGACGACGTGGCTGCGGTCGTCGGACGGGACACCGTCACGGCCCAGAAGCCGGAGCCCGAACCGCTGCTTGCGGCCATCGACGCGCTCGGGGCGGATCCGGAACGGGCGGTCTTCCTCGGCGACTCCGACTCGGACGCGGTCACTGCCGAGCGTGCCGGCGTTCCCTTCCTCTCCGTTCGAGAGGCACTCTCGAACTGACGGCTTTCCCGACCGATCGCAGGTTCCCTCCCCTCACCCGTTCGGCGCCCTCCTCGTTCGGGATCTTCCTCGTTCGGCGGTTCCGTCCTCCTACGGCGCGCGCACACATGGTGCAGTTACCACACCATGGATAAACGTATGATCGATCGATCGCAACGACCGGCGACGGTCCCCCGTTCGCCGCGCTCCGGGGAGCAGGAGACGGCCACGCCGGTTCGGTGGCTTTTTTCCTGTCACTACCCGTCGGAGGCGATATGGACATCGGACTGGTCGGCGACGGCCCCGCGACGGAGGCGGTCGCGTCGGCCCTCGGCGACGTCGACGTGAACGTCATGCCGGTCGAACCATCCCTGCTCGACGGATTCGACCTCGCGGTCGTCGTCGACACCGCCGGATCGGCAGCGTTTGCCGCCGCGGACGACCGCCTCGATCGCTGGGTCGCCGTAGAGGTCGGCGGCGTCGGGGGAACCCCGCTCGACGACGTCGACGCGAGCGTGAGCGTTCTCGACCGGGCGTGTTACGACTGCCTCCGAACGAGGGTGACGGCCGGGGACCCCGATCGAGCGTCGAGGCCGACCGGTACGCGCTCGGCGGTCAGATACGCCGGCGCGGTCGCGGGGCGGCGCACGATCCGCCTGTTGTCCGGCGACCCGGTGGGCGACACCGTCGTCGAGGTGCCCGGCCCCGAACGGACCCTGCTTCCGGTTCCCGGCTGCGGGTGTGGTGCCGAGCCGACCGACGCGCTTCCGCGAACCGACGCCGACGCGACGCTCGACGACGCGATCGCGAGGGCCGAACGTGCGGTCGACGCCCGGCTGGGTCCGCTCCGGGAGGTCGGCGAGCAGGCGTCGTTTCCGGTTCCGTACTACGTCGCGGCGACCGCCGATACGACCGCCTTCTCGGATGCGCGGGCCGCGGAGTTCGCTGCCGGCGTCGCCGCCGACTGGGACGCCGCGTTCATGAAGGCGCTCGGCGAGGGGCTCGAACGCTACGCGGCCGGGATCTATCGTCGCGACGCGTTCACGGTCGCCCCCGCGGGCGACGTGGCGAACCCGATCCCGCCGGACGCGTTCGTGAGGCCGGCGGACGCCGCGGCGTACGACCCCGACGACGCGCTCCCGTGGACGACCGGCGAGGACCTCGCGACGGGCGACCCGGCCGGCCTGCCGGCGGAGTTCGTCCACTTTCCGCCGCCGGAGAAGCGATACCGACCGGCGATCACGACCGGGCTCGGGCTCGGGAACTCCGGCCCGGAGGCGGCGCTCTCGGGCCTCTACGAGACGATCGAGCGCGACGCGACCATGATCAGTTGGTACTCCACCATCGAGCCGCTCGGGCTCGACGTCGACGACGACACGTTCGCCGAGCTGGAAAAGCGCGCCCGGTCGGAGTCGCTGTCGGTCACCCCGCTTTTAGTCACGGCCGACGTCGACGTGCCGGTCGTCGCCGTCGGCGTCCACCGCGAGGACGAGTGGCCACGGTTCGCGGCCGGGTCGGGAGCGAGCCTCGACCCGGCGGCCGCCGCCGGAAGCGCCCTCGCGGAGGCGCTTCAGAACTGGACCGAGCTCCGATCGATGGGTCGGGAGGCGGCCGCGAACGAAAGCGCCGCGATCGGCACACATGCGGACTTCCCCGAGGCGACCCGGGAGTTCTTCGACCCCGACGCGTCGGTGCCGCTCGACGGGCTCGGCGATCCGGAGCCGACCGAACGCGAGGAGCTGGAGGCGGTCGTCGAGCGCGTCCGGGCCGCCGGACTCCAGGCGTATGGGGCGCGGACGACGACCCGGGACCTCGAGACGCTCGGCTTCGAGACGGCCCGCGTCCTCGTGCCCGGCGCGCAGCCGCTTTTCACCGGCGACCCGTTCTTCGGCGCGCGCGCTCGGGAGGTCCCCCGCTCGATGGGATTCGCTCCGTCGCTCGACGCTGGTTACCATCCATTCCCATAAAAAGGACGTCCATGACGGATCCCTCTCGGGCGGCCGATCCGTGGGATCGTCATCCGCCGTCGGAGGGCCATGCGTTCCCTCGATCCCGTCCGTCCCCTCGACTCCGCGGGCGCTACCGACGGGATTCACCACCCGTCGGAGTGCTCGTCGCTCGTCGGAGTCACGACGGAACTGCGCCGTCCGGGAATTGAACCCGGGCTAGAGCCTTGGGAAGGCTCTGTCCTACCACTGGACCAACGGCGCGCGATCGTCCGTATCCGACCGCCGTACTTCAACGTAGCGCTTCCGGGTCCGGGGTCATACCTTACTGAGTTGGTGTGTCGTTTATTTCGGTATGAACCGTAATTCATATCGTATGCAACGATTTGCTGACGACAGACGCGAGATCTACGTGCACCCGGGAGCGACGGTCGAGGACCTTCCGTTCACCGACGAGGTACCGATCCCGCCGGTTGCGAAGGCGGAGCCGTTCGTGCCGGACAACATGGACGACCCGAAACTCTATACGGGGGACGTGATAGCCGGCGTATCCAACGGCAAGGTCTCGTTCGTCGAACTGATCGTCGATAAGACCGACGACGAGGTGATCGTGACGCCGCTGGACCGAGGAACGCCGACCTTCATTCGGGACAACCTGTTCAGCGCACGGATCTTCCGGGCGGATCAGGTTCACGTCTTCGAGGCGATCGGCACGGAGGTCGAGCCGCCGGACGTCGAGTTCGACATCGAGAAGCTGCGGACGCCCGAGGAGGAGCGACCGCGATAACCGTCGGCGGGACGTGCTCGGCCGATCCGACGGAAACGGGTCGGCCAACCGGCCGAAACACACCCCGTTTTCCGCCGACATTTACTCACGGACACGCAACATGAAAAAATGAAAATACAACACGTCCGCGTTCGAAACTACAAGAGCATCGACGACACCGGATGGGTCGAGCTCGACGATCTGACCTGTCTGATAGGAAAAAACGAGTCGGGGAAAACGGTTTTCATGGAGGCGATGGAGCGTCTCTCACCCGCGTACGGGGACGGAGAGTTCTCCCCGGCCGAGGAGTACCCGCGGCGGCGCTGGCCCTCGTACAAACGCCGCCACGAGTCGGATCCCGATCCGGTCGTAAGCGCACGGTTCGACATCGACGAGGCCGAGCGGGAACGGCTCGCGGAGCGACACGCGAGTCCCGCTGACGGTACGGTCACCGTCACGAGACGGTACGATGGTCGCCTAAAATGGGATCTCGACGTCGATGAGACGGCGTACATCGACGCGTTCCTCGAAGAACAGGACCTCCCGGACGCGGTCCGTCACGAGGCGGTCGAGGCCGCGTCCCTCGACGAGCTGGGGCCCACGCTCCGGCGGATAGATCCGGACCAGACGGCCGTCGAGGCGTCGACGCTCGAATCGGTGATCGACGCCGTACCGTCCTCGGCGGACGAGGCGGCCGACCGGATCGGTACCGAAGTGCTCGAGGACTCGTTGCCGGCGTTTCAGTACGTCGGGGAGTACGCCACGCTGGACGCGTCGATCGACCTCGACGCGTTCGCCGAGCGCGTCGAAGCGGGGTCGCTCTCGGCGAGCGATCGAGCGTTCGAGGCGCTGCTCTCCGTCGCCGGCCTCGACCTCGAGGCCCTTCGCGAGGACGACCCCCAGGAACTCCTCACCGAGTTGGAGACGGCCTCAAGCGACATCAACGACGCCGTCGCCCGCTACTGGAGCCAGTCGGACGACGTCGGCGTTCGGCTCCGTCAGGCCGACGGCGACGAGCGCGTCCTCCAGCTTCGCGTCGAGAACGTCGACCACGGCGTCACCGTGGAGTTCGACCGTCGGTCACGCGGGTTCCGCTGGTTCGTCTCGACGTTCTGCGTCCTCCTCGCCGCCCGTGACGACGACGATCGGATCCTGCTGCTCGACGAGCCGGGACTGCACCTCCATCCCAAGGCGAAACGCGAGTTCCGTCGATTCCTCGACGACGAGATCGCCGCCGAGAGCATGGTCGTGTACAGCACCCACTCGCCGTTCATGATCGACGCCGAGCGCGCCCACCGAACGAAAGCCATCGTGAAGGATTCGGAGACGGGAACGACGGTGCTCGAGGATCCGGGAAGCGCGGACCGGTACACCCGCTTCCCGCTCCGGAGCGTCTTCGAGATCGACGTGCTGGAGACGATCGTGTCGCGGTCGGAGCTGCTGTGCGTGGAGGACGAGACGACCTACGAGTACCTCTACAACCTCTCCGATCTGCTGGAGGACACGGACGCGCCGGTGCTCGACAGGCGGTGGACGGCCCTGCCGATCGGCTCCCTGGAGAACACGGACACGGTCCGTGCCGTCTTCGAGGCCGGCGCCAGCGAGGTCGTCGTGCTCCACGACGGCACGTCGACCGCCGATGCGACGGACGGCAGGTGGTCGCCACCGGACGACGTGACCGCGGTCGGGATCGGAGCACATGCGCCCGTTGAGGGACGAGCGACCGTCGAGGACCTCCTCTCGGAGGCGTTCTACCTGACGCTGGTGAACCGCGCGTACGCCTCGGAGCTGGCAGCGGCCGACGTCCCCGATCGCATCGACGCCGACGATCTCGCGGCGGTCCGCGCGAGCGGGCCGATAGTCGAGCGACTGGCCGCGTACTTCGAGACGCACGGGATCGCGGGCGGAACCTTCGATCGAACGGTTCCGTCGCGATACCTCCAAGCGAACCGCGCCGAGTTCGCCGAGGCCGTCGACATGGAGACGAGAAAGTCGTTCGGGTCCTTCGCCCGCAAGCTCAACGACATGCTCGAAACCGTCGGCGCCGGATCGAGGCGGCGCGGATCCCTGTTCGGGTCGCTTCTCGGACGGTAACCGACGGCGATCAACGCGTCGCCGTCTTCCGGGGTTTTATTCGGCCTCCTCGCCGAACGGCGAGCATGAGCGATCCCGCGAACGACGTACGAGAGCGAATCCGGAGGCGAACCGAGGCGCTCTCGGGCGCGCTCGGACGGACCTGGAGCGACGACCGACCCTGGCGCTTCCTCACCGATCTCACCGCGCTCGGCAGCCGAATGGCCGGTAGCGACGGCGAGCGGCGCGCCGCCGAACTCGTCGCCGACGCCATGTCCCGTGTGGGAGTCCGCGACGTCGGGATGGACCCCTTCGAGCTTTCGGCGTGGGAGCGCGGCGACAGCGACCTTCGGGTGACGGTCCCGAAACGGACGGGAACCGAGGGATCGACGACGCGGACGTTCGAGACGGTCGCGCTGCCGTACTCGCCGTCAGGGACGGTCCGGGGCGAACTCGTCGACGTGGGTTACGGCACGCCCGCGGAGATCGACGACGTCGACGTCGACGGTCGGATCGCGGTCGCGTCGACGACGACGCCGCAGGGGTCGCGATTCGTCCACCGGATGGAGAAGTTCGGCTACGCCGTCGACCGCGGGGCGATCGGCTTCGTCTTCGTCAACCACCTCGACGGGCAGCTCCCGCCGACGGGGTCGCTCACCTTCGGCGAGGAGGCCGAGGCGGTCGCCGTCGGCGTCTCGAAGGAGAGCGGCGCGTGGCTCCGGGAGTACGCGGCGAACGGCGTCGGGCCGACCGGGACCGTCGATCTCTCCGTGCAGGCGACGACGAAACCGGCGGAGAGTCGGAACGTGGTCGGACGCGTGGGTCCCGACACGGACGAGCGGATCCTGCTCGTCGCCCACTACGACGGCCACGACGTCGCGGAGGGGGCGCTCGACAACGGCTGCGGGATCGCAACCGTCGTGACGGCGGCGGGGGTCCTCACGGCGGCGGACCTGCCGATCGGCGTCGACGTCGTCGCGGTCGGCTGTGAGGAGGTGGGCCTGCTCGGCGCCGAGCGGCTCGCGGAGACGGTCGACCTCGACGCGGTGAAGGCGGTCGTCAACGTGGACGGCGCCGGACGGTTCCGCGACCTCGTCGCGCTCGCACACGACTCCGAGGCGACGGCGGACGTCGCCCGCGCGGTCGCCGACGTGACGCGCCAGCCGATCGAGACGCGCGCCGAGCCGCATCCCTTCTCGGACCAGTGGCCCTTCGTTCGCCGGGGCGTGCCCGCGCTGCAGCTGCACAGCGACTCCGGCGAGCGCGGACGGGGGTGGGGGCACACGCACGCGGACACGCGGGACAAGATCGACGACCGCAACGTTCGTGAACACGCTATGCTCGTCGCGCTGCTCGTCGTCGAGCTCGCCGAACCCGAACGCGACGTGCCGCGGCTCGACCGCGAGGAGCTGGCCGCGTCCTTCCGCGAGGCGGAGTTCGAGACCGGCATGCGGGCGGCGGACCTCTGGCCGGCCGATTGGGAGTGAGTCAGCCCAGTCAGTTCCGCGTCTCCGGCGTCGGCGGCGGGTGCCGCTTGTGTGCCGTCCGCCGGTGACGCGCGATCAGCCGCTCGACGAGGACGGGATCCACGTCGAGACGCGTCGCGACCGATCGGACGTCGGGACCCGTCGGAGCGCGATCCGTCTCCGTCGCGAGCTGGAGAATGGGGTCGACCACGTCGTAGGGGGCACCGAGGTCGTCGCGGTCGACCTGCCCGGGGACGAACCCGGCCGTCGGCCGTTTCTCGCGGACGAACTGCGGCACGTCGAGCGTCGCCGCCAGCCGCATCACGTCCGTCTTATAGAGGTGGCCGATCGGCAGCAGGTCGGCCGCGCCGTCGCCGTGTTTGGTGAAATAGCCCAGGAGCCGCTCGCTTCCGTTCGTCGTACCGAGCACCAGCCCGTTCGTCGCGTTCGCCGCGAGGTACGCCATCGTCGCGCGAAGCCGGGCGACGAGGTTCCCCGTCAACACGGGCTCGTCGTGGAGGTCGAACCGGTCCGGCGCGTCGGCTTCGAACCGGGCGAAAAGCGGCTGGAGGTGGATCGTGTCGCATGCGATCCCGAGCGCCTCCGCCAGCGACTCGGCGTCTCTGGCGTGTATCGCACCCGTCTTGTTGCACGGTAACACGAGCGCGTACACCCGATCGGGACCGAGCGCCTCGACCGCGAGGGTGGCGGTGACCGTCGAATCGAGCCCGCCGCTCATGTTGACCACGACGCCGTCGGCGTCGGCCGCTCCCACCCGATCCCGAATGAACGAGGTGATCCGTTCCCGTTGAACGGCCGGGTCGATCCCCTGCCCGGCAACGTCGCGGTCGCTTGCCGCGCAAGCGGCATTGCCTCGCGGGTCCGCCTCGTCATCGGCTGAGCTCGCCTCGTCATCGGCTGAGCCCGCCTCGTCGTCGACCGGATTCATGCCCGGGATCATCGCGTTTCGGCGGTCAGTATCGATGAACGATCACCACGATTCCCTCGACCACATATGGTTTGGACATCTCTTACGTTTTCTCTCGTCTCGTGCTACTAATGTCTTCTTCTGAACTGATTAGAAACAGTATGACATCATATAAGGTATCTTAACCAAACGTTTATGCATAGATAAACTCTCGGTCGAGATACGCATGTCGACGCTCCAATTGAGTGCAAGCCAGAAACGCATCCTCACGGCGCTCGTGAACCTCTCGGACGGGAGCGGCGTCGTCCGCGGCAAGGACATCGCCGAGGCCATCGATCGGAACCCCGGCACGATACGGAACCAGATGCAGTCGCTCACGGCCCTCCAGCTGGTCGAGGGGGTTCCGGGGCCGAAGGGTGGCTACAAGCCGACCACCGAGGCCTACGAGACGCTCGACATCGAGCGGATGGAGGAGCCGGCGCGCGTGCCGGTCGAACGGAACGGGGAACCGGTACCGGGGGTGAACGCCGAGGGGATCGACCTCGCGAGCGTTCACAACCCCGACGTCTGTCGTGCGGAGGTCGACGTCAGGGGAAGCCTGCGGGAGTTCACCGAGGGCGATCGGGTTAGCGTCGGCCCGACGCCGACCGCCCGGCTCCGGATCGACGGGATCGTCGACGGCGTCAACGCCGTCGAGAGCACGCTCGTGATCGAAACGATCGGGATGGAGGCTCCCGTCGAGAACCCCGGCGAGGAAGCCCCCGAGGACGTGGTCGAGACGAGCAGCTACGCCGACGCTGACACGGTCGCCGGCGACGCGGACTGAGGTACCTGCTGACGCGAGTCTCCTCCCGACCGAGGTCACCGAAGCCGCGAGTCGACCGCTCCCGACTCCGGCAATCGGTCCCGGATCCCCCGACCGATTCAGCTCGACGATGACCCGGCGCCATCGACCGCCTCCGCCGAACCGATCCGGTCGCGAACGGCGCCGGTAACGGCCGCCGCCCGGCTCGCCTCGCGATGACGCTCGTCGAAGGACTTACGAGCGCTCGCTGCCGCCCTCTCGTCGACCACGAACTCGACGGTTCGGTAGGTGACGTCCCACAACACCAGCGGCTCCGGAGCCGCGGGTCCGACTCCGAGATGACCGGGAAGCGGCTTCGGGTCGAGCACTCGATCGAGAAACGACGGCTCCGCACGTCCCGTCGCGACGAGCCGCGCCACGGCGACGAGCCGTCGAACGAGCGCCCGCGGAAAGCCATCGGCCGAGACCTCGACGACGAGAAACGCCTCCTCCCGTCGCGCGGTCGCCCGCAGGTCCCGGTTCGTTCCCCGATCGTCCGGCGTGAGGTTTCGGAAGTCGTGGCTCCCCGAGAGCCGCGCGAGCGCGTCGTGGAGCCGATCCTCGTCAAATCGCTCGCCGGACGGCGCGTGGAGGTAGTATCGATAGGTCCGACGCGTGGCGTGGTGGGTCGCGTGAAACTCCGGAGGGACGTCCGCGGCCGCCCAGACGCGGATCGACCCCGGAAGCGTGCCGTTGAACGCGCGTGGGGTAAGCCAGTCGGGCGCGTCGAACGCGACCGTCTGGGCGACCGCCGAGACGCCGGCGTCGGTCCGCCCGGCGGCGGCGTATCCCGACGGCGTCGCGTGCGTGGGTCCGCCACCGTGTTCGACGATCCCGAGTTCGGAGAGCGTGGAAAGGAGGGTCCCCTCGACGGTCTTTGCGTGCGGCTGGCGCTGGAAGCCGGCGTACTCGCGGCCGTCGTAGGCCACTCGATACGCGCGACGGTGACGCTCCGACTCCGTCGTTCCGGTCACGTCTCCCCCGCGTTCAGTCCTCGCGGCCGTCCATCGGCACCGTCACGACCGGAACCGGGGCGACTCGAACGACCTTCTCCGTGATGCTACCGAGCAGCACGCGCTGGAGACCCGTTCGAGCCCGGGTCGGCATGATGACTAAGTCGACGTCGGCGGCGGCGATCGCGTTCTCGATGGCGTCGAGCGGCTCGTCACGGACGACGCTCCCGACGACTTCGATCCCGGCGTCCTCGAGCTCCGCCGTCACCGACTCGACGCGCTTGCGGGCCGCCGTTTCCACCCGCTTGCCGAGCGAGCCGATTCGGGTTCCGCCCTTCGTTCGTTCGAGGGTGTCGACCGCGCTGACGACGTGGATGGTGGCATCGTAGCGCTCGGCGAGGCTCGTCGCGTGCGGGATCGCGGCGTTCGTTTCCCCGTCGGGTGCGACCGGCAGGAGAAGGCCGTCGTACATGACCGAGGATGGATCCGCGGCCGGGAAAACGCTGCCGGCCGGGCAACCGATGCCGACCGGATCTAAAGCCCGACCACGTCGAGCACGTCGATGCCGACGTCGAGGTAGGCGACGAGTCTGAAGCCGAGGTAGATGCCGACGATGGCCATCACGCCGGGCAGCTCGGGCGGGGCGGGGATGGGAACGCGGAGAAACGCGAACAGCGCGCCGACCGACAGGCCGACGAGCGTCGCGACGACCGTCAACGTCGCCGTGGAGCTCATGGCGTTCGGCTCCGTTCCGCCACGTAAAAAGGGCGACGCTTCGCGGTTCGATCCCGTCGACGTTACGCGGTTTGCTCCCGCCCACGTCCGCCGATCGACCCCGCCGACCGCCAGCAGCTCGGCGCGGATGGGCAAGGTTTTCCGGGGTGCTCCCGTGGGTGGATCCATGGTACGTCCCGTTCACGACCCGGAGAATCCACAGGTGATCCTGCACACGAACCATGGCGACGTCACGATCGAGCTGTTCGCGGACCGTGCACCCCGCACCGCCGAGAACTTCCTCGGGCTGGCGCGACACGACCCCGCCGCGGATGCCGACCCCGCACCGGGGACGAACACCTGGGAGGATCCCGAGACGGGCGAGGTCCGGGGCGACTCGCTGTATCAGGGTAACGTTTTCCACCGCGTCATCGACGACTTCATGATCCAGGGCGGTGACCCGATGGAGAACGGCCGTGGCGGCCCGGGCTACCAGTTCGACGACGAGTTCCACGAGGACCTGACCCACGACGGCCCCGGGATCCTCTCGATGGCGAACTCCGGTCCGGACACCAACGGCTCGCAGTTCTTCATCACGCTCGCGGCGACGCCGCACCTCGACGGCAAACACGCCGTCTTCGGCCAGGTGATAGACGGCATGGACGTCGTCGAGGAGATCGGCAGCGTGCCGACCGACCGACGCGACGAGCCGCGTGACGCCGTCGAGATCGAGCGCGTCACCGTCGAGGAATAGACGCTCACACCCTCCGGATGGGTTCGT
>CAZIFX010000006.1:0-64715 GCA_964538415.1 uncultured Halobellus sp.
CGGCGTCCTCGTCACCCACGTCGCCCTCGGCGCCTTCGTCGCCCCCGTCGCCCTCAGTGCCTTCGTCGCCCCCGTCGCCCTCGGCGACTTCGACCGACGACTCGATCCCGTCGACGAGGTCGCGGCCGTACTCGAGACCGATCTCCGGATGAAACTGCA
Organism: uncultured Halobellus sp.; assembly: GCA_964538415.1. Classification (GTDB taxonomy): domain Archaea; phylum Halobacteriota; class Halobacteria; order Halobacteriales; family Haloferacaceae; genus Halorubrum. The sequence goes on from CAZIFX010000006.1 coordinate 160, forward strand.
CGGAGACGTGCTCGCCGAGCCGCATGGCCTGTAGACAGACGTCGTTGCGCGCGAGCCGCTCGGCATCCGGCGGAAGTTCGGTGACCGCGTCGCCGTGTGACTGAAAGGAGACGAACCGCTCGGGCACGCCCTCGAAGAACGCGTCGCCGTCGTGTTCGACCGTGGCGTATCCAAGCTCGCCCGTCGGTAGCTCTTCGACGGTCCCGCCGTGGGCGTCGACGATGGCCTGATGGCCGTAACAGACGCCGAGGATCGGAATCTCGGCGTCACGGATCCACTCGCGGAGGGCATCGACGTGCTCGGCGTCGTCGTAGACGCTGTCGGCCGACCCGGAGATCACGGCGGCGTCGTGGTCGTCCTCGGCGTCGGAATCGGGAAACTCGAGGTCCTGCACCCGGTAGTCGTCGATCGAGACGTCGAACCCGTCCACGTCCGTGAAGACCCGCCGGAAGTTCTCCGCGGTTCGGTCGGGGTTCGGCGAGCCGTTCAGGAGGGCCACCCGTATCGGCGATCCGTCGCGTCCGTCGGCCCGTTCGTCGGCGCTCATGTCCGTGCGGACGCCGCTGGGGTGCCTGAACCTTTCGACCACCGGGCGTTCGCCCCCGATCGCGGGACGGGACGCTTTATCAACCGGCGCGCGCCAAGGGGTCGTATGGGCGGGCCCGCCGGCGTCAACGAGAAGAGTCGATTCCGGCGAGCCGCCGGGGTGAACGTCCTCGGCAACGCGGCCAAGATCCTCGTGGAGGGCGCGGCGGGGCTGGCGTTCGGCAGCGTCGCGCTGCTCGCCGACGCGGCCCACTCGGTCGCCGACCTGATCGCGAGCGCCGTCGTCCTCGTCTGGGGGGGCTCGCGGTACGACGATCCCGACACCGACCATCCGCACGGCCACCAGCGAATCGAGCCGCTCACCGCGCTCTTCGTCGGCGCCATCATCTTCCTGCTCGGGCTCCTGTTGCTTCGCGAATCGGTCCAGGGGCTGCTCGGCGTTCCGGAGGTCGCGGCGAGTCCGGTGCTCGTGGGAGCGCTGCTGTTCGCGATGGCGGACATGTACGTGCTCTACTGGTACACCACGCGGGTGAACGAGTCGCTCGGGTCGACCGCGCTCGCCGCGCTCGCGACGGACTGCCTCAACGACATCTACACCTCGATCGCCGCGCTCGTCGGCGTGATCGGCGTTCTCTTCGACTTTCCGGTGCTCGACCCCGTCGCCGGCGCGCTCGTGAGCGTGCTGATCATCTATCAGGGGGTCAAGATCGCCCGCGAGAACGTCACCTATCTCGTCGGTGCGGCGCCGCCGGAGGGCGACCGTGACCGGATCGTCGCGAGGCTGCGGGAGCATTCGGCGGTCGAGGGCGTCCACGACCTCACCGTCTTCTATGACGGCACGGACATCGAGGTCGAGGTCCACGTCGAGGTCGACGGCGAGATGACGCTTCGGGAGGCCCACGACGTCGAGACGCAACTCGTTGACGGTTTGCGCGCGCTGGGGGACGTCGGCGACGTTCACGTCCACCTCGACCCGTCGGGGCTCGGCGAGTGGAAGGACGCGCCCGAACGTGATCTCGGCGAGTAGGCGGATCCGGCGGTCTCAGTTCGCTGACGCCTCCTCCGTGACACTCCGCTCCCCGAGCACGTCCTTCCGCTTCGGGGCCCTTCGTTCCCGGAGCGGCGTCGTTGAGGCCGAAACCGGAAAGGGGGAACTATAAACTTAGTCGCGTCTAAACTACGCTCGAGAACGAATGCAAAACACGGACCCCGCCCCGAAGACGCCGCTGGACTCGCTGCCGCGATGGGTCCTCGCGATCGGACCGCTCGTGTTGCTCGGGGCGATCACCGTCGTCCTGTTCGTCACCTCTCCGTTCGGCGATGCCGCCGCGATGGCGGACGCCTCGACGACGGAGGTGCTCTGGACGATCACCATCATCAGCCTCTTCGTCGGGGTCGTTCCCGTCGCGATCGGGATGCTCTGGTTTCCGTTCATTCGGGGGCTCGATCCGCGGTGGCTCCACGCGGTCCTCGCGCTTTCGGCGGGCGTGTTGGCGTTCGTCGCGATCGAGATGACGGAGGAGGCGATCGAGTACGCCGCCGAAGCGCCCGACCCGTTCGTTGCCGGCGGGCTGGCGTTGGTCGCCGGGCTGGCGACGTTCGGGATCGTCGGGGCGGCGAGCCGGTGGAGCCACCGGAAACTCCGGGACTCGCGGAACCGTGGGCTCGGGGTCGCGTACCTCGTCGCCGTCGGCCTCGGGCTCCATAGCGTCGGCGAGGGCGTCGCCATCGCCGGCGCGTTTGCCATCGGCGAGGTGGGGCTCGTGCTGCTTCTCGTCGTCGGCTTCCTGATCCACAACGTGACGGAGGGACCGACCGTCGTCGCCGCGGTGGCGCGTGACGCCACGACGCCGCCGCTGCGCCACTTCGCCGCGCTCGGGTTGATCGCCGGCGGGCCGCTCGTGCTCGGCGGGTGGATCGGCGTGGTCGCCTACTCGCCGCTGCTGGCGGCGACGCTGCTCGCGATCGGCGTCGGCGCCATCGTGCAGGTCGTCGTCGAGGTCGTCGGGCTGATCAGACTCGACGCCCAACGCGTCCTCACCCGGGCGAACACCGCCGGCTTCGTCGTCGGCGTGACGCTGATGTTCCTCCTCGAGGAGGTCTTCCTCGAGGCCTACCTCGGGCTCTGAGGGCGGATCTTCCGAATTCGCCCCGCCCTTCGCGACGTGAACGAACCTAGCCGACCGGCTCGATCAGCTCCGGTGCGTCGTTGGCCGGCGAATTCACCCGCGTCGACACCGGGAACGCCGTCAGCTCGTCGTCGGGATACGGGTCCATGAGCGACGCGGCCTCGTCGGGGTCGCCGTGGAGCCACGTGGTCTCCTCCTCGGGCGCGAGCACGACCGCCATCCGGTGATGGAGGTCGGCGATCAGGTCGTTCGGATTCGTCGTGACGACGGTGAAGCTCTCGACGACGTCGGATCGGTCGTCCGGGTCGGCCGCGTCGTCGCCCGCGCCGCCGCCGAAGGCGCCGAGTCCGGTCTGGGTCGTCTCGGGCGTCGGCGGCACCCATCGGTCGTAGAGGCCGGCCATCGCGAAGGGGCGATCGTCCTCGAAGGCGACGCGGTAGGGGGTCTTGCCGCCTCCACCCCGCTCGACCCACTCGTAGAAGCCGTCGGCGGGAACGAGACAGCGCCGGCGCTCGAAGGCGTCCGCGAAGCTCCGCTTCTCGCGGACGGTCTCCGCACGGGCGTTGATCAGCCCGCGTGACTCCTCGGCGAACGACGGCGTCAGCCCCCACCCCATGCGGGTCGCGGCGTTCGGCTCCTCGGCGGTGATCACGGGCAGGTCCTGGCCGGGCGCGCAGTTGTAGCGGGGTTTAAACGAAGCGTCGCCGGCATCGGCGCCCTCGATCGCGCCGTCTTCGCGTCGAGTCTCGGGCCCGGTGAAGCTCGCGTCGAACCGGCGTTCGAGTTCGGCCGCGGGGGTAAAAAGCGTGTAGCGCCCACACATCGTCATCGATCGTTGGCGCGGGAGGTACTTAAGGAGCCGAGCGGCGGTACTTAAGTGGACGACCGGGTGAACGGGTCGGCAGCGAGGTATCGAAGGGATCGTGGCTGACGGCGGTCGGTTCGTGGGTGACCTCACGCCGCCCCAGCCTCGGCAGGCGAGCGGCGAGCGGCAATCGCTCGCCGCTCGCTGCCTCCCTCGCACGCTCCCGGCGACCCACCGGGCGGGTCGCCGCGGATCCGCGCGCCGAACGTGGGACGGCCGAGGTCCGTGGTCGTTTCCCTTCTCGTCACCGTCGTCGCTCCCGTCGGCTTTTTATCCGCGCGTCGCTCGGTGACGGACATGCGAATCGAGAACAGCTTCATCCCCGTCGAGGGGGTGGGCGAGGCGACCGAACGTCGCCTCTGGGAGCGGGGGGTCACCACGTGGGACGCGTTCGATCCGGCCGTCGACGTCCGTGGCGTCGGGTCGACGACCGCCGACCGGATCGAGACGTTCATCGCGGACGCCCGGGCGCACCTCGACGACGGCGACGCGACCTACTTCGACCGGACGTTTCCGAGCCGAGAGCGCTGGCGGATCTACGAGGACTTCCGCGAGGAGACCTGCTTTTTCGACATCGAGACGACGGGCCTCGACGAGCATCGCGACCGCGTGACGACGGTGAGCTTTCACCGCGCGGACGAGACGCGCACCCTCGTCGCGGGACGCGACCTCACGGCGGACCGCCTCCGCGAGGAGTTCGCGAACGCGAGCCTCCTCGCGACGTTCAACGGCGCTCGCTTCGACGTTCCCTTCCTGGAGACGTCCTTCGGGCTCAACGTCGACACGCCGCACCTCGATCTCATGTATCCCTGCAAGCGCCTCGGGCTCTCGGGCGGACTCAAGCCCATCGAACGACGCCTCGGCATCGAGCGCGACCGTCCGGACGTCTCCGGGCGGGACGCGGTCCGCCTGTGGCACGAGTACGAGTGCGGCGACGAGTCGTCACTCGAGACGTTGGTCTCGTACAACCGCGAGGACGCGGTCAACCTTCGCGCCCTCGCCGACGTCGTCTGTGCGTCGCTCCACGAGGACGTCTTCACCCCGGCCGCCGGAACGCCTCCGCCACGGACCGGGTGACGCCCGCTGACGCGCGTGACCCTCTCCGGCGCCCCCGTGCCGATCCGGCGATCGCTACGTCGGATCGCCCGTCCCGCCCGGCTCGCTCGGCGCCGCCCGCTCCGCGTCCTTGATGACTCCGTCCACGATCTCCTCGTCAACCACTTCCTCGGTCGATTCCGCGTCCTCAACGTCGCTAGCGTCGCCGTTCGCCTCTCCGTCCTCGGGGTCTTGGTCGTCCGGTTCCGCGTCCTCGGGGTCTTCGTCGGCCTCCGCGTCGCGATCCGTCGACCTCTCGTCAGCGTCGTCCTCGTCTTCGACCGGGTCAGCGTCGTCCTCGTCTTCGACCGGGTCAGCGTCGTCCTCGTCTTCGACCGGGTCAGCGTCGTCCTCGTCTTCGACCGGGTCAGCGTCGTCCTCGTCTTCGACCGGGTCAGCGTCGTCCTCGTCTTCGACCGGGTCAGCGTCTTCCTCGTCGGCGTCGGATTCGTTTTCCTCCGAGGCCGTTTCGGACGCGCGTTCCTCGGCTTCCTCGGGATCGTCCTCGTCGGTCGGCTCGGACACCTTCTGGACGAGCTTCATGTCGCCGCGTGCGCGGAGGGTGCCGTCGATGACCGCGTCCTCGTGGACGATGAGGTCGCCGGAGGCGACGTCGCCGAGGACGTGTGCGCCCGCCTCGATCCGAACCGTTCCGTCCCGGCTCGTTACGTCGCCGTGGATGACGGTGTCGCTGCCGACGGTGATCCCCTCGCGGGCACGCAGCGAACCGAAGACCGTGTTTCGCTCGCCGACCGTCACCGACTTCGCCCGCAGGTTCCCGTGGAGCCGGCAGTCGTCGCCGACCGTCGCGGGCGTCGAGACCCGCCACGCGTCGTCGGAGACCTCCGCGCTTCGCGGGATCACGAGCGGATCCTTGGCCTCGTCGCCGTCGGCGAGCGCCGCCGCCAGCTCGTCGGCCGCGTCGGTTTCGCCGCTCCGGAGCAGCTGGGAAAGCACGATGAAGTAGAAGACGATGGTCGGGATGGGGTTGCGGACCACGATCCAGCCGTTGGCCTCGAACCCCTCCTCGACGGTCACGTCGTCGCCGATGTCAAGGTCGCCCGAGACCATCAGCTGTCCCGTGATCGTCGCCCGCTCGCCGATGTAGGCGTCCTCGCCCACGAGGACGTTGCCGTCGACGGTACACCACGTATCGATCCGACAGTCCCGCTCGGCCTCGATGTCGTTGCCGACGTCGGTTCGCTCGCCGAGCGCGACGTTGCGCCCGCGGAGGCCGAACTCGATGGTCGACCGGCTTCCGACGAGGACGTCGCCGTCGGTGACGAGGTCGCGCTCCGCGACCGTCGTCCCCGACGGAACCGAGAGTTCGTCGACCGGATCCGCTCCCCTCAGTGGCACACCGGGGGAAGTCCCCGCGCGAGTATAAACGGTACGGGCGCGTCCGACGGACGTCCGACGCAGCCGGGAGGGCAGTCGCTCACGGGGGATGGTGCTCGCGAAGACCCGCCGGTTGGGGATGTGCGACGTCGATCAGGTGCGCGACGCCGATCAGGCCGCGCGGCGTTCCTTCGCCTTCGGGCGGAGCTTGCCGTAGCCGCACTTGCGACAGCGGGAGGCGTCGGGGGAGTTGCGGGCGTTACAGCGCATACAGATCTGCTTGTCGAGGTTGCGGCGTTCCGCGGCATCGAAGCTGGCCATACGGCTATGGAACGGGCGCGCGCTGTAAAAGGTTGCGAGACGCGGCGGCGAACGGGACCGCCGCCGGGATGAACCGGAGAAAAGCGAAACCGAACGGTTACGCGCCTGCCTCGGCGAGCGCGGCCGTGATGTCCTCCTTCTGCGTGACGCCGACGAACCGGTCGACGACGCCGTCATCGTTCTCGACGATGAGCGTCGGCAGCGAGCGGACCTGGTACTGGTTGGCCACGTCCTGTTCCTCGTCGACGTTGACCTTCTGGAGCTCGAAGGCGTCGCCGAGGTCCTTTTTGACCTCCTCGAGGATCGGATCTTGGGTCTTACACGGGCCACACCAGTCGGCATAGAAGTCCAGGAGTCGAACGGTCATTGTCCGCCGATGCTAACAGGGGGCCGCGCATAAGGGTTTCCCACTCGTCCACTCCCGCCGCCGTACGGCGCCTGTGGGGCCCACGGCGACGGTGACGTCGAGAGCTGCGGATCGACGACACGAGACGAAACGTTTAGGCCGCCACGCGTCGCAGGGACACACATGAGCAGCGGCCAGAACTCCGGCGGGCTGATGTCCAGTGCGGGGCTCGTCCGGTATTTCGACGCCCAGGATCGGAACGCGATCACGATGGACCCCAAGACGGTCGTCGCCTTCTGTGTCCTCTTCGGCGTCTTCGTGCAGATCCTCGCGCTGACCGTCGCGTAGACCGTCGCCGACGGCGAACGCCGCCCCGGCTCGATCTCGAATCGTTGACGTCCCGAGACGTGCCGTGAACGCGTCCTTTTTCCCCGTCCCTGCCCGACCGATGGGCATGAAAGCAGGCGTCATCGCCGTGCAGGGCGACGTAGCCGAACACGCTGCGGCCGTCCGTCGTGCCGCCGCCGCCCACGACGAGTCCGCCGAGGTCGTTGAGGTCCGTGACTCGGGGCTCGTCCCCGATTGTGACGTGCTCCTCATGCCCGGCGGGGAGTCGACGACCATCTCGCGGCTGATCCGCCGGGAGGGGATCGACGAGGAGATCCGCGCACACGTTGCCGCGGGCAAGCCCGTCCTCGCGACGTGTGCCGGACTCATCGTCTGTTCGCGGGACGCGAAGGACGACCGGGTCGACGCGCTGGGCGTCCTCGACGTCTCCGTCGACCGCAACGCCTTCGGCCGGCAGAAGGACTCTTTCGAGGCGAAAGTTCCCGTCGACGGGCTCGCCGAACCGTTTCACGCCGTCTTCATTCGCGCGCCGCTCATCGACGACGTCGGCGGCGGGGTCGAGGTGCTCGCGTCCGTCGAGGGTCGCCCCGTGCTCGTCCGCGACGGCCCCGTCGTCGCCACCTCCTTCCATCCCGAACTCACCGACGATCCGCGAATTCACGATCTGGCCTTCTTCCCCGACGCGGAGGTGCTCGCGTGAGCGACGATGACGCGGGAGGAATCAGCGACGCCGCCGACGCAGCCGCCATGCCGAACGGCGGTGACGTCGCGGGCGACGAGGCCGTCCTCGACGAGCTGTTCGCCACGATCGAGTCGCGGAAGGCGGAGCTACCGGAGGGGTCGTACACGACGTCGCTTTTCACCCACGAGAAGGGCGAGAACGCGGTGTTGGAGAAGATCGGCGAGGAGACCACGGAGACGCTGCTCGCGGCGAAGGACGACGACGACGAAGAGCTGCTCTATGAGAGTGCCGACCTCGTCTACCACCTGCTGGTGTTGCTCTCGATGAAGGACCTCGACGTCGACGACCTTCGCGCGGAGCTGCGCGATCGGTTCAAATAAGGGTCGGACTCGGGTGGGGGTCGGACTCGGACGCGGGTCGCACGCCGACGAGGACCGGCTCGCGTCGAACGTCACACCGTCAACGCGGGCGAATCGGCCGGCGCCGACAGGAGCTCCTTCAGCTCGTCGTCGACCTCCAGGACGGTGATCGAACAGCCCATCATGTCCAGCGAGGTCATGTAGTCGCCGACCCACGCGTCCCACGTCTCGATCCCGCGCTCCTCGAGCACCTCCTGAAGCCGGCGGTTGACGACGTAGAGCTCGGAGAGGGGCGTGCCGCCCATTCCGTTGACGATGGTTACGACCTCCGTCCCCGACTCCGTACCCAGATCCTCGAGCACCTTCTCGGTCAGGTGGTCGGTGATCTCGTCGGCGGGCATGTGCTCGACGCGCTCGGTGCCGGGTTCGCCGTGGATCCCGATGCCGAGTTCTATCTCGTCTTCGCCCAACTCGAAGGTCGGCTCGCCCTTCTCGGGAGTGACACACGAGGTGAGCGCGGTGCCCATCGTGCCGACGTTGTCGACAACCTTCTCGGCGACCCGCTTCACCTCGCCGAGGTCGCCGCCCGCCGCCGCCTTCGCGCCCGCGACCTTGTGGACGAGGATCGTCCCGCAGACGCCGCGCCGGCCGCTCGTGTACAGGGAGTCCTCGACGGCGACGTCGTCGTCGACGACGACCTGCTCGACCTCGACGTCCTCCATGGCGGCCATCTCCGCGCCGGTGTCGAAGTTCATCACGTCGCCCTCGTAGTTTTTCACCACGCAGAGGACGCCCTCACCGCCGTCACACGCGCCGATCATCTCGCCGAGCTGGTCGGCCGTCGGCGACGTGAACATCTCGCCGGCTGCCGCGCCGTCGAGCAGCCCCTCGCCGAGGTAGCCCGCGTGGGTCGGCTCGTGGCCGCTCCCGCCCCCGGAGACGATCCCGACCTTTCCGTCGACTGGCGCGTCCGCACGGACGAGCACCTCCAGCCCGTCCAACCGCCGTACGTAGTTCGGGTGTGCCGCCACCATCCCGTCGAGCATCTCGTCGACGACGTCACCCGGCTCGTTGATGAGTTTCTTCATGATCCATGGATATATACGTCGACCGGCATAAAAAGCTTCGCAGCGCATCGCTCCCGTCGGCTCCGCCGGCGCGATCGGTCTCTCGACGCCGCTCAGGCGTTCGCGCCGTCGACCTCGTCGTCGAGCGCGGTCGTCGGGAACAGCTCGCCGAGGTCACGGTCGGGGTTGACGAGGCGGTAGCGGGTGCCGTCGCGCTCGACCACGTCCGCCGAGTCGAGATGGTCGAGATGGGCGAACGCCTCGCCGGGGCCGTGGAGGATATGGATCGCGTGCAGCTCCCCGAACAGCTCGGCGGAGACCTCCCACGGAGTGAGCGCGTCCCGCTTCCTGCGTCCGTCCTCCCCGGCAGACGCGACGGACCCGTCGTCCCGGGCCGCGGCGAGCACGTCCACGACCCGTCGGGTTCGATGCCGGTGATGATCGAGGATCTCGGCGGCTCGGCGGCTCGGCTCGTCGATCCGTTCGCGGTGACCGGGGTGGGCGGCATCGAAGTCGCGGTCGACGACGCGCGCGAGACTCTCGGCGTACGCCGCCAAGGGCGCCTCGACGCGGACGTCCGCGCCCCCCACGTTCGGCGTGTATCGTGGGAGGATCGCGTCACCGGTGAACGCCTCCTCGGTCGCGTCCGCTCCCGCGACCGGCTCGTGATCCGGAACGGTTCGTGGATCGAACGCGAACGCGGTCAGCCCGGCGGTGTGGCCGGGCAGGTGTAGCGCCTCCAGTTCGACGCCGCCGGCGCGGATCCGGTCGCCGTCGCTGATGGTCGTCACCTCGGCGGGTCGACCGCTCAGCTCGGTCGACACCTCCGTGAAGAACGTCGTTAACTCCTCGCGCGGTCCCGCCGGGATCCCCCAGCGATCGAACGTCTCGCGCTGGGCGTTCCGATCCGACATGAACGGCGGCTCGGAGCCGTCGACGATCGCGGCGTCGGCCTCGTGGACGTAGACGTCGGCGCCGCTTTCGGCCTGGAGGTCACCGGCGAGGCCGGCGTGGTCCGGGTGCCAGTGCGTGAGGACGATGACGTCCACGCCCGCCGGCTCGATGCCGTGTTCCGCGAGTCCGGCGTCGAGCTCGGCGCGGACCGACGGGATCGCCACGCCGACGTCGACGAGTGCGGTCGTCTCGCCGTCGAGTAGGTAGACGTCGTTTTCGCCCTCGAAGACGGTGTTACCGAGCTGGATCCGTTTCACACCGAACGGTCGACGGGCAACCGTTTTAATTTATCCACCCGGCGGTTCCGTCGCGTTCGGTTTCCGTTCGTTCGTCGCCACGTCGCCGACGCCGCGGAGGGCCAGCTGGACGGTTGGGCCGATCCGACGGCTGGATCGGCTCGAACCGTTTTTGAGGGATAGCGCACAAGGTCAGCCCATGGAGTATCAACCCGGCGTCTGCAACATCGGTCCCGCCGAGCAGCGGAAGCGGCTCCTCCTCGGGATCGCCTCCCTCCTCGGGGCGATCGTGCTCGTCGCCGCGATCCTCGCCGTCGGCTGGCCGCTGTGGACGCTGCTTTTCACCATGTTTCCCCTCTACGGCGCGGCGATGGGCTATCTCCAGTATCGGGAGCGGTTCTGCGTCGGCTTCGCGGGCGTCGGCGTCTTCGACGTCGGCGAAGGGACCCACGAGATCACGAACCAGGCCGCGCTCGATGCCGACCGCAAACGGGCCGTGCGGCTGAACACGAAATCCCTCGCCGTCGGCGCGATCGGGGCACTCGTCGTCTACGGCGCCGCGCTCGTGTTCGTGTAACCGTCCGACCGACCCGCGAGGAATTCCTCCGATCGAACCTCACGGAAGGGCCATGCGATCGAACATGATCACGAACGTGGGTATGGAAAAGCATTAGAGTGGCCGAGGTAACCACGTAAGTGAATGAGCCTGCCCGAGACGGACCACGAGCTCGTCGTCGCGGAGCTCGGCCGGGAGCCGACGCCCGCGGAGGCGGAGCTGTTCGAAAACCTCTGGAGCGAGCACTGTGCGTATCGCTCCTCGCGCCCGCTGCTGTCGGCCTTCGAGAGCGAGGGCGACGCCGTCGTCGTCGGCCCCGGCGACGACGCGGCCGTGCTGGCGCTGCCCCACCCCGACGCCGCCGATCTCCCCGCCGCCGAGCGCGACGCCGACGACTACGGCGACGTCTACGTCACTTTCGGCATCGAGAGCCACAACCATCCCTCCTACGTCGACCCGTTCGACGGGGCCGCGACGGGCGTCGGCGGCATCGTCCGCGACACGATGTCGATGGGCGCGTATCCGATCGCCCTGCTCGACTCGCTGTACTTCGGCGCGTTCGACCGCGAACACTCCCGATACCTCTTCGAGGGCGTCGTCGAGGGGATCTCCCACTACGGCAACTGCATCGGCGTCCCGACCGTCGGCGGCAGCGTCGCCTTCCACGACGGCTACGAGGGGAACCCGCTCGTCAACGTCGCCTGCGTCGGGCTGACGAACGAGGACCGGCTCGTCACCGCGGAGGCGCAGGCCGCGGGCAACGCGCTCGTTTTCGTCGGCAACGCGACCGGCCGGGACGGGCTCGGCGGCGCCTCCTTCGCGAGCGAGGACCTCGCGGAGGACGCCGAGACGGAGGACCGACCCGCGGTGCAGGTCGGTGACCCCTACGCCGAAAAGCGGCTGATCGAGTGCAACGAGGCCCTGCTCGACGAGGACCTCGTGCGCTCCGCGCGCGACCTCGGCGCGGCCGGGCTCGGCGGCGCCTCCTCCGAGCTGGTCGCGAAGGGCGGGCTCGGCGCCGAGATCGACCTGAACGCGGTCCACCAGCGGGAGCCGAACATGAACGCGCTGGAGATCCTGCTCGCCGAGAGCCAGGAGCGGATGTGTTACGAGGTCACGCCCGAGGACGTCGACCGCGTGCGGGCGCTGGCCGATCGGTTCGACCTCGGCTGTTCGGTCATCGGCGAGGTGACGGAGGGCAACTACGTCTGCACGTTCGACGGCGAGGTCGTCGTCGACGTCGACGCCGACTTCCTCGCGGAGGGGGCGCCGATGAACGACCTCGACGCGACGGCGCCGCCGACCCCCGAGCGGAACCGTCCCGACCCGCCCCTCGAGGAGGCGTTCGAAGGGGTCGTCGCCGACCCCTCGACGGCGAGCAAACGGTGGATCTACCGCCAGTACGATCACGAGGTCGGCACGCGAACGGCGCTCAAACCCGGCGACGACGCGGCGATCATCGCGATCCGGGAGGCGGCCGACGCCGCCAGGGATTCCGGCGCGGATTCCGACCAGCCGATCGACGAGGGTGACGACCCCGGCGACGTCGGCGTCGGTCTCGCGCTCTCGACGGGCGCGAACCCGAACTGGACGGACGTCGCGCCGTACGACGGGGCCCGCGCGGTCGCCGTCGAGAACGCGACGAACCTCGCGGCGAAGGGCGCGGTTCCGCTCGCAGCCGTCGACTGTCTGAACGGCGGTAATCCCGAGAAGCCGGACGTCTACGGCGGCTTCACGGGAATCGTCGACGGGCTCGCCGATGCCTGTGTGGCGCTCGATACGCCGGTCGTCGGCGGCAACGTCTCGCTGTACAACGACAGCGTCGCGGGGCCGATCCCGCCGACGCCGACGCTTGCCCTGCTCGGCACCACGCGGGGCTACGACGCCCCGCCGGCCGCGCTCGACGCCGCCCGCGCCGAGGATTCCGAGCTGCTGCTCGTCGGCGACTCCGGTGGCGCGCTCGGCGGCTCCGCGTACCTCGCGACGGCCGGCGGGAGCGACCGGTTCCCCGAGCTTCCGGACGACCCGGCGAGCGTGATCGCGACGCTCGCACGGATCGCGCGTCACGACGGAACGCTCGCGACCCACGACGTGAGCGACGGCGGGCTCGCCGTCGCGCTTGCGGAGCTGATCGACGGTGACGCCGGCGCGGCCGTGACGCTCCCCGACCACGTCGCCGCCTTCGAGGAGACGCCCGGTCGTCTCGTCGTCCAGACGACGGATCCCGACGCGGTTGCAGACCTCGCGGGCGACTTGCCGGTCCACCGGCTCGGCGACGTCACCACGGATGGAACGCTCTCATTGATCGTCGGGGAGGAGTCGGTGACGGTCGGCACCGAAGCGGTGCGCGAGCTTCGCGGCGTCATCGAGCGCGAGCTCGCCTGAGTCAGCGTTTCGCCGCGTTCGCGTCCGTCGCGCTCATACCCGTCGCGCTCGCACCCGTCAGGGTCGGTAGCTGATTCGCCGCCGTTCCCGGCGGGTGCGAGGGAACGACATCCTTTTAGGCGTTCCTAAAATATGTCGAGGTGACCACGGGACGCCGGCTTGACCGGCGCCCGATCCCACCGATGGCTCAGACGGACGCTTCAGGAACGATTCGACCGCGGGATCGAACGCGTCGGAGCACGGCGTCCGCCCCGGAGGGATCGGTTCTCACGCTGGACGCCGTCAGCAAGCGGTTCGGCGCGGAGACGGCGGTCGAGCGGCTCTCCCTCGAGGTCAAGCGGGGCGAGCTGTTGACGTTTCTCGGGCCGTCCGGCTGCGGGAAGACGACCATGCTGCGGATGATCGCCGGGCTGGAGGAGCCGAGCGAGGGAACCATCGTCCTCGGCGGCGAGCGGGTCGCCGGCGACGACGTCTTCGTCCCTCCCGAGCGCCGCGACGCTGGCATCGTTTTCCAGAACTTCGCGCTGTTCCCGCATCTGAGCGTCAGGGAGAACATCGCCTTCGGGCTCGACGACGACGTGACGGCGACCGAGGAGCGCGTCGACGAGCTGCTCGATCTGGTCAACATGCCCGAACACGGCGACAAGAAGCCGGAACAGCTCTCGGGCGGGCAGAAACAGCGCGTTGCGCTCGCGCGGTCGCTCGCGCCGGAGCCCGAGGTGTTGTTGCTCGACGAGCCCTTCTCGAACCTCGACGTGCGGCTCCGCGTGGAGATGCGCGAGGAGGTTCGCCGGATCCTCAAGGAGGCCGGGGTCACGGCCGTGTCGGTCACCCACGACCAGGAGGAAGCGCTTTCCATCTCCGACCGCGTCGCCGTCATGAACGACGGTCGGATCGAGCAGGTCGGCCGCCCCGAGGAGGTCTTCGAGCGCCCCGAGTCCAAGTTCGTCGCCTCCTTCCTCGGGCGGGCGTCGTTCCTCAAGGGTCACCTCCGCGAGGGCAAAGTCGAGACGGGCGTCGGCCGGTTCAACGCGGCGACGCTGGAGGGATACGACACGGTCTACGACGGCGCGCCCGTCGACGTGCTCGTTCGGCCGGACGACCTCCGAGCGACGCCCGCGGACGCGGAGGTCGCCGACGGCATCGTCGTCTCCAGACAGTACGTCGGCCCCTCGTTCATCTACCGGGTCGAACTGGAGTCCGGCGAGTCGGTCCACTGCCTGCACAACCACGTCGAGGAGTTCAAACTCGACCAGCCCGTCGGCGTCGACCTCGTCGCCGACCATCCGCTCGCCTGGTATCCGCGATAACGGCGTCGGTTCGGAGCTCCGGTCCGCGCCGATTCGCGGCGCCGATTCGCGACGTACTGCTCGCGCGTGTCGTCGCGTTTTCGTCCCCGTTCGGCACGTACCTTTTTATCCCTCTTCGTTCGACGGGAGGCCATGATACTTGCGGCCACGGACGACCGGAGCCGGTTCGTGACGCAGCCGGACCACGCCGCGCTGGCCGGGCGGTTCGCGGAGGCGTGGGGCGGTTCGGGCTTCGAGCCACCCGAGCCGCGGGCGGCGGTGCGGCTCGCGGTTCACGCCCACGACGACGGGTGGTTGCCACGGGACCGCCGGCCGCGACTCGGCCCGGACGGCACGCCGCGGGACTTTCACGAGCTGTCCCCCGCCCGCTGGATGCGGCTCTATCGGCGGGGGATCGACGCGGTCGCTCGCGCGGACCCGTACGCGGGGCTGCTCGTCTCGTTACACGGCGCGGGGCTTCGTCGCCGGCGCTACGGCCTCTCGCCGTCCTGGCCCGACACACCCCGCGCGTTCCGTGGATTCGTCAAGCGCGAGGAGCGACGCCAACGATCGCTCGCGACCGCGCTCCGCGAGGACGACGCGGACGACCGCCTCTCCGCGGACGATGTCGCCCTCTTGCACGAGCTCCGCGACGCCGGTCGACCGCCATCCGAATTCGGCGCGGGGACCGACCGCGACCCGCGGCTCTGGCGAAACTATCGGCTTTTGGGGGCGCTCGATGCACTCTCGCTGCGGATCTGTGCGACGCCGACGCGCAAATCTGCCGTCGATGGGCCGGACGACCAGGACGTCGATGGGCCGGACGACCACGACGTCCACGGTGCGAACGAGCATGACGTCGGCGACCCGATCGAGGTGTCCCACGCTCCGACGACGCCCGGACGGCCGGACGCGACGCTGACGGCGACGCCGCTCGGGGGGCACGCCTATCGGGTCGATCCGTATCCGTTCGAGACGTCGCCGGTCGTCGCCACCGTCCCGACGCGGACGGTCGAGACGACGTCGTTTCCCGACGAAAAAGCGCTGCTTGAGCGGTACTATGCGGCCGACGTCGAGGAGATGGAAGTGACGTTGCGCCTCGGATGACGTTTCGACGTGCCGTCGTGTTTCAGAGCGTCAGCAGCGTCGGGATGCCGTACGCGATCACTAACCCGACGAGGAGGACGGCGGCGCCGATGCCGACCTCGCGGCCGCCGAACTCCTGCATCGGAGCGGTCACGCGGGCGTCCGGGTCCGACTCGTGTGAATGGTCTGCCATGGTCGGGTCTGTGTGTGCGGGGTACAAAAGCCCATCTGAAACGGCCCGACCGCCGCGCTCCACTCGAAACGGCCCGACCGCCGCGCTCCACCCGAAACGGCCCGCGTTCAGCCGAGCTCGACGTGCTCCAGGTCGCTTTCCAGCTCGTCGACGAACTCGTTGTACGCCCGGACGAATCCCGGGAAGCGTTCGGCGTACTCGCGGACGTCGGCGGCCGACGGCGCCTCGTACTGCGAGAGCAGGTAGAATCCGGTCGATCCCCCGACGCGGAGGTAGGAGACGGCTCCCTCGTCCCATTTAAGCTCCCATCGGTCACCGTCGACGCGGGCGGTGAAGGTGCCGTAGTCGTCGTTCTCGTACCGGTACACCTCGCCCGCGATGACCGAACACGCGTCGCGGATCGCGTCGAGAACGCGATCGCGTTCGGCGACGGCGTCGGCGGTCGAGGCTGGCTGCGGGAAGTCGGTCGTCACCTCGTCGAGGACGCCCGACAGCGACTCGACGTAGTCGTTCCACGCCGCGACGAGGTTCGGATAGTCGGCGAGCCCCGTCGCGAGCGCGTCCGGCTCCGGCGGCTGTTTCGTCGAGACGACGTAGACGTCCGACCCGCTCGTCGGCGAGAACAGCAGAAAATCCAGTTCGCCAGCCTCGTGTTTGACCGTCCACGTGCCGCCCGGCGTCTCGAACTCCCGTCGGCCGTAGTCGCCCCCCTGTAGCTTCGCGAGCTCGTAGGCCATGCGTCCGGCGTGGTCGCGGACCTCGGCGACGAGTTCGTCCCGATGGGCGGCGACCGCGTCGACGTCGGCGAGCGCCGAACGGGGCGGCAGGGGCGAGGATGACTGGTCGGGATCGCTCACGTCCGTCCCCGGGAGCCACGGACGCTTAACGGGCACGGACCACGCCGGAGCCGGCGGACCACGACGGACCGCACCGACCCACGGCGCCGCCGCCATCGGCCCGGCGTCGCCGTCATCGATCCAACGCCACCGTCGTCGGCCCGGCGTCGCCGCACCCGCCCTTTTCAAAACCCGTCGAGTGACGGCGAGGGGCTACCCGTCGTCCACTCGTATGGGTAGATATGTCCTCATCGACGCCGACCGTGGGCGCCGTCGGACGTCGGATCGCCAGCGAGCCGGAGCAGATAGCGATCGACGTCTCACGGGGCGCGCTGCTCGCGTTAACGATCGCGTTCGCCGCGCTCTTTGCAACCGGAGTGGAGCCGACCCTCCAAACGCAGATGATCGCCTATCTCGTCGGCATGGTCGCGTTGAACCTCCCGCACGGCGGCTACGAGCACTTTAGCAACCTCCGCCGACGCGGGGTGCCGTTCGGCGCGCGCTACGTGGCGCTTTACGTCGCCTTCGTCATCGGCTTCATCGGACTCTTCGTCGTCGCGCCGCTGCCGGCGCTCGTCCTGGCGTTCGGCACGGCCGTCGCCAAGGGTGGCCACGGCGACCTCCGGGTGATGGACGCGATCGTCGGCAGCGACCACCTCGTCTCGCGCCCCCAGCGTGCGCTCGCCGCGCTCGTCCGCGGCGGCGCCGTGATGATCGTCCCCCTCGTCTTCTGGACGGAGACCTTCTACTCGTTCACCGGCTACATGCTGACCGTCTTCGACGGCCAGTTGGTCGGCCCCGCGGCGACGAATCCGGACCTGGTTGCGACCGTCCTCGGGGGCGCGTACGCGGTTGCGGTTCTCGCTCACCTCGGCGGCGGATTCGCGACCGGCGGCCTCTCCACGTCGTGGCTGCGTGACGCGGGCGAAACGCTGCTGCTCGTCGCCTTCTTCGCGTTCGTCCCCGTGGTGATTGCCATCGGTCTCTATTTCCCGTTGTGGTACTCGCTGCGGCAGTCCGGCCGAAGCATCCTCGTGCAGCGGTCGATGCCCGCCCGTGAGGACGGACTCTCCGTCGTCGTCGCCTGGGGCGTGCTCGTGATCGGCGCGCTCGCGACGGCGCTCGTCGCCGCTGCGCTGTGGGTCGTCGCGCCGAACCCGCTGGCCGGGGGCATGCTGCTGCCCGGGCTCGTCGCCTTCTACACCATCTTCGTCTGCGTCGTCGCGCTCCCGCACGTGGTCGTCGGCGAGTGGCTCGACGTCGACCGCGGGATCTGGCACGTGCCCTGAGCCGAGTCGGTCACGAACGGTCGGCGGGTCCGGTATCGCTCAGGCGCCGTCCGTTGGAACGTCCGCGTCGGTCCCCGGTTTCGGCTCGCCCTCGAAGGTGTAGTTCGCGGAGTTGTCCCGCGGGTCGTATCCGAGGACTTCGCGGGCGCGGTCGATGGAGTAGTACTTCCGGTCGTTATCGGAGATGCCGTAGACGATCTCGAAGCCGTAGTCGGCCTGCAGACACCGGTCGAAGAGATGTGCACAGTCGCGATGTGAGAGCCACATCGCCTGGCCGCGCTCGTACTCCCGCGGCGGATGGTCCTTTGTGAGGTTGCCGATGCGGACGCAGACGACGCCCATGCCGTACTCGTCGTGGTAGTATCGGCCGAGAAACTCGCCGGTCGCCTTCGAGACGCCGTAGAGGTTACCCGGACGGGGGAGCTCGCTCCCGTCCAGCCGATAGTCGTCGTCGGTCCGGTAGAGGTCGGGGAGCCGGTCGTCCGTCTCGTAGCCGCCGACCGCGTGGTTCGAGGAGGCGAACGCGAGCTTCTTCACGCCGGCCTCGGCGGCCGCACGCATCACCACCTGCGTGCCGTCGATGTTGTTCCGGATGACGGACTCCCACGGGGCCGTCTTCCGCGGGTCGCCCGCGAGGTGGATGACGGCGCCGACGTCGCGCATCGCCTCGCGCACCCCGCTCGGGTCGGTGATGTCCGCGACGAACCGGTCGGCGTCGGTGACGCCCGCGGGAACCTTCGCCGCCGGCAGCGGCTCGCGGTCGAGGAGTCGCCACTCGTAGTCGTCGCCGATGCCGCGGAGGATGGCCTGACCCACCCGTCCGCCCGCGCCCGTGAGCAGGACCGGCTCGTCCATTCGGGTGGACGTGAGCGCGAGAGCGGCATATATTGTGTGGTTCCGGGGTCGGCACGCGACATCGCCGACGATCCCGGTCCGGTGCCCCGAAAATCCCGCTACGAGAGCTTCTGTCTGGAGATGCGGACGCCCGTGGGAACGATCACGATCTGGTCGTCGCCCTTCTGGACGATGTCGCCGTCGACCTCCCGGGCGACCTGGCGCAGCTCGTCGATGATGTGTTCGACCGTTCTGTCCGACGTCGAGTGTCGGGTGATGTCCGCGATGACGAAGTCGCCGTCGTAGACGGCGTCCTTGATCGGGATGACGTCGCTCTGGTCGCCGATCTCCGCGATGTGTACGGTCATTCCCGTCTCCGCCGTCGCCTCGGCGAAGTCGTCCATGTCGAGTTCGACGTAATCGTCGACCGACCGGTCGCCTCCCCCGCCGAGGATCTTGCTCATGATGCCCATACCTCGATCAACGGGGATCGGACATTAGTTCTTACGTCAGACGCTCGCGGCTCCGCGTCGGATGAGCGCCCGTTCACCACGGCTCGTTCTTCAGCCCGAGCTTGTACGCGGCGACGTTCGTTATCACGTGCAACGCCGGCGTCATCACGAGCACGACGAGCAGCACGGGGAGGGTGAAGGTGGCGAGCGTCCAGCCGGGGGCGACGACGAGGGCGGCGACGAGCGCGCCCACGACGAAATCCAGCTGATCCAGTCCGGGAAAGGCGGCACCGCGTTCCCGGCCGGAGCGCCGCTTGATGAAGGAGGCGCCGATGTCTCCGAGCATCGCACCGAGCGCGAGCGCGAACGCGGCGTGCAGCTCGAAGACCGGAAGCCCGACGCCGAGCGCGCCGCTCACGGGTCCGTTGAGCGCGTTGAGCGCGAGCGCGAGCAGGAAGCCCGCGGCGGTTCCGATCGCGGTGCCGCGCCACGTCTTCCCGTCGCCGAGTACGCGACTCCCGTTCCACTCGCGGCCGCCGTCGATGGGGCGGCCGCCCCCGGCGAGCACGGCGAAGTTGTTCGGCACGTACGCGGGCAACATCGCCCAGAACGCCGTCGCGATGAGCGAACCGACCATACGCCGGAGACGGCCGTCGGACTTTTATAAACGTGTGATCCGGCCCGACGTCGCCACGCTCCCGTGACTCCGGTCACGTCGCCGCCGGCTCTCCGTCCCGCCGCCGCCCGAACTCACTCCGGAACGGCGCGGTGGTCGACCCGCACCAGCCGGAGGCCGTAGAGCCGTATCTCGCCCGTGCCGGCGACCTCGTCGTCCTCGCCGGACGGGGACGGGACGAGCCGGAGGCGTGCGGCGACGGGGAGCTTCAACGCGATCGCCGGAAGCCGGAGGTAGACGCCCGGGTGACCGTCCCCGCCGGTCGTCCACTCGATGCCGGTGCCGTCCGCCGCGTCGTCGGCGTTTCGGCGACCGATCCGACCGACGCCGACCCGTCCGAGCGCGCCGCGAACCCGCTCGAACCGTCCGCTCGGCCGATCGTCGACGTGACGCGGGCGCGCCACGGCCGACAGGGTGCAGCCGGGAAGCGGAAACGCGGCGTTCAGGAGCCGTTCGTCGTCGGGTGCGGCGACGTGGGTGCCGTAGAGCCCCAGCGAGGCCACGTCGCCGGCGTCGTCGGTTCGAACCCACCCTCGAACGTCCTCTCGCGGGTCCTCGTCGCTTCCGTCGATCCCGACCGCGACGAACCGACCGTGGATTCGACGCCAGCCCGCGCCGTCCGGCGGTGCCGTCAGCTGATCAACGTGGCGGGTGACGCGGGCGACGAGCCGACCGGCGAGCCGGAGTCCGCGCCGCCACCTGACGCGCCGGACGGTGCGGTAGCTCGCGGTTCGCACACAGCACTCGCGGACCGACGGGTGGACGGCTTCAGGATCGAACGGCTCAGGGTGCGCTCCCGCATCGTCGCCATCGTGTCCGCCGCCGTCGTCTCCGCCGTCGTCTCCGCCGTCGCCGTCTCCGCCGCCATTCACGTCCGTCGGACGGGCGAACCCGTCGAGTGTCGCGACGACGCCGGCCGGCGCGGACGCGGTCGGCTCCACCATCCCGCTGCGGTCGAGGAAGTCCGCGCCGATCCGGTCGCCGCCGTGGTGCGTGGCGAGCGGCACCGTCCGGGCCAGTTTGCGGCCACGGTGGAGCCGCGAGAGGATCCAGACGACGGCGAAGACGACGGGGTTGCGCAACAGCAGCCGCCCCACGATCCACTTGCGGACGAACCGACGGAGGATGCCCATGGCGGTGGCCGGTTCCGCACACAATTAAGTACTCCCACGAAGCAGGTCCGTCCATGAAGGAGATCGTCCACACCGACGACGCGCCCGACGCGGTCGGCGCGTACAGCCAGGCGACGACGACCGGCGACCTCGTGTTCACGGCGGGGCAGATCCCGCTCACCCCCGACGGGGAGCTC
Organism: uncultured Halobellus sp.; assembly: GCA_964538415.1. GTDB lineage: Archaea > Halobacteriota > Halobacteria > Halobacteriales > Haloferacaceae > Halorubrum. Next base: position 21,351 of record CAZIFX010000006.1, read on the forward strand.
CTGCGCGACGCGTCGATCGCCGAACAGACCGAGCGGGCGCTCGACAACCTCCTCGCGGTGCTGGCGGAGGCCGGCGTGGGGTCCGAGGACGTGCTCAAGACGACGGTCTTTCTCGCCGACATCGACGACTTCGACGAGATGAACGAGACGTACGCCACCTACTTCGAGGCGGAGCCGCCCGCACGGTCGGCGGTGCAGGCCGGCGCGCTGCCGAAGGGCGTCGGCGTCGAGATCGAGGCGGTCGCGACGATGGAGTAGCCGGATGTCGCGGGCCGAGGCCGACACCGACCCGTCCGATTCGTCGGATTTATCGGGTCCGTCCGATTCGTCGGATCCGTCCGATTCGTCTGCTCCCCCCGGCGTGCCGGCCACCCCGCGGAACCGCGCGAAGTCCGCGGCGCTGTGGGGGCTCGTCGGCGGCTTCGCGTTCCTCGTGCTCGCACAGGGATACCTGCTTTTCGGCGGCGACCTCCCGTTTCCGTACGCGTTGCTGTTCGGCGTCGCCGCCGTCGTCGCCCTCGCTGCCGGCGGTCTCACCTACGTCGCCGAACATCGGGTGGCGAAAAGAAGGACTTAACAGTCCCAGCGGATTACCTCAACGTGAGCCAGGATGGCCGAGTGGTAAGGCGCACGCCTGGAAAGCGTGTTCCCTTCCGGGATCGGGGGTTCAAATCCCTCTCCTGGCGCTTCTTCGACGTTCGACCTCCCAGCGACGCGCCCGTGATCCGGTCGTGGTCCGACCGACGCCGAGCCGTCGGGTCGGCTCCGCCACGCTCGTTTCGGCTCACGGACACAATCTTCTTATGCATGGGAATAGTTAACAGGGATGACGATGCCAGACACGAAATCAGGTCGCGAGCGGAAGGGTAGGAACAAGCGCCGCCAGCTGGAGAGCCGCCTCAACGAACGGGAGCTCCAGGCCGCCGACGAACCGCCGGAGCCGTCGATGGACGAGATCGATTCGGAGTATCTCGCTCACCCGTCCGAACTCGACGAGTGATCGACCCCGAGCGCCGCTCGCGAAGTCCTCCCTTTTGAACCGTTCTTCGACCCGCCACGACGAATCGCGACCGTCGAGTGTGGCGATCGCGTCGACCACGCCGTCGCCGGCTGCGTCGCCGTCGACCACCCACTCAACATATAAACGACGTCGGAAGCACGCTCTCTCCTGGGTCGAGGCGAATGTTAACTACCAGCATGAATTGGCCGATTCGGGGCCGCCTTCTCCCGATCGAGCTGTTCCGATCCTCGGCCGACGTGGTCGGACCGGTTCGCTCGTCAACGAAATATTTATATAGAATCACAAACAATCGAACGCTGTATGAGCCAGCGAATGCAGCAAGGTCAGCCGATGATAATCATGGGCGAGGACGCCCAGCGCGTCAAGGACAAGGACGCGCAGGAGTACAACATCTCCGCGGCCCGCGGCGTGGCCGAGGCGGTACGGTCCACGCTCGGACCGAAAGGGATGGACAAGATGCTCGTCGACTCGATGGGAGACGTCACCATCACGAACGACGGCGTGACCATCCTCCAGGAGATGGACATCGACAACCCGACGGCCGAGATGATCGTCGAGGTCGCCGAGACACAGGAGGACGAGGCCGGCGACGGCACGACGAGCGCCGTCGCCATCGCGGGGGAGCTTCTGAAGAACGCCGAGGACCTCCTCGAACAGGACATCCACCCGACGGCGGTCATCAAGGGCTTCCACCTCGCGAGCGAGTACGCCCGCGAGCAGGTCGACGAGCTCGCCCACGATGTCGACCCCGAGGACACGGAGACGCTCAAAAGCGTCGCCGAGACCTCGATGACGGGCAAGGGCGCCGAACTCGAGAAGGAGGCGCTCGCCGACCTGGTCGTCCGCGCGATCCAGAGCGTCACCGTCGAGGCCGACGACGGGTCCCACGTCGTCGACCTCCAGAACCTCAAGATCGAGACCCGGACGGGTCGCTCGGCCGCCGAGTCCAAGCTGCTCTCGGGTGCCGTCATCGACAAGGATCCGGTCCACGACGACATGCCGACCGACTTCGAGGAGGCGAACGTCCTCCTTCTCAACGACCCGATCGAGGTCGAGGAGACCGACGTCGACACCGCGGTCAACGTCGAGTCACCCGACCAGCTCCAGAAGTTCCTCGACCAGGAGGAACAACAGCTCCGCGAGAAGGTCGACCTGATCGTCGAAAGCGGCGCCGACGTCGTCTTCTGTCAGAAGGGGATCGACGACCTCGCCCAGCACTACCTCGCGAAGGAGGGCATCCTGGCGATCCGCCGCACGAAGAAATCCGACCTCAAGTTCCTAAAGAACATCCTCGACACGAAGATCGTCACCGACCTCGACTCGCTCACGTCCGAGGACCTCGCCGTCGGATCGATCGAGCGCGACGAGGCCGAGGAGCTCTTTTACGTCGAGGGTGAGGACGCCCACGGCGTCACCCTGCTGCTTTACGGCTCCACCGAGCACGTCGTCGACGAACTCGAGCGCGGCGTCAACGACGCGATCGACGTCGTCGCCACGACCGTCTCCGACGGTCGCACGCTCCCCGGCGGCGGCGCCATCGAGGTCGAGCTCGCACGCCGGCTCCGCGACTACGCGGACTCCGTCTCCGGCCGCGAGCAGCTCGCCGTCGAGGCGTTCGCCGACTCCCTGGAGCTGATCCCGCGCGTGCTCGCCGAGAACGCCGGGCTCGACTCCATCGACCTGCTCGTCGACCTCCGTGCGGCTCACGACGCGGGCGACGAGAACGCCGGCCTCAACGTCTTCACCGGCGAGGTCGAGGACACCTTCGAGGCGGGCGTCGTCGAGACGGCCCACGCCAAGGAGCAGGCGATCGCCTCCGCGACCGAGGCCGCCAACCTCGTCCTGAAGATCGACGACATCATCGCCGCGGGCGACCTCTCCACCTCCGGCGACGACGACGAGGGCGGCGCGCCCGGCGGCGGCATGGGCGGCATGGGCGGCGGCATGGGCGGCATGATGTGACGTTCCGGTAGGACTCACATCCCTCCGACCCAGGATCCGCAGCTTCCCGAACCGCCTCCCGACCGAACGCGTTCATCTTTTTCGTCGAATCCGCCGAACGGCAGTCGCGGAAACGGTTAGCAGACGTTAAATACTCGACCGGAACATTTTGCGACATGCAGACGCTGCTTTTGAACGCCGACGACGTCGACGAGAACGCGCGGATGGACCGCGTCATCGAGGCGGTCGCGGGCGCGTTCACCGCCTACGAGCGCGGTGACGCACAGATGCCGCCGAAGTCGTACATCGACCTGCCCGCGTACAACGGCGACTTCCGGTCGATGCCCGCGTACATGCGAGTGGGATCCGAGGACGCCGCGGGCGAGGAGGCGTGGGACGCGGCCGGGATCAAGTGGGTGAACGTTCACACCGACAACCCGACCGACCACGGCCTTCCGACGGTGATGGGGACGATGATCTACTCCGACCCCGAGACCGCGTTCCCGCTCGCGATCATGGACGGGACGGAGCTGACGATGAAGCGCACGGGCGCGGCCGCCGCCGTCGCGACCGACCACCTCGCGATCCCGGACGCGACCTCGCTCGGCATCGTCGGCGCCGGCGTTCAGTCGTACACACAGCTGGAGGCGATCGCCGAGGTTCGGGAGATCGAGGAGGTCGTCGTGAGCGACCTCGACGAGGACCGCGTCACCCGGTTCATCGACGCCTTCGAGGACCGATTCGACGTTCGCGCCGGCACCATCTCGGAGGCCGGCCACTGCGACGTGCTCTCGACGGTGACGCCCGTCGAGGGCCCGATCGTCGGTCCCGACGACGTCGGCGAACACACCCACGTCAACGCGATGGGCGCGGACGCCGAGGGGAAACACGAGCTGACCGATGAGCTGCTGCTTGACGCCACGATCGTCATCGACGACCACGAGCAGTGTACCCACTCCGGCGAGATCAACGTCCCGTACGCCGCTGGAACGCTGACCGACGACGACATCTACGGTGAGATCGGCGAGATCGTCGTCGGCAACCGCGCCGGCCGCGTCGGGGCGAGCGGCACCGAGACGGGCGGCGACGGGGACGGAACCGGAACGGACGGCGACGGCGCCGGAGACGGGTCGGATGGCGTCACCGGCGTCACCGTCTTCGACTCGACCGGTCTCGCGATCCAGGACGTTGCGGCCGCTCGCGTCGTGTACGAGCAGGCCGACGACAACGACAACGGCTACCCGTTCGACCTGATCGGGCTCGGAACGTAGGCGCTGCCGTCCGCGTCGGTTTCGAGAGCTTTTAACCCCGTCCGTTCCCGTCTCCCGTCATGATACTGTCGGACGCCGACATCCTCGCCCGGCTCGCGGACGGGGACCTGGCAATCGAGCCCCTCGACGACGTCGACCAGCAGGTTCAGCCCGCCAGCGTCGATTTACGGCTCGGGGAGCGCTTCCTGGAGTTCCAGCGAACCAACATCCCCTGCATCCACCCGACGGAATCCGACGAGGTCGGCGAGTACGTGACGGAGACGCACGTGCCCGTCGGCGACGAGTTCATCCTCCACCCCGGCGACTTCGTGCTGGGAACGACGAAGGAGCGCGTGGCGATCCCCGACGACCTCGTCGCCCACGTCGAGGGGCGCTCCTCGCTCGGTCGGCTCGCGATCGTGGTGCACGCCACGGCCGGGCTGGCCGATCCCGGGTATCAGGGTCAGATCACCCTCGAGCTCTCCAACCTCGGCACCGCGCCGGTCGCGCTCTCGCCCGGGATGCGCGTCTCCCAGCTCACCTTCACCGAGTTGACGTCGCCCGCCGACCGCCCCTACGGCGCCGAGCGCGGCTCGAAGTATCAGGACCAGGACGGGCCGCAGGCTTCGCGCATCGGTGAGGATCCGGAGTTCGCCGACGACGACGAGGGGCCGCCGACGGAGGCGGACGGGAGCCGGAGATCGGAGGCGACGGAGGAGCGCTGATGCGATTCATCGAGGAGGTCGTCGTCGACGAGTTCCTTCCGACGGTGCGGTCGATGTTGGCGGAGGACCTCCGCGGACGCGGCTTCACGCAGCGGGAGGTCGCGGACGCGCTCGGCATCTCGCAGTCGGCCGTCTCGAAGTACGCCCACGGCGACGTCGCGCGCAACGAGCGCGTCGTCGCCGACGAACGGGTACGGACGCTCGTCGAACGGGTCGGCGAGGGGCTCGCCGAGGGAGACCTGACCCCCGTCGCCGCGCTCGTCGAGATCGAGGTACTGATCCGTCGGTTGGAGGAGGGCGACCTGCTCGCGGAGCTTCACGAGGAGGCGATGCCCGCGCTCGCCGACGCCGACGTCCGGTTTTCGGTCCACGACCCCGACAGCGGGCTTCGCGAGCGCGAGACGACCCTCGCGTCGGTCCGGCGCGGGCTCCGGGCGCTGACGAACGCCTCCGGCTTCGCGGGGCTGATCCCGAACGTCGGCGCGAACGTCGTCGAATGTCTGTCGGACGCGGAGACGATCGACGACGTCGCCGGCGTTCCCGGCCGCCTCGTCGACGTGAAGGGGCGGGCGATGGTCCCCGGCGAGCCCGAGTTCGGCGTGAGCGAGCACGTCGCCACCGTGCTGCTCGCCGCCCGTGAGGCCGGCACGTCCGCCAGAGCGGCCGTGAACCTGCGGTACGATTCCGACCTCGTCGAGACGCTCGCGGCGTCCCACCCGACGGTCGCGTTCGACGCGGAGGCGCCAACCGGCGAGGCGGTCCGAAACGCGGTTTATGACGCGCTCTCGGGTCCGGACTCGGCCGTGGCGTCGAACTCGCGGGCGGCCGACACGCTGGTCGTCTATCAGACCGGCGCCGTCGGCGTCGAGCCGATCGTGTACGTGCTCGCGCCGACGGCGCCGGAGGCGGCGGCGATCGTGCGGGAGCTGCTCTGACCGGCTCCGCTCCGATCGCCGGATGTGACGCCGACCTGGCCCGGCGTCGTTGCGCGCGCTTCGAGGCGGCCGTGCCGAGTTATATATCGCTTCCGTTCGAACGAACAGCTATGGACACGAGCGACGCGGTCTCGATGACCGACGAGGAACGGGACGAGCTTCTCGGACGTGCGGGGACCGGCGTCCTCTCGCTGTCGACCCCCGGCGACGACCCGCCGCACTCGATCCCGGTATCGTACGGGTACGATCCGGTCGATGAGGCCTTTTATTTCCGGCTCGCGGCCGCGGGCGACCGTGAGAAGACCGACCTCCTCGACCGCGGCGTCACGTTCGTGGTCCACGACGAGCGGGACGGACGCTGGCGAAGCGTCGTCGCGGCCGGGCGGCTCGTGTCGACGATGGACGACGCCGTCGCCGACGAGACGATAGCGGGGCTCGAACGGGTGGGTCGGATCCCGATCGTCGACGTCTTCGGTGAGCCGACGGGGCAGGTCGGGTTCGGCTTCTATCGGCTCGACGCGGACCGGCTCACGACTCGGATCGAACGGCCGACCGAGCCCTGATCGGACGACCGACGATCGACCGCCGACCGACGGGCAACGGTGGCGACCGACCCCGACGGGTCGGCCCGGAAACCAGCGGGCTTTTGGCCCGGATTCCCGAGCACATACGTACGCATGAGCCACGACGAGTTCCCCACCGACGCGCCGACGGTGGTGACCTGCGGGCTGCCGTACGCGAACGGCGACCTGCACATCGGTCACCTCCGGACGTACGTCGGCGGCGACGTCTTTGCCCGCGCGCTCGAACGACTCGGCCAGGAGACGGCGTTCGTCTCCGGGTCCGACATGCACGGGACGCCCGTCGCCGTCAACGCCGAAAAGGCGGGGGTCTCGCCGAAGGCGTTCGCGCTCGACTGGCACGAGACGTACGCCGAGACCTTCCCGCGATTCAACGTCGCGTTCGACAACTACGGTCACACCCACGACGAGACGAACGCCGAGGTCACTCGGGAGCTGGTCCGCGAGCTCGACGAGCGCGGCCACGTCTACGAAAAGGAGATAATGGTCGCGTACGACCCGGTCGACGACCAGTTCCTCCCGGACCGCTACGTCGAGGGCGACTGCCCGTACTGCGGCGCCCACGCCCGCGGCGACGAGTGTGACGAGGGCTGCCAGCGCCACCTCGAGCCGGGCGAGATCGAGGACCCGGTCTCGACGATCACCGGTAACCCCGCCGAGTACCGCGAGCGCACGCACAAGTTCTTCGCCGTCTCCGAGTTCGCCGACTACCTCTCGGCGTTCCTCGACCGGCTGGAGGGCACCTCGAACGCCCGCAACCAGCCGCGGGAGTGGATCGAACGGGGCCTTCAGGACTGGTGTATCACCCGCGACATGGACTGGGGGATCGACTATCCCGGCGACGACGTCGAGGAGACCGACCTCGTGCTATACGTCTGGGTCGACGCCCCGATCGAGTACATCTCCTCGACGAAACAGTACACCGAGCGCGTCGGCGCCGACGTCTTCGACTGGGAGGCCGCCTGGAGGGAGGGTGCGAGCGAGGCCCATCCGGAGGGCGGCGAGATAGTCCACGTCATCGGCCGCGACATCATCCAGCACCACACGATCTTCTGGCCCGCGATGCTGGAGGCGACGGACCACGCGGAGCCGCGCGCGGTGATGGCGAGCGGCTTCGTCACCCTCGGCGGCAAGGGGTTCTCGACGAGCCGCGATCGGGCCGTCTGGGCCGACGAGTACCTCGACGAGGGCTTCCATCCCGACCCGCTGCGTTACTACCTCGCGACCAACGGCGGGTTCCAACAGGACGTCGACTTCTCGTGGGAGAAGTTCCGCGACCGCGTCAACACCGAACTCGTGGGGACCGTCGGCAACTTCCTCTACCGGTCGCTTCTGTTCGCGTACCGCAACGACGAGGACCTCCCGGCGGTCGACGCGACGGGCGAGACGGTCGCGGAGCGGATCGACGAGGCGGTCGCGGACGTCGAGGCTGCGGTCAACGACTACTCGATCCGCGCGGTCGGCGACGCGACGGTCCGGCTCGCACGCTTCGGCAACGAGTACATCCAGCGCAACGAGCCGTGGAAGCTCGTCGACGAGGAGCCCGAAGCGGCCGCGCAGGTGATCCACGACTGCGTCGCGATCGCGAAGGCGATCGCCGTGCTCTTCGAGCCCATCGCCCCCGGGAAGTGCGAGCGGCTCTGGGACCAGCTCGGCGAACCGGGATCGGTCCACGACGTGACCGTCGAGGCCGCCACGGAGGGCCCGGCGGGCGAGCTCTCCGAGCCGACCGAGCTGTTCGAGAAGGTGCCCGACGAGCGCGTCGAGGAGCTGAACGCGAAGCTCGAGGAGCGGGTCGCCGCCGCGGAGGCAGACGAGGAGAAACCCGACGACGAGCGCGACGACGACCCGGACGAGGAGTCCGACGACGAAGGAAGTGGCGCCGCCGACGATCCGCACGACCACGGCGACATGAGCGACATCGACCCGATCAACGACGACCGCATCAGCTTCGAGCAGTTCCAGGACCTCGACGTTCGGGTCGGCCGGATCGAGGCGGCCGAGGGGATCGAGGGCGCCGACGACCTCGTCGAGCTCCGCGTCGACCTCGGCGTCGAGACGCGCACCATCGTCGCGGGGCTCAAGCAGCTCCACGACGTCGAGACGCTGCCGGGGACGAAGGTGATCGTCTTGGCGAACATGGAGCGGGCCGAGCTGTTCGGCGTCGAGTCGAACGGCATGGTGCTTGCGGCCGGCGACGAGGCGGACCTTCTCACCACGCACGAGGACGCCTCGCCCGGCACGAAGGTGCTGTAGCCGTTCGGGTTGTCGGCCGGGAAAGGCGAGTGCCACGGGGCTCGGCCCCGAGGCGGTTACTCGGCCAGCGCGGACGTGCCGTGATCGATCTCGAGGCCCTCCGAGACGGCGAGTACGCTTCCGTCGGGCGCTTCGAACTCGATCCGATCGTCCTGGACGCTCACCGGCCACTGCATCAGCTCCGCGAACCGCTCCCAACCGGGGTCGACGCTCCGTTCCGCGAGGAGCCGCGCGACGGGGTCGCGGTCGAGGACGGCCTGTAGCGGGTGGGTGAGCCGGAGCGTTCCGCACCGCTCGCACGCGAGCTCGACGAATCCCGGATGCGAGAGGCTACAGGCCGTACAGTGGCTCCCGCCGTCGGCGTCGCTCGCGTCGCCACGGCACGGTTCCCCGGTGACGGCCACGTCGCTTCCACACCGCGGGCAGAAGCCGCTTCCCATCATCACCACGCGGTGTTCCGCCCGACGGTGCGCGCGTCGAAAGGCGGTCTCCAGGTCGGTCGCGTCGACGCCGGACGGCGGGTACGCCAGCGCCGTGAGCATTCCCTCCGGCGCCAGGTCGTGGTCGAGCAGTCCCTCACATGCCGGACACCGCGTCAGGAGGTGGCCGTGCTCGTAGCCGACCTCCACCCGCTCATCACATCGGTAACACGCCGCCTCGACCGGCTCGAACTCGACGTCGAGATCGTCCGAGAGGACGCCCGTCCGCCGGATGCGAACGACCTCTCGTCCGGGCTCTCTGAGACGGTACCCGTCGTCGTGTTTCGCGACGAACCGGCCGGTGAGCTTGTCGAGATGGTAGCTGAACCGGCCGCTGTCCTCGACGCCGGCGTCAGCGCGGATCGTCGAATACGATGCGGCGTCCGCCATCGGCCCCGGCTCGACGGTTCGTTCGTACAGCGAATCGAGGATCCGGAGCCTGACGTCGCTGCCGAGGAACGCGAACGTCGACGCTCCGGCGTCGGCCGACTCGCCGTACGAACACATGTACTGACTCCTCGTGAGGGGACGACTTATATATTCCGAGAGACATGAAGTCGGTTACTCGCCGATCGACGGGGGCCACGGCCGGTCTCAGAGGAAGTCTCCGAGATCCACAAGCGCGACGGATCGTCCCTCCTTCCCGGAATCGTTCGGGCCGTCTCCGGTTTCGTCGCCTCCGGTTTCGTCGTCGAGGCGTTCTTTAAAACCCGATCCGGTGACGACACAGAGGACGTCCTCGTCGGCCGTGACCGCGCCGCGTCGGGCCAGAACCCGCACGCCGGCCAGCGTCGTCGCCGAGGACGACTCCGCCGTGACCCCCGCCGACGCGAGACGACGACCCGCCTCCCGGATCGCGTCGTCGTCGACGGCGACCACGGAGCCGCCGGTTTCGCGGACCCCACGGAGTGCGCGGGTCCCGCTCGGCGGGTCCGGATTCGCGATGGAGTAGGCGATCGTCTCGCCGCGCTCGACGCGTTCGACGCGCTCCACGCCCCGTTCGTCCGCCTCGGCGATCGGCGCGCAGGCGGCCGCCTGCACGAGATGAAGCCGCGGAGGCGTCTCCTCATCGAGGAGGCCGGCCGCACGGAGCTCGCGAAGCGCCTTCACGGCGCCCGAAGCATGTCCACCCGAGGAGACGGGTAACACGACGGCGTCCGGCAGGTCGCCTCCGGTTCGATCTCGAAACCGGGCGAGCGCCTCGAGCACGGTCGTTTTCTGACCGGCGACCCGCCCCGGCGTGTCGGAGTTGATGAAAGGGACGCCGTGCTCGTGACCGACCGCCAGCGCTTCGTGATAGAGCCGCCCGTAGTCACCCTCCACCCGGAGGATCCGCGGGTCGAACCGGGCGATGTTCCGGAGTCGTTCCGCCGGCACGTCGGCGGGAACACAGACCACGCAGTCCAGCCCGGCGCCCGCGGCGAACGCGGCGGTCGACATCGCCATGTTGCCGTGTGAGACGGTGCCGACGGCGTCCGCGCCCGCGGCGGCCGCCAGGGTGACCCCGACGGCGCTCCCGCGATCCTTGAACGAGCCGGTCGGGTTGCGCCCCTCGTCGACGACGGAGACCCGGGCGCCCGCGTACTCGTCGACGAGGGGCGTCCTGACGAGCGGCGTTCCGCCGGCCGCGGTCGGCAGCCCCTCGGTCGGCGGCTCGACGGGAAGCAGCTCGGCGAACGCCCACATCCGCGCGTCGAGGTCGGCGGGCCAGGTGAACGCGTCGAGCCGGTCCGCGGGCGTCTCGAACCATCTCGGCTCCCCGCAGTCACAGCGTGGCGCGGGGAGATCACGCGGCGACCCGGGCGACGGGGGGTACGGAACTGACGCCCTGCAGGCGTCACAGACGAGCGTGTGCATGCAGTGGGGTGAGCGCGACGCGACTAAGCGCTAGCGGACGAGGCGGCCCGGGAAGCGTCGGACACGACTCCGCGGCTCCGACCGTCCGGCCCCGCGTGCTCGCCGACGCTCGCTGAAGGCCATCCTCCGATCAAAGGGTGAAATCCCGCTCGAAGGACGGAACCCGATCGAACGTTCACTCGGGAGCGACTCAACCGTGTGCCTTTTTGAGCCGGTCCGTCGAATCCGGAGGCATGAGAAACGCCAAGATCGTCTGTACGCTCGGTCCGGCGTCGGACGACCGGGATACGATACGCGACCTGGCGGAGGCGGGGATGTCGGTCGCACGGCTCAACGCCAGCCACGGGACGACCGCCCACCGCGAGGACGTCATCGAACGGATCCGTGCCGTCGATGACGCGGTCGACGACCCGCTCGCGGTGATGGTCGACCTGAAGGGGCCGGAGGTCCGCACCGCCGAGATCGACGAGCCGATCGCCCTCGAGGAGGACACGACGGTCACCTTTCGCGAGGGGGACGCGGCGACGCCGGAGGTAGTCGGGCTCACCCACTCCATCGCCGCGGCGGGCCCCGGGGACACGATCCTGCTCGACGACGGCCGGATCGAGTGTCGCGTCGAGCGCGTCGACGGCGACGACGTGGTCGCCGCCGTGGTCACGGGCGGCCGGCTCGGCTCGCGCAAGGGCGTGAATCTCCCGGGCGTCGCCATCGACGTCGACCTGATCACGCCCGCCGACGAGAACGAGCTCCGGCTGGCGGCGCGCGCCGGGGCCGACTTCGTCGCCGCCTCCTTCGTCCGCGACGCCGACGACGTCTACCGGATCGCGGACCGGCTGGAGGAGTACGGCGACGGCGACGTTCCCGTGATCGCAAAGATCGAACGGGCCGGCGCGGTGGAGAACCTCGACGGGATCATCACTGCCGCCGACGGCGTGATGGTCGCCCGCGGCGACCTCGGCGTCGAGTGTCCCTTGGAGGACGTCCCCGTGATCCAGAAGCGGATCATTCGCAAGTGTGTGAACGCGGGCGTTCCCGTCATCACGGCGACGGAGATGCTCGACTCGATGGTCCGTTCGCGCCGGCCGACCCGCGCGGAGGCCTCGGACGTCGCCAACGCGGTCCTCGACGGCACCGATGCGGTGATGCTGTCGGGCGAGACCGCCATCGGCGACCATCCCGTCACCGTCGTCGAGACGATGGACCGGATCGTCCGGCAGATCGAAGCGAGCCCGGAGTACGCCGAGACGCGCGAGCAGCGCGTGCCGGCCGCGGACGAGGGATCCCGAACCGAGGCGTTGGCCCGGTCCGCGCGCTATCTCTCGCGCGACATCGGCGCGGCCGCGATCATCGCGGTCTCCGAGTCCGGCTACACCGCCCGCAAGACGGCCATGTTCCGGCCGGGAGTGCCGATCGTGACGACGACGCCGAACGACCGCGTCCGCCGACAGCTCGCGCTCTCGTGGGGCGTCCAGCCGATCACGACCGGGTACGCGCCGGACATGGAGTCGGTCCTCGACAACGCCGTCGACGCGGCGCTCGACGCCGACGCCGCGACCTCCGGGGACACCATCGTCGTCCTCTCCGGGATGATGACCGAGCTGGAGGGGACGAACACGACGAACACCCTGAAGGTCCACGTCGCCGCCGAGACGCTCGCGACGGGGAAGGGGACGGTCTCCGGCCGGGCGGCGGGACCGGCCCACCGGATCGCGGACGGCGACCTCTCGTCGCTGCCCGACGGCGTCGTCGTCGCGCTCGGCGACGGCTTCGACGCGGAGTTCGAGGGGGATCTCGACCGGATCGCCGGCATCGTCGACGCCCGCCCGGGCATGACGGGCTACCCCGCGGTCGTCGCACGCGAACTCGGCGTCCCGATGGTCTCGGGCACCGAACTTCCGGACGCCGTCGCCGACGGAACCGTCGTCACCGTGGACGGCGAGCGGGGCATCGTCTACGACGGCGACGTCACGGGGACCGACCGTCCCCGGTGATCGGCTCCCGTTGAGCTCCCCGACCGCCGCGTTGACGTACCCGCCAGCGATTTAAAAGCGAGGGACGTACTTCCGTTATGACACCCGAGGACGGCGCCGACGATCGAGCCGATCCGGCGGCCGTGGATGATTCCGATGATCGAGCCGATCCGGCGGCCGTGGATGATTCCGACGACCGGGCCGATCCGACGGCTCCGGACGACCCCGAACCGGACGGTGCCGCCACCACCATCGGGGGTAACGCCACCGACGACGGCGACGACCGGGAGTGGAAGTTCGGCATCGACGACGTCGGCCCCGACGGGGTGACGGAGGACACCGCGACCCCCGAGGACGAGCCGATCGAGCCGGGCGACGTCACGCTCGAACACGCCGTCTTCGTCGCGCTCGGCGTCGCCATCACGGTCGGGACGTTCGTGTTCGGCTTCTGAGTCGACGCTCCCGGCTTCCTCGGCCGTGCGTGACGGCGCGCGGTCGAAAACCGTGCCACAACTTATTCACGTCGGAGCCGTACGGATGGACATGGACGTGCTCCTGCAGGTGGGCCTGTTCGGCCCCGAGACGCTCCCCCTGCTTCTGTTGACCGCGGGGCTGCTGCTCTCGATGGCCGAGGCGCTGGCACCCGGGGCGAACTTCATCGTCGTCGGCATCGCGCTCATCGGGGCCGGACTCGCCGGGCTGCTGTTGGCGACGCTCGGCGTCGCCGGGACGCTGCTCACCGTGCTGATGGCCGTGTTCACCCTCGTGTTCGGGCTCATCGCCTTCTACGGCTACCACGAGTTCGACTTCTACGGCGGGAAGGGCCAACAACAGACGAGCGACCGGGAGTCGCTGAAAGGGAAACTCGGCACGGTCACGGAGACCGTCACGACCCGCGGCGGGCAAGTGAAACTGGAGGGGGGCGGCTTCAATCCGTACTACTCCGCGCGCTCCATCGAGGGCACCATCGAGGAGGGCGAGGAGGTGATGGTGGTCGATCCCGGCGGCGGCAACGTCGTCACCGTGGAGTCGATGTCGTACGTCGAGGACGACATCGACCGCGAACTCGCCGCTGACCGTGCCCGCAAGGAGGCCGACGAACGGGCGGACCGCGAGGGGGATGACGACGAACGGGCGGACCGCGAGGGGGATAACGACGAACGGGCGGACCGCGAGGAGGATGGCGACGAACGGGCGGACCGGAAGGAGGGTGACGACGCCGACGTGGAGGCGGAATCGTCGTTCGAACGGGAGACGGAGCGGACGTAGCTCCGGGACCTCCCGACCGGTCGGGATGGCAACTACTTTGATCCGGGCGGGCGAAGATGGCCGCGTCATCTCGCCTAACCATCGCGTTTCGCGGGGCGACGGGCCCGAGCCGCGCAGCACGCCGAACCGACGGGACGTCACGGCCGCATGACCGAGGTCGCGTCAGTTCGACCGGTAGCGGCCGTCGTACTCCCGCTCGCCACGATGGCCGTGGTGGTCGCTGCCGCCGGACGTCCGCGCGTCCGCGACTGGACGCCTCCGGTCGCCGCGCTCGGCACCGCGTCGCTGGTCTACAGCATGGTTCCGGCCGCGAGGGCCGGCACGCCCCTCGCGACCGATATCGGCCCGTTCGTCCCGGGCGTGTCCTTCGTTCTTCGTGCGGATCCGCTCGGGCTCCTGTTCGCCGTCGTCGCGAGCACGCTGTGGTTCACGACCGCGGTGTACGACGTCGGCTACGCCCGCGAGACCGGGATGGGGGATCGAACGCGATACCTCGCCGCGCTCTGTCTCGCGGTGGGCGCCGCCGTTGGCGTCGCGTTCGCGTCGAACCTGCTCGTCCTGCTCGTGTTCTACGAGCTCACGACGATCGGGACGTATCCGCTCGTCGCTCACGCGGGGACGGATCGGGCTCGACGAGTGGGATTCGAGTACGCGGCGTACGTCCTCGCCGGCGGGACGGCCGCGGTCGGCGGGACCGTCGGCGTCTTCCTGCTCGCGGGTACGCTCACGTTCGAGCCGGGCGGGATCGTCGCGCTCACCGAGGCGGCGGAAGGGCGTCGGGTCGTCGCGACCGGCTCGCTGGTCCTTTTGCTCGTCGGGTTCGGGGTCAAGGCGGCGATCCTTCCCGTTCACGGCTGGCTTCCGGACGCGATGGTCGCCCCGACCCCGGTCTCGGGGGTATTGCACGCGGTCGTCGTCGTCAAGTCCGGCGTCTTCGGCGTCGCCCGGACCGTTTTGGAGACGTTCGGCCCGGAGACGACCGCCGCGCTCGGCGTCTCGGGGGTGCTCGCCGCGCTCGCGGCGGCGACGATCCTCGCGGGCGGGCTGCTCGCGCTGCACCAGGACGACCTGAAGGCCCGCCTCGCCTACTCGACGATCGCACACCTCTCGTACGTCGTGTTCGGGATCGCGCTGCTCGTTCCCGGGACCGTCATCGGCGGGCTCGTTCACATTCCCGCACACGCGACGGCGAAGCTCACGCTCTTTTTCTGCGTCGGTGCGCTGTACGCGCGGGCCGACGTGAAACGCGTCTCGGAGGTCGCGGGCGTCGGTCGACGAATGCCGATCACGATGGGCGCGTTCGCCGTTGCGGCCTGTTCGCTCGCCGGCATTCCGCTGCTCGCCGGCTTCGTGAGCAAGTGGCAACTGCTCGTCGGTGCATCCGGCATCCACCCGCTCGTGCCTGCCGTTCTCGTCGTTTCGGGCGTGCTCAACGTCGCGTACCTCTGGCCGATCGTCCACGCGGGCTTCTTCGAGACGCCGGACGACGCCGACCCGAAGCCGATCGTTGAGGGGCCGTTGGGCGGTCGATCCGCCTCCGGCGACGCACGTATCGGGTCGGATGCTACGACGCGGACGGAGGGCGGTGCAGCGACGAGAACGGAGGACAGTGCAGCGACGAGAACGGGAGGCGGACCCGCGGCTCCGGCCGAAGGGACCGGTGGGCCCGCGTCCTCCTCGGACGCGAACCCGACGTGGTCGGTCGGTCCGCTTCGTCCGACGCTGGTCGTTCCGCCGCTTTTCACGACGGTTCTCGTCGTTCTAGTCGGGATCATCCCGGAGGCGACGTACGTCCTCGAGGCGGCGCGCGTCGTCGCGGAGGCGTCGCTCGGGGCGTTTCTGCCCGTGATCCACACGTGACCGTCGCGGGGGCGCTCACACAGGGGGTGCCGCCGGCGCTTTTCGTGTGGCTCGCGGCCGCGCTCGCTGGTCTCCTCGGGCGCCGTACGGGAACGATCACGGGGGTCTGCTCGCTTTTCGCGGTGGCGGGATGGGCCGCGCTCGTTCCGGACGGCTCCGGACCCACATGGAACTACCTCGGGTTCCACGTCGTCCCGGTCGCCGTCGATCCCGCCGCCCGCGTCGTCGGCGTGGCGTTCGCCGGATTCGGGGCGGTTGCCGTCGGCTACTTGTTCGCTACCGGCGCGGACCGTGCGCACGTCGCCGTCGCCCTAGCGTATGCGGGCGGCGCGCTCTGGGCGACGTTCGCCGGGGATTGGCTCGGGCTGCTGATCGGCTGGGAGCTGATGGCCGTCGCGAGCACGCTGCTCGTCTGGCTCGCCGGCGGCGACGCGGTCCGTGCCGGCTACCGATACGCCATCGTTCACGCCCTCGGCGGGGCGCTTTTGGCCGCCGGACTCGCGCTCCACGTCGCCGACGGCGGCGCCGCGGCGCTCCGATACGACGGGAGCGGCGTCGCCGCCGGGCTTCCGGCGCTCGTCGTCGGCGTCGGCATCCTCGTGAACGCCGCGGCGATCGGCGTCCACGTCTGGCTTCCCGACACCTACGCTCGACCACACGTCGGGACGTCGGTCGTCCTCTCTGCGTACACGACGAAACTCGCCGCCTACGCCGCCCATCGTGCGTTTCCCGACGGAAACATCGCGCTCGCGTACCTCGGCGGGGTGATGGCCGTCTTCGGCGCCGCCTACGCGATCGCACAGAAGGACGCGCGGCGGCTCCTCGCGTATCACATCCAGGCACAGGTGGGGTACGTTCTCGCGGGTATCGGCGTCGGGTCGACGCTCGGGGTGGCGGGTGGATTCGCCCACCTGTTCAACAACGTGCTTTTTAAAGGACTGCTGTTCATGGTCGTCGGCGTCGTCGCGATCCGCACCGGAACCGATCGGCTCGACCGGTTCGGGGCGCTCGGAACGTCCGCGCCGGTGCTTCTGTCGTCGTTTCTCGTCGCCGCGGCGGCGATCACGGGCGTTCCCGGAACGAACGGGTTCGTGAGCAAGGGGATGGTCACGGATGCGGCGGCGGCCGCCGGCCACGCGCCCTTGGAGTGGCTGCTGCTCGTCGGAGCCGTCGGGACGTTCCTCTCGTTTCTCAAACTCGGCCACTATGCCTTCCGTGTCGGAGATCCGCGGCCGATCCCCGACGTGACCCGCACCCAGGCGGCGACGATGGTTCCCGTCGCCGTGGCGTGTGTCGCATTGGGGATCGCCCATTCGCTGCTCCTCGCGCCGTTGCCTGGGGGCGACGGCATCTCTATCGACCCGTACGCACCCGACAAACTCCTGAAGACGGGCGGGACGTTGTTGGTCGCACTCGCCGGATTCGTGCTCGGCAAGCCGTATCTCGAACGGCTCAACGGCGGGGTCGACGTCGACGCGCTACGCGATCCGGCCGTGTTCTACGGGATCCGTTCGCTCGTGGCGGCGATCGCCGGCCTCTTCGGCGTCGTCGAACGAGCGACGCGAGCGATGACAGAACGGATCATGGCGCTCGTGCGTGACCCCGTCGGGGTTGCCGCGCAGCGTGCCCCGGAGGCTCGACTGGAGGCGCTCGCCGCGCGCGCGCCGGACGCCCCCGGAACGCTCGGAATCTTCCCGTCCGTCGGGCTTCGACTGATCGCGTTGGCGGCGTCGACGGCGCTGGCCCTCACGATCGGGGTGGCGTGGCGATGAACCCCCTTGCCGCCGTCGCGCTCGCGCTCGTCGCGATACCCGTCGCCGGTGCGGGCGCCTGCCGGATCGACCCCACGGACCGGTACGGCTGGCCGATCGCGGCCGCGACGCTGCTGGTCACGACGGCGCTCGCGACGTGGTTCGCCGTCTTCCTCCTCGACGCCGGAACCGTCACCACCCGCATCGTCGGCGACGCTCCGGGCCCGTCCGTCGCGATCCGCTCCGACGCGATCTCCGCGACGATCGGGCTCCTCGACGCGTTGATCACCCTCGGCGTCCTCGCGTACATCCGCGGGGGACCCCCGCGCCGGGAGGGCTTTTATGAGTCGTATCTCCTGTTCACCGCCGCCGTGTTCGGCGTCGTGCTCGCCGGCGACCTCGTGGTGATGCATCTCGCGCTCGCCGTGATGATCCTCGCGGCCGCGCGTCTCGTCGCGTCGGGATCGAAGCCGCGGTCCACCGCCGCCGCGCGCGGCTACCGGCACACGGCCCTCGCGGCCACCGCGCTCTCGCTCGTCGGGACCCTCTCCGCCGCGGCCGTCGGCGGGTCGACCGACGCGACCCGACTCGGCAGGGGAATCGCCGAGGTCGGATACGCGGCTCCGACGGTGATCGTCTCGTTCGCGTTCACCACGGTCGGGCTGGCCGCGCTCGTGGCGCTCGTCCCGCTCCACGGCTGGCTCGTCGACGCACACGCGAACGCGTCGGATCCGGTGAGCGCCCTGGTCTCGGGGGTGCTTCCGGCGGCGGCCGTCTACGCGCTCGCTCGGGTGCTGTTCGACGTATACGGGTTCGGATTTCTCGTCGCCAATCCGGCGATCCGTGACGGGATCCTCTACGGCTCCCTGGCGAGCCTGCTCGGCGGCAACCTCCTCGCGTACGGCCAACGTGACGTCAAGGGGATGTTGGCCTACTCGACGGTCTCGCAGTTCGGGTTGATCGTTGCGGGGCTGGTCGTGGCGACGGAGACGGCCGCGTTCGGTGCGCTGTTGCACGTGTTCGGCCACGGCGTGGTGAAGGGCGCGCTGTGTCTCGTCGCGGGGATCTTCGCGATACGCTTCGGGGCGCGCACCATCGACGAATACGCCGGGCTGGCCCGACGCGCGCCCGCCGTGTCCGGCGCGTTCACGGCCCTCGGGGTCGCCATGATCGGACTCCCGCCGACGGTCGGGTTCGTCGGCAAGTGGTACGTCGCGGTCGGGGCGGCGGAGGAGGGACTCTGGGTCGTCGCCGGCGCGGTCGTGGCGTCGACGGTTCTCACGCTGGGCT
Organism: uncultured Halobellus sp.; assembly: GCA_964538415.1. GTDB lineage: Archaea > Halobacteriota > Halobacteria > Halobacteriales > Haloferacaceae > Halorubrum. Next base: position 40,536 of record CAZIFX010000006.1, read on the forward strand.
ACGTGCTTCCGTTCATCGATCGGCTCTACTTCGGACGACTCGATGCGTCGGCTACCGACGCCGGGGACGACGTGTCCTTCGGCATGGTCGCCGTCGTCGTCGCGGCCGCGGTCGCCGCGTTGGTGATCGGCGTCGCGGCCGTGTCGCTCGAGCCGGCGTTGCGGACGACGCTCGATGCGTTCCTCACGGCGGCGAACGGCTGATCGACCGGCCGTTTAGCCGCCGAACAGCCTGTCCAACACCACTCGCTGGATCAGCCCGGACTGCTGCTGGTCCGCGGGTTGGACCATCACCGCCGTGCAGTCAACGCCGTCGACGAGCCGATCCCCGGGACGACCGAACACCGCACCGCGCAGACCACGCCGCTCGGTCGTGGTGACGAGCAGGTCTGCCGACTGCGCGAACCGTGAGAGCCCCTCGACACGGTCGTCCGTTTCGAGGATCCGTGAATCCGCGGTCACCGTGAGGATCCGTCGGATTTCGTCGTGGTACTCCTGTACGACCGCGCGGCGCTCGTCCGAAACGCCCTCCGGGACGGTCTGTAACAGGGTGATCGTCGCGTCGGTCTCCTCGGCGATCGCGTCGGCGACGAGCAGCTTCACGGGATCGTACGTCCCGCTGTTGGTTGCGACCGCGATCTCGTCGGCCCCGTCGAAGCCGCGGTCCTCGACGAGCAACACGCCACACGGTGCGTTCTTCAGGACGTGCTCGTTGAGTCCCTCGCCGTACAGTTCGTGGAGCTCCTCGACCCGCCGTTCGAGCACGATGAAGTCCTCCTCCTCGAAGGAGGCGTACTCGACGATCGCCGGACCGACCTCCTCCGTTTTGATCTCGCGGAACCTGACGTTCGACAGCCCCGTCTCGGCCGTCTCCCCGCCGGGTGCTCGCTGGATGCCTCCGTCGGATCGACGGTCGGAGTCGGTGACGCCGGGAAGCGCGGTCGTGTCCAGCGCCCATCCGGGCGCGTCGACGCGCGTCGACGTGGTGTCGCCGGCGGTGAACGCCCGGTGTGGAACCTTCTTGAACGTCCCGACGGTTACGTCTCCCTGACGGAGGGCGGACAGGTCCATCCCGATACGGAGCATGTCGACGCTCGTCTCCTCCGGCGTCTCGTCGGTCAACGCGACGAGCGTATCGTACCGCTGCTCTTCGCCGAACAGCTCCCTCGTCCGCTCGATCGCGGCTTCGCTGACGTTCTGGCGGACGCCGGTCCGTGCGGCGCCCTCGCGGTCCGTTCGCGGCCGGACGTACAGGTAGAAGTAGACCACCGAGACGCCGGTGATCAGCGCCGCGCCCGCGAACGGGACGAGCCCGACCTGCGTGAGCACGACGAAGCCGCTTGCCATCCCGAAGATCTGCATCCACGGGTACAGCGGGGAGGTGAACACGGGGTCGTAGTCGTCGATGGCACCCTCGCGGAACCCGATCAGCGCGAGATTCACGAGGATGAACACGAGGATCTGGAACGCGCTCCCGAACTTCGCCACCTGATCGATCGGGAGGAAGACGACCATCAGCACGATGATCCCACCCGAAAGCGAGATGGAGAGGACCGGGGTGTTGAATCGGTCGCTGACCTGCTCGAAGGCGGGCGGCGCGAGCCCGTCACGCGCCATCGCGAACGGGAACCGCGAGGCGGACAGGAGACCGGCGTTCGCGGTCGACGCGAGCGCCAACAGCGCCGCGGCGACGACGGCCGCCGTCCCGATCGGACCGAGCACCTGCTGGGCCGCGAGTCCCATGATCGGGCCCTCGCCGTCGGGTCGGAGCCGCCCGGCCTCGATCGCGGCCGGGACGTCTACGATGCCGATCGCGACGTAGACGACCGCGACGTACAGGCCGGTGGTGAGCACGAGCGACCCGATCATCGCCCGCGGGATCGTCTTGCCGGGGTCTTTCACCTCCTCGGCGACGGCCGCGATCTTGATCACGCCGGCGTAGGAGATGAACACGAGCGCGGTCGCCGCGAGCAGTCCGCCGCTCCCGAAGTTCAACGCCCCCGCGGTCTGCTCGGGGACGATGTCGGGGACGCCCCCGACGATGAAGTAACCCAGCACGACTATCATCACGCCGACGATCACGAACTGGAGGCTGCCGGCACTTTTCGTGCTCACGATGTTTATTACGGTGAAAAACACCGCCAGCGTTACCGCAAACGGAATGATGTACTCGGCGATCCCCGGTGCGACGAACACGAGGTACGGAACGCCGCCGACGAGCGCCAGCGCGCCCTTAAACGAGAGCATGAACCAGTTGCCGACGCCGGCGATGGTGCCCAAAAGCGGCCCCATTCCCCGTTCGACGTAGACGTAGGAGCCGCCGTCCTCCGGCATCGCCGTCGCCATCTCCGAGGCGCTGAACGCGGCGGGGAGGATCAGTATCCCCGCCAGAAGGAACGCGAGCACGACCGCCGGCCCGTCGACGGTGACGAACGCCACGCCCGGGAGAATGAACACACCAGATCCGACCATCGCACCGATCGCGATGGCCATCGTCGATAACAATCCGAGATCTCTTTTCAATCCTGTTGGCATACTATTTAACCCTTCAACGACCGCTCGACGAACGTTTTAATGGATAAACCGGGATAATTCGTGTGCCTGACTAGTCAGCCGCCCGGGGCGCTCCCGCGGGTTCGACCTCGATTCCCTCGTCTCCGCGGAGCCCGCCGGCTCGACCGCTGGGACTCCCCGGCTCGATCGCGACGCGGAACCCCGATCAATCGTGCGGGTGGAATCGCTTGATGGCCCGTTCGACGGCGGCGTCGGTGCCGAGGAACGTGATCCGATCGCCCGCCTCCAGCACGGTGTCGCCGTGGGGCACGAACGTCTCGTCGTCGCGGCCGACGACGGCGATGATCGTGCCGTCGGGGATCTCCGCGCCCAGTTCCCGGATCGTCTTCCCCGCGAAGGTGTCCGCGGTGATGGTCACCTCCTGGGCGTCGTGGCCCTCGCCGAACTCCGTCATCCAGTGGGCGAGGGTCGGACGCTCGATCTCGTTGTCGATCGACCACGCCATCGCCGAGGAGACGTCGATCGCCCGGACGTCCAGGGCGTCGAACGCGGCCACGTTCTCCGGGTCGTTCACCCGGGCGATGACCGTCTCGACGTCGAACTTGTTTCGGGCGAGCTGTGAGATGAGCAGGTTGGTGTCGTCGGTCGACGTCGCCGCGACGACGATCTTCGCGTTCGTGGACCCGGCGGCCTCGAGCGCGTCGGTGCTCGTTCCGTCGCCGACCTCGGCGCGGAAGCCGTCCCGCTGTAACGTCTCGACGACCGACGGGTCGCGGTCGACGAGGATCACGTTCTCGCCGCGGTTCTCCAGCCGTGTGGCGAGCGCCCGGCCGACCCGACCGCCGCCGACGATGATCGTTTTCATGGGTTGGACGTCGAGGAACTCCGCGATCTGTCTGGCGAGCCCCGCCTGCAGGACGACGGTGGCGAAGATGACGAGGAAGACCGTCCCCGCGAGCGTCTGGGCCGCCGCGAACTCGCCGGCCGCCTCCAGCTGGATCGCAAACAGCGTGGCGACGGACGCCGGAATGATGCCGCGTGGCCCCACGAGGCTGACGAAGACCTGCTCGTTTCGCGTGAACGCGTCGTCACGTGCGGAGACGAACACCACCAGCGGCCGGATCACGAGCGTGACGGCGACGACGACGGCGACTCCCCCGACCCCCAGCCCGAGCAGCGCGTCGAACTCGATGAGCGCCGCCAGCGAGATGAACACGAACGAGAGCGCGACCAACGTGAGGTCGCGGCCGAACCCCTCGACCTCCTCGCGGTGCGGGAGGTCGACGTTGCCGAGCAACACCCCGGCGGCCGCCGCCGCCGCGACGCCCGTCTCCGGGGCGACGGCCTCCGCGAGCCCGTAGGCGACGAACGCCCCGCCGAGCGTGACGAGTCGAACGGTCCGTTTCGCGTCCGCTCCGGGCGCGTCGAGCTTGACGAGCGTGACGTACACGGCCGAGGCGACGACCATGCCGACGCCGATGCCGGCGACGAGTCGCGTGAGAAAGCCGACCGGGAGCGCGGTCGGATCGTTCGCGACCACGACCGTCTCGAAGACGACGATGGCGAGCACCGCCGCGGTCACGTCGTTGAGGATGCCCTCCGCCTCCAGCGTCGAGGCGACGTGCTCGCGGACGTCGATCACCTGCAGGATCGGCGTGATCACGGTCGGCCCCGTCGCGATGAGCAGCGCGCCGATCAGCAGCGCGATGCCCCAGTCGTCGGTGAGGAAGAGCCGAACGGCCGTTGCCGTGCCGACGAACATGAGGAGCGCGCCGACCGTGGCCATCCGGCCGATCGTCGTCGGCGCCTCGTTCAGCCGCTCGCGGCGGAGGTGGAAGCCGCCCTCGAAGACGATGATCGCGACCGAGAGCCCGACGACGGTCGCCAGTCCGTCGCCGAACGTCTCGGCGGTGACGAAGCCGAACCCCTCGGGACCGATCAGCACGCCCACGAGGATGAGAAACAGCACGCTGGGAACGCGAACGCGCGAGGCGACGACCTGCAGCGCGATCCCGATCGCGAGGATCGCGGTGATGACCGGAAGCGTTCCACTCACTGTACGTGTAACTGGCTCCCGTACCCTTAAGTCGTCACCCCCGACAGGTTAGACGGATCGGCCGAGGGGCCCACGGCCGGTCGTCGGACGAACACATAAGCCGTCACGTCCCCTACGTGGATCCATGTCGCTTCTCGGGCGCTATCTGGACTGGTTCGGCGACCAGGATGCCACGGTACAGATCGGATCGACCGTCGCGCTGTTCGCGCTGCTGTTCGTTTCCGGGATCTATACGGCGGGCATCGTCCCGGGAATCGTGCTCGTGGCCCTCCTCGTCGACCACTGGCTCAGAGGACGGGAGCCGACGAACGACTGAATCGTGACGCGAAGGCGGCTCGCTCCGGCTCGCCGTCGTCGGTAAGCCGGAGCGAGCCGTCGACTCCGTGTGCCGCCGCTATTCACCTTCACGGACGACCGCAACAAAAGAGGGACCCAAACGACCGTTTAGCGGACCGGTCGTTCAGAAACGACCGTTTAGCGGACCGGTCGTTTTAGTCGTCAGCGGGCGCCGCGCCGCCGGCCTGAGCGGATCCGAGGCCGTCGGCCATGCTCGCGACGGTGCTCTCGTTGTTGACGACCCAGTTCAGCAGGAGGAACGCGAAGATGTACTTCGCGACGATGTCCAGGCCACTGTAGGCCCACGACGTGATGGCGACGTCGAGCACCGCGATCCCCTCGGCGCCGAGCGCCCAGAAGATCGGGTAACCGAGCCACATCACGACGGTCAGGATCTTCAGCGTGTTGAAGATCTCGGACGTGCCTGCCACCTCGGCGTCCTTCGGCCACTCGACGAGGAGGATGTACAGGACGACGAGGAAGAACATGCAGCTGATGAAGTACCAGAACCAGCGCAGGCCGTGCGACGAGACGGTGAGCGCGGCCGCGAGGCCGGTGACACACATCCCGATGTCGGTCACGATGACCGTGAAGATCTTGGTCATGTTAGACCCTGCGAGCAGACCGAGCGCGAGCAGGATCATCGGCGTCGATAGCGCCCACGTGAGGTAGCGACCCCACATGGTGAGCACTTCCTCACCGGCTAAGGCGTGTCCAGCTGGCATCTCGAGGAAGCTGATGGTGAGACCCGAGGCCAGCCCAGTGTAACTCGAGATGGACACGAGCGGCACCATCAGCGTCGAGACGAAGATCAACTGTGCGCGCGGGTCCTCCACGTTCCGTCCCATGAAGACGAACAGGAGGATGGACAGCCCCGCGAGCGCGATGTTCACCCAGAACGAGAGGTTCAACAGCGTGTTCTCCTGCACGCGCTGATATACCTCCGCTTGGGTCAGTTCCAGCGGGACGACACCTTGTGTCAGTACCGCCATGTCGGCTGCTGCTGTTTCTAACATGCGACATCATTCAGTATAACCCGTTTAGAGTAAATGTCATGACCTAACGAGTATGGCCCGTCAGGATCCGGCGAGTGGGCGGATTCCCCCGCTCAGTCCGGTGAAACGTTCCCTGTCGGTCACTGAAGGCCTCATAGCCCGAGCAGTCCCGTCCCGCGGACGTCCTCGCGGATCGCGTCGGCGACGTGCTCGCCGCTCAGCAGGCACATCGGAACGCCGATCCCGGGGTTCGCACCCCCGCCAGCGTAGTAAATCCGGTCGAGACCGGGGGCGCGCTGGCCCGGCCTGAGCGGGCCGGTCTGCGTCAGCGTGTGTGCCAGCCCGAGCGCGCTCCCGTGTGGCTTGTTGAGAAGCGAGGCGAACTCGGAGACGCACGCCGTCTCCTCGACGACGATCCGGCCGCGAAGGTCGACACCGGCGTAGGCGTCGAGGGCGTCGAGCACCTGACTCCTGAACGCCTCCCGCCGCTCCGGCGGGTCGTCGAGTCCGGGTGCGAGCGGCACGAGCACGACGATCGTCTCGTGGCCCTCCGGCGCGACGCTCGGATCGGTCAGCGACGGCACGTTCACGTAGAAGGCGGGATCCTCGGGCCAGCGCGGGTCCTCGAAGATGGACTCGAAGTGCGAATCCCAGTCGGTCGGGAGCGCCAACGTGTGGTGTGCCAGCGGCTCCACGTCGCCTTCGACCCCGAGATAGCACATGTACGCCGACGGGCCGTACGTCCGCCCCTCCCAGTACCCCTCGACGCCCGGAACGAGATCGTGTGGACGCGACGTCGCCCCGTCGGGCAGCAGCTCGCGCTCGGCGTACTCCGGCGAAACCGCACAGACCACGCGGTCGTGTACGTCCCGAGCCACCTCCGTCTCAACCACGATGCGGTCGGCGAGCGGCTCGATCGACTCGACCGTCGTCCCGGTCCGGATCGCCGTTCCGCGAGCGCGCGCAACCGTGGCGACCGCCTCGACGACCTCGTGTATTCCCCCCTGCGGATAGTAGACCCCGAGTCCGTAGTCGACGTGGCTCATCAGCTTGTACAGCGCCGGCGTGTTGTACGGCGATCCGCCGAGAAAGACGAGGGTGTACTCGAGCAGCTGGCGAAGCTTCGGATGCTCGACGTACGACCGGACGTGCTCATCGAGCGTGCATAACATCGTCAACCCTTGGCCGGACCTGATGACCTCGGCGGCGAGGTAGTCGCGGCACCGGGAGCGACCCGGAACGACGAACCGGTTCATACCGATCTCGTACGCGTCGGCCGCGTCGTCGAGATATCGCCGGAACGCGTCGCCCGCGCCCGTCTCGTAGGATTCGAACAGCGCCGCGGCCGCCTCGGGGTCGGCCGGCACGTCGGCGTGGTCGCCGTCGTCCCAGAACACGCGGTAGTTCGGATCGAGCCGCTCCAGATCGTAGAAGTCTGTCGGCTCGTGGCCGAAGTGACCGAAGAAGCGCTCGAACGTCTCCGGCATCAGATACCACGAGGGACCGGCATCGAACCGGAAGCCGTCGCGCTCGATCCGTCCGGCGACGCCACCGACCGACTCCCGACGCTCGTACAGCGTGACGTCCGCCCCGGCCGCTGCGAGGTAGGCCGCCGCCGAGAGTCCACCGAATCCGCCGCCGACGACGCCCACGGACGTTTCCTCCAGATCGTTCGAGCCGTGTCGCGTTCCCGTGCTCATCGCCGTCGTTACGGCGGCGACGCGGGAGTGTCGCCGCCGCCGAGCGACGGGTTTTGAAGCGTGAACGCCTCCCACCGATGCATACTGGTTCGGTACCGGTGCTTTGCATCCGTAGACGCAACGATCGACCATGTCAGCGCCGGAGGCCGCACCGCGAGAGGAGCGACGGCACGATGAACGGGCGACGTCGGCCGGCGTCCGGGTTCGACTCACCGTGACCGATCCGCCGGCCTGCCCGGTTTCGAACGCCCTTCCGGCCGGCGTGACCGCGACGGATCTCTCACGCAGCGGCGCCGCGGAGACGCCCGTGGAGCAGTTCCGGACCGACGGCCGCCTCGACGACGACGGGGAGCCGGTGTTCGCCGCCGGCGACGAGTACGTCCACCGCCGGGACCTGCCCGAGGGCGACTGTCCGTGTCGGGCGATCGAGGCGCTCGGGCATCCCGTCCACGACGTCCGGGTCCGCGGCGATCCGCCCCGGATCTCGCTCACGCTGCTGTTACCGTCGGTGGAGCCGCTCTCCGAAGTGATCGACCGGCTCGAGTCGCTCGGCGCGTCCGTCTCGCTCGATCGACTCACGCGCACCGGCGATGGCGACCGCTCCGACCCGATCGTCGTGGACCGAGCGACGCTCACGGACCGTCAGCGCGAGGTGTTGCGAACGGCCCACCGGATGGGCTACTTCTCGTACCCCCGCGAGGCGAGCGCCGCGGAGGTCGCCGACGCGATCGGCATCGCGCGCTCGACGTTCTCGGAACACCTCGCGGCGGCCCACCAGCAGGTGATCGGCGACGTCGTTGACGGCTGATCCATCGGTTAAAAGAGGCCGTCGACGTCGTCCCGTCGCCGTCGTTTTCGATCGACGTGGTCGGCGATCCTCGCGGCGATCTGCGGGCGGGCGTCCGGTTCGCGGAGGTACGCGACGGCCAGCTCGGCGAACCGGCTCCGGCCGGTTCCGCGCTCCTCTCGGGTGAACACGCCGGCCATCTCCATGGTCTCCTCGTCGCCGATTCCCGTCGCCTCGGCGACGGCCGGAATGGCCGCGAGCGTCGCCGCCAGCCCGAGGTCGTCGAACCCGAGCGGCTCGTCGCCGATCCGGAGGGTGGGCGGGACGGCGTCGGCCGCCGCCGCCGGATCCGCCGCGATCGAGCGACACCACTCGCGGATGGGGTCGAGTGCGATCCCCCGATGCCGCGCCCCGAGGCCGTCGAGGTAACCGAGTGCGCCCTCGGCGGTGCCGACGGCGCCGGAGTCGTTGCCCGTGCGGGCGTGATGGGTCGCCGCCGCGAACTGGATGACCCCGTGAAGCAGCCGCTCGTCGTCGCCCTCCTCGAGCGGGAGCCACGCCGCCTCCCACGGCTCGTGGGCCGCGAGGTGGAACCCCTCGTTGAAAAGGGCGACGCCCGCACGGAGGGCCGGGCCGACGGCCGGGGCGGCTTCGGCGTCGCTGCCGTCATCGCCGTCGGGGTCGATTCCGGCGTCGCGGTCGCTCATGCCCGACCGTTCGCGCCGGAACGGCAAAAGGCCGGCCGCGTCACGCCAGCAGGTCGACCAGCCTGTTTACGTCCTCGACCACCGCATCGGCGGGGACGTCCGCGAACGCCTCGCGGCCAGCCTCGCCCCGCAGCCCGCCGGTGAGCACGCCGATGCCGTAATAGACCCTGTCGTCGTCGACCGCGCCGGCGTTGCGGGCGGTCCGCACGTCGTCGAGGGTGTCGCCCGCGAAGGCGACGCGATCGGCCTCGAACCGCTCCGCGAGCGTCGTCAGCGCCCGCGGGTGCGGCTTCCCCTCCTCCCAGTCGTCCATGGTGAAACGATGCTCGTCGGGGACGTCGAGCCCGACGCGGTCGAGCGCGATCTCGGCCTCTGCGGCGGGGCGGCCGGTGAGGACGCCGACGTCGAAGCGGTCCGTCAGGTCGCCCACCGTCTCGGAACGCACGAGCACGGGTTCGTCGTGGATGAATCCGTCCGCCTCGAAGGCCGGCTCGCCGCCCTCCAACTCCCGATACAGATCCGTCCCGAGATAGAGCGTCTGGAAGACCTCGTGGAGCCGATCGGTGTCCCACTGGTCACGGACGCGAGCCTGCGAGACGCTTGGAAGGTCGGCGACGACCCGCTTTGCGGCCGCCAGCCCGCCGCCGTTCTCGGCGATGGCGTCGGTGAACGCGTCGACCTCCATGCGTAACCCCTCACGCCGGGCCAACACGTACAGCGCCGCGGCGTAGGTCAGATCCCAGTCGTTGTTGAACCCTCCGGCGTTCTTGAACGACTGGATCGCGTCGCGGTCGACGGTCTTCCCGCACACCCGCTCGACCGACTCGATGATCGCCCGTCGGTACGAGTCCGCGACGTCGACCAACACTCCGTCGATGTCGAGCACGACTGCGTCGACCTGCATATGAACGTCCGAGACGCCGACGGGAAAGAACGTTCCGGGTTCCGGCGAAACGAGCGGCCGACGGTCGAACGTCATCGTGCGTCGTTCGCCGGGAGCGGTCGATGCTGACCGACCGTCGATGCTGACCGACCGTCGATGCTCATCGATCGCCAGCGCGCGTCCCGTTCCGTTCCCTCGCAACGCACAGCGTCGTGTCCGGAAGGGTGTGGCGCGTCACGGGCACGATGGGCTCCTCGAAGCCGAGCGTCGTGAACCGACAGGTGGCATCGAGCCGGTCGGCGAGGGTGACGGTCGCCCGCTGGAGTTCGGCGGGGAGGTTGCACGCGTACACGGCGTCGAATCCGTCCGGGAGCGCCCGCCCGACGGGGGCGGTTCCGTCGTCGCGATCGGCTTCGGCGAGGAACGGCGCCGTCGCCAGCGCTGCCACGGGATCGTCGGCCGCGGCAAGCGCGGTGACGTCGGCCTGCCGGGCGTCCACCTCGGGGGCGTCGCTCTCGCCCGTGTCGACCCCGGAGACGTCGGCCCGCGGGACGTCGGGCCGTGAGACGTCGATCGCCACGACGGTCCGGCCGCGTCGGGCGAGCGCGGCCGCGACGCCCGGCCGGTCGCCGATCCCGACCTCGAGGAGTCGGTCGAAGGGGTCGAGGTCGTCGACCAGCGAGCGGCGGGACTGTGAGACCACGGCGCGGGGTTTATGTCCGCCGCGGTCAAAAGCGGTTCCATGCTCGTGGACATCGTTCCCGTCGGGGAGGTCTCCCCGCGCGTCAAGCGGGAGGCCTCCGCTGCGCTGCGGTCGGTTTATGACTGTGACGTCACCGTCCACGACGAACAGCCGATCCCCGAGACGGCCTACGACGAGGGGCGCGGCCAGTACCGCGCCGAGGAGCTCATCGAGACGGTCTCGCGCGTCGGCACCGGCGAGAAGAACATCGGAATCACGCCGCAGGACCTCTACTACCGCCGGCGAAACTACGTCTTCGGCCTCGCGTATCTCAACGGCAACGGCTCCGTCATCTCCACGCACCGCCTCCAGACCTCCTCCGACGGCGGCATCTCGACGAAGCCCGCCGTCGACGTCTTCGCCGACCGCGTCCGTAAGGAGGTCGTCCACGAGATCGGCCACACGCTCGGGCTCGAACACTGCGACAACTCCAAATGCGTGATGTCCTTCTCGCCGACCGTCCGCGAGGTCGACGTCAAAGAGGAGAACCTCTGTGGCTCCTGTTCCCGGCTCGTTCGCTGACGCGGGCAACGTGGCCCGCCGGTAGACGTAAACCCTGCCCGGTCCATGTGACGACCATGGCCGCGAAGCCGGAGTACCGCGACCGCCCAGACGTCGAGGTCGCCGTGCTCGACGCGCTCGTCGACCGTAGCGAGGAGGGGATGACCGTCCTCGAGTTGCGGGCCGCCGTCGACGCCGATATCGACGCCATCGAGGAGGCGCTCTCGGCGCTGAAGGCCGACTCGCTCATCACCGTCGAGAGCGACGCCCGCGTCCGGGTTTATCCGGCCGACCGGGTCGTTCCCGATCCGGAGACGGACGGCGGCCCCCCGAAGCGCGGAATCGTCGAATCGATCCGACGACGACTCGGGCTCTGATCGCCGGGAGGCGTCCGACCCCCGGTTCCAGCGTCCTTTTGAGGCTCGCCCGACTTCCCGTAGGTATGACTCTCGTCTCCGACGCCCACGCCGATCACGGTGCGACCTATCGAGACCGGGGCGGCCGGCGCGTCGTCGACCACTACGGGAAGCCCGAACGGGTCGGAAAGGCGGTTCGGAACGTCGTCGGTGCCATCGAGATGGGCTACGGCGTCCTCGCCGTGACGGGCGACGACCGCGTCGAGTTCGTCGACAACGCCGTCTCCAACCGGGTCCCCGACGAGGACGGACGCGGCCGTTACGCCCTCCTTCTCGACCCGCAGGGCGGCATCGAGACGGACATGTACGTCTACAACGCCGGCGAACGACTGCTCGTCTTCTGCTCGCCCGAACGCGCCGCTCCCGTGCTCGAGGACTGGTCGAGCAAGGTGTTCATCCAGGACGTCGAGATCCGCGACGCCTCCGAGGAGCTCGGCGTCTTCGGCGTCCACGGACCAAAATCGACCGAGAAGGTCGCCTCCGTGCTCAACGGCGCGGGCGCGCCCGAGGAGCCGCTCACGTTCGTCCGCGGATCGATGGTCGACGCCGGCGTGACGGTGATCGCGAGCGACAACCCGCTTGGCGAGGAGGGCTACGAGATCGTCTGTGCGGCCGACGACGCCCCCGACCTCTTCGACACGCTTCTCAACCGCGGACTCAACGCCGCGCCCTTCGGCTACCGGACGTGGGACGCGCTCACGGTCGAGGCGGGAACCCCGCTGTTCGAGCACGAACTGGAGGGGGAGATCCCGAACGTGCTCGGGATCCGCCACGCGCTCGACTTCGAGAAGGGCTGTTACGTCGGCCAGGAGGTCGTCTCCCGCGTCGAGAACCGGGGTCGTCCGAGCCGTCGGCTGGTCGGGCTGGCGCTCGACGAGCTCGCCGACGCCGTCGCGGGGATCGACGGCGACGCGGACCCCGACGCTTACGATTCGGTCCTTCCCGACGCGGGCGCCGCGGTCTTCGACGGCGACGAGGCGGTCGGCGAGGTGACCCGGGCGGTCGTCGGTCCGGCGTCGAGCGACCCCATCGCGCTCGCGCTCGTCGGATTCGACGCCGCGGATGGTGAGGTCACCGTCCGCGTCGACGGCGAGGAGACGGCGGCGACGCGGACCGACCTCCCGTTCGTCGAGGGGAGCGCCCGGTCGCTTCGGCTGCCGACGTATCCGGCCGAGTGAGCGGATCGTCGCTCGCGATCACCGCGGCCCGTCCTCGCAGGTCCCGTCCAGACACCGTCTTCCGGTCGCCGTCTCCAACACCGGAAGCCCACAGTCGCAGTCGTCGACGACGACCCCGCTCGGGATCGAGAACGTCGTCTCACACGTCGGGTAGTGTTCACAGCCGCAGAAGACGCGCCCCGGCGCGGACTCGACGGTCAGGTCGCCGCCGCAGTCCGGACAGTCCCAGACGCGGTCGAACCGCTCCCGCACCGCCGCTTCGAGGGGGTCACAGGCGGGATCCAGACAGAGATGAAACGGCTCGCCGCGCTCGACGCGGATCTTGGGGAGCCCGCAGTCCGCACAGGTCGCGTCGGTGACGCTCGCGCCCGCGGGGAGGCCCCATCGGGTCTCGCAGTCGAGACAGACGACGTCGCCGCGCGACCGCACGAGCGCCCCACCGTCGTCGGGACAGGTCCCCACGGGAACGCCCGCCTCGGTGACGGGCAGCCCGCGGGCCGCGGTCGCCTCCTCGGCGACGACCCGGAGCTGTCGGGAGCCCTCCCGCGCGGTGACGGTGAACCCCTCGCCGTCGCCCTCGACGACGACGGAGTCGGGCCGGGTGAGCCACGCCACCGGCTGGTAGCCGTCGGCGTCGTGCACGAGCGTGGTGTTGTCGGGCTTGACGAGGACGACGACGCGGCCGCGGTGGGTGCGCGTGCGGTCGCCGCGTTCGGTCACGTGACAGTCGCCGGCGAGGACGCGGAGGCGTTCGGGCATGGGGCGGGATCGCCCCGTCTTTCGATTTAAACGGTCACTCGACCCGCACGGTTTGCGTCGCCCGCACCGGCATGAGCGGGAGGTCGGGAAACGTCACCTCGACGACGAACGTTAGCTCGTCGGCCTTCGGCGTCCCGAAGACGCCGACGGGAACCGCCGTCTCCCCGTCGAGGTACGTCGTCTCCGAGTTCATCTCGACGTCGTTGACGGTGACGCGGATCCCCGTCCGGGCCCCGCCGCCCGCGTTTCGGACCGCGACCTCCCGGAGGTCGTTCTCGCCGACGGCGATCGATTCGGGGAAGGCCCCCCACTCCACCTCGATCCGTGGTCGGTCTGCGGCCGCGTCGACGACGCGCTCCGCGACCGACTCGCTCATCCCGGCGTTCGTGAGCGGCTCCGCTCCCGCGTCGACGACCGCGGCCGGGGAGGTGAGCCCGGCGTTCGCGAGCCGTTCGGCGCGCCCCGCGCCGACGCCGTCGATCGCGGTGAGCGCGACCGCGTCGCGGTCGACGCCGTGTTCGACGCGGGCCTCGACGCGGCGGGCGAGGTTGGCGGCACGCGGGCCGCAGAGGCGGTCGAGAAACTCACGGAGCGCGGCGATCAGCCGCAGCGCGTTCTGGCGGATCACCCACGCGTCCGAGCGGAGATCCGAGGGCGTCGAGTCGGCCATGCCGGCCAGCATGATGGCGAACACCTTCCGGTGGCCGTTCTCGAGGTCCGTCTCATGACCCTCGAGGATCCGATCGACCGCGTCGGCCTCCGCCGAGCGCGCTGAGACGGAGTCGAACTCGCCGGCGCCCGCGACGGTCTCGAGGATGGCGTCGACCGTGAGCCGCTCGCGGCTCGCGAGGTCCTCGAACCGGCGGGCGGTGCCGAGTCGGAGATAGTACTTCGAGGCGAGCCGGCCGAGCGTCGTCGGCTCGACGGTCAGGTCCTCGTCGGCCGCGACGAACCCGTCGTCGACGAGCGACTGGAGCGTTCCCCGCACGCGATCACGTAACCCCTCGAAGTCGTACTCGTCGGGTTTCGAGCCGGCACGCACGTAGTAGAACGTCGTCTCGATCCACTCCATCACGTCCTCCAGCCCGCGGATCGTCCCCATCGCGACCTCCGCGTTGAGGTGGGACTCGATCTCGCCGGCAAGCCGCGACTCGATCTCCTTGCCCTCCCTGAGTAGCCGGCGATACCGATCGGCGTCGCCGCGGTCACAGATCACCCAGCCGTACCCGACGTCGTCGTAGCCCGGCCGGCCGGCACGACCGAGCATCTGGAGCACGTCGAGCGGGGAGATGTCGGTTTCACCCTCCAGCGGATCGTGGTATTTCGTGTCGCGGATGATGACACAGCGGGCGGGGAGGTTCACGCCCCACGCGAGCGTGGACGTCGAAAAGAGGAGCTTGATCTTCCCCCGTTTGAACCACTCCTCGACGCGGTCGCGGTCGTCCTTGCCCAATCCCGCGTGGTGGAAGCCGACGCCGTCGAGGACCGACTGTCTGAGCGTGTCGTTCGAGAGCTCCTTCGCCTCGTTGTGGAAGTCGTAGTCGCCGCGCGTCTCGATCGGGACGTCGCGTTCCGAGACCTCGTCGCGCGCCTTCTTGGCGGCCTGAACGGTGTCCTGCCGCGAGGAGACGAAGACGAGCGCCTGTCCGTCCTCGCGGACGTGCGGCTCCGCGAGGTCGAGCGCGCGGTAGAGCCGGCGGTACTTGTCCGCGAAGGCGTTCGCGCCGTGGGAGTAGGTCTTCACGCCCGTCTCGAGATCGACGGGCCGATACTCGTCGCCGAACTCGTAGGTGGTCTCGGCGGGCGCGTCGAGCCACTCCGCGACGTCACTGACGTTCGGCATCGTCGCCGAGAGCGCGACGATGCGGGGATCCTGCAGGCGGCGCAGCCGCGAGACGGTGACCTCGAGGACGGCGCCGCGCTTCTCGGAGTCGAGGAGGTGAACCTCGTCGATGACGACGCAGTCGACGTCGGTGATGAACGAGTAGCGCGTCGAGTCGTGTTTTCGGGTGGCGCTGTCGGCCTTCTCCGGGGTCGTCACGAGGACGTCGGCTCGCTCCGCGCGCCGCGGATTGAGATCCCGCTCGCCGGAGACGACGTAGACGGAGTAGCCGAGATCCTCGAAGCGCTCCCACTCGCTTTCCTTCTCGTTCGTGAGCGCGCGAAGCGGGGCGATGAACAGCGCCGTGCCGCCCTCCGAGAGGGTCTTACAGATGGCCAGCTCGGCCAAGGCGGTCTTGCCCGAGGCCGTCGGCGCGGACGCGACGACGTTGTGGTCGGTCTCCAGGAGGCCGGAAAGCGCCTCGCGTTGCATTCGATTGAACTCCTCGAAGCCGAACGCGTCGGCGAACTCCGGCACCGCCTCCGCCACCTTCACGGCATACCACGTCCGGAACTGGCTCGCATTACTCGGAGTCCGGTGCTTCGCGGGGAAAGGCGTTTCTCATGCGGCCGGTCTCGACCGCCGTGGTCCCCGACCGATCGTTTCAAAGGCGCTCCGGGAGACGGTCGTCCATGGAACTCGTCTACGCCGCGGGTGCGGGGGTCGTGCTGCTCGTCGTCCTCCTCGTCGTCGTCCGCCGGGTCCGCGGTCCGTCCGCGGATGCCCGCGCGTCGAAGCGGGCCCACGAGGCGGCACGACAGCGTGACCCGCCCGTCGAGATCGGCGAGACCTACGAGTTCGGCGTCGTCGAGCTGACCGACCACCATTCCGGTGAGGAGGTCGCGGTCGGCAAGGTCGAGGGGTTCGTGGTTTTCGTCGAGGGGATTCCGGGACACGTCGGCGAGGGCGACGTGATCCGCGCGAAGGTGCTCTCGTTCAACCAGGGACACACGTCCGCGGACGCGACGTTCGTCTCACGCGGGTGAGTCGGGAGTCGGAGCGGCTGGACCGTCGTTTTCCGCCGGTCAGTCCAGTTCGAGCAGCGCCGACGCCTCGTCGAGATAGTCGTCGTAGATGCCGACGGCCGCCTCGATCGGCTCGGACGAGGCCATGTCGACGCCGGCGAGCTCGACGACCTCCAGCGGGTAGTCCGACCCGCCCGCCCGCAGCATCTCGCGATAGTCGGCGGCGGCGTCCTCGCCCTCCTCGAGCACGCGCTCGACGATGGCGGCCGCCGCGGAGATCCCGGTCGCGTACTGGTAGACGTAGAAATTATAGTAGAAGTGCGGGATCCGCTCCCACTCGCGTTCGATCCCGCCGGTGAGCTCTGCCGGCTCGTAGTAGGCGCCCTTGAGGTCGGCGTAGAGCTCGTCGAAGACGTCGGGCGTGAGCGCCTCGTCGTTCTCGACGCGCTCGTGGATCTCGGCTTCGAAGGCCGCGAACATGGTCTGGCGGAACAGCGTGGATCGGAAGCGTTCGAGATACTCGTCGAGCACGTGCATCCGAAGCTCGTCGTCCTCGACGGTCTCAAGCAGGTGGTGGGTGAGCAGCGTCTCGTTCACCGTGGAGGCGATCTCGGCGACGAAGATCTCGTAGCTCGCGTCGTGCCACGGCTGGGCGTCGCCGGCCAGCTCGGAGTGCATCGAGTGGCCCAGCTCGTGGGCGAGCGTGTACATCGAAGCGATGTCGTCCTGATAGTTCATCATGATGAACGGCTGGGTGTCGTAGGTGCCCGAGGAGAACGCGCCCGAACGCTTCCCGCGGTTCTCGTAGACGTCCACCCAGCGGGCGTCGAGCCCCTCAGCCATTCGGTCCTGGTACGCCTCGCCGAGCGGCGCGACCGCCTCGATCACCCATTCGACCGCCCGGTCGTACTCGACGTCGGGGCCCTGATCGCCGGTCAACGACATGTAGAGATCGTGGCTCTCCAGAGTGTCGACGCCGAGGGCCCGTCGCTTCAGCTCCGCGTGGCGGTGGAGCACGTCGAGGTTGTCGTCGACCGTGTCGACGAGCGTGTCGTACACCTCGACGGGAACGTTCGGCCCGTGGAGTGCGGCCGCCCGCGCCGAGTCGTGATCGCGCAGCCGGGCGCTGATGACGTGTTCGCGGACCGCCTTCTCCAGCGCCGTGCCGACCGTGTTCCGGACGGACTCCCACTCGTCGTAGAAGGTCTCGTGGACGCGGCGGCGGAAGTCGCGGTCGGGGTTCGTCTGGAGCTTCGTGAAGTTCGACTGCGTGATCTCCACCTCGTCGCCGTCGGGATCCTCGACGACGCCGTAGGTCAGGTCCGCGTTGGTCAGCATCGAGTAGATCTCGTTCGGCGCGCTCGTCACCTCCGAGAGCTCCGCGAGCACCTCCTCGACCTCGGCCGAGCGCGTGTGCGGCTTGTTCCGGAGGACGTCGTGGAAGTAGTGCTCGTACTCGGCGAGATCCGGTTCCGCCTCGATGAACGCCTCGACGTCGGCCTCGCTCAGCCGCTGCAGCTCGGGCTCGACGAAGGAGGTCGCGCTCGACGCCTCCGACCGTAATGAGGAGGCACGCGCGGACATCGCCTGGTACTCCTGGTTTCGCGTGTCCTCCGCGCTCCGGAGCTGTGCGTAGACGCCGACCTCGCTCAGCTCGCGGAACACCTCCTCGCGGAGCTTCAACAGCTCGAGCAGCGTCTCGGGGTCCTCCGTGAGACGTCCCTCGTAGGCCCGCAGGTCGTCGATCCGTGCTGCGACCGCCTCGAACGCCTCCTCCCACGTCTCGTCGCTTTCGAAGACGCTCGACAGCGACCACTTGTACTCGTCGTCGATCGCCGCCCGCTCGGGAACCGAACTCATACGCGTCACTGGATCCGCCGCCAACTAAGCCTTACGCGCGTCCCCCGATCACTGACGTCTTGCACGTTCTCTCGATCACTGACGTCTCGCACGTTCTCCCGAACGATACCCTGCGCGCGACGGCGACCGATCCGGACCGATTCGACCGGCTCAGATCTGATTCCAGGGCGCCGCCTCGAAGTCGACGACGCGCTCGCGGCGGTCGATCGCGTCGATCCGATCGCGGTCCTCGTCGTCGAGGTCGAGGTCGCGGGCCGCCCAGTTCGCCTCCACGTGCTCGTGGGAGGCGGCCTTCGGGATCGGCGCCACCCGGTCCTTCGAGAGGAGCCACGCGAGGCTCACCGCCGCCGGCGTCGCGTCGTGTTTCGCGGCGATCTCCCGTAACACGTCCACGTCGGCCACGCGGTTGCGGGCGATCGGCGAGTAGGCGACGAGCCAGTGGTCGTTCTCGACGGCGACCTCCCGCAGCCGCTCCTGTGGACACAGCGGGTGACACTCGACCTGATGGGCGAAGAGGTCGGCGTCGAGCCGATCCATCGCGGTCTCGAGCTGGTCGGGTCGAAAGTTCGAGAGCCCGACCCGGTCGATCACGCCCTCGTCGGCGAGGTGATCGAGCGCGGGGAGCGTCTCATCGGGATCGTAGGTGCCGATCGGCCAATGGACGTACAGGAGGTCGATCGTGTCGATTCCGAGCCGGTCGCGGCTCTCCGTTGCCGTCCGGACTGCGTCGTCGTAGCCGAGGGCGTCGGTGTCGAGCTTCGTCGCCACGAAGAGGTCGTCGCGGTCGACGGACGCGTCCGCGATCGCCTCGCCGACGGACGACTCGTTGTCGTACATCTGTGCGGTGTCGACGTGGCGGTATCCCGTCTCGATCGCGTGACGGATCCCGGAGACGCACTCCTCGGGGTCGGTGAGCTTGTACGTGCCGTAGCCGAGCCGATCGAAGGTTTCGGTCATCGTCGATCCGTTCGACCGGCCGTAGTTTAAAATGGACGACGGGGACGAGCGTCGGCGTTTTTAAGCGCCCGCCCGGAGGGTGGAGACATGGACGAACGCGTACGCGAACACGCCGAGGTGTTGGTCGACTGGAGCGCGCGAGTCGAGGCCGGCGACGACGTGGTGCTCGACGTCGCGGAGGACGCCCACGACCTCGCGGTCGCGGTCGCCGAGGTCTTAGGCGACCGCGGAGCCACCGTCACGACGCTGTACGGCTCGGACGAGGTCACCCGCGCATACCTAAAAGGCCACGAGGACGGGACGGATGGTGACGGACCGGACGAGGACCAAGCGGCCGAGGCGGATTCGAACCCGACCTTCGGCGAGCAGGCCGTCGATCTCGCGCTCTTCGAGGCCGCCGACGTCTACCTTCGCCTCGGCGGCGGGCGGAACACCACGGCGACCGCGGACGTCGACCGCGCGACGCGCCGGGCGTACGCGTCGTCGCGGTCGGCGGTCCGCGAGGCACGCATGGCGACCGACTGGGTCTCGACGGTCCACCCCACGCGCAGCCTCGCCCAGCAGGCGGGGATGGCCTACGAGGAGTACCGCGACTTCGTCTACGACGCCGTCCTGCGCGACTGGGAGGCGCTCGCCGGGGAGATGGCCGATATGAAGGCGATCCTCGACGCCGGCGACGAGGTCCGGATCGTCACCGAACGCGACGACGCGCCGGACACGGACGTGACGATGTCGATCGCGGGTCGAACCGCCGTCAACTCCGCGGCATCCGTCGCGTACGACTCACACAACCTCCCCTCCGGCGAGGTGTTCACCGCCCCGTGCGCGACCGAGGGCGAGGCCTTCTTCGACGTGCCGATGACGATCGACGCGACCCGCGTGCGGGACGTGCGGCTGATCTTCGAGGCGGGCGAGGTCGTCGACTTCTCGGCGAGCGCCGGCGAGGCTGCGCTCGCGTCGATCCTTGAGACCGACCCCGGCGCCCGGCGGCTCGGCGAGTTCGGGATCGGAATGAATCGCGGGATCGACCGGTTCACCGACTCGATCCTCTTCGACGAGAAGATGGGTGACACGGTCCATCTGGCGGTCGGACGCGCCTACGACGCGTGCCTCCCCGAGGGCGAGTCGGGCAACGAGAGCGCGATCCACGTCGACCTCATCGGCGACGTGAGCGAGGACTCGTTCATCGCGGTCGACGGCGAGGTCGTCCAGCGGAACGGGACCTTCCGGTGGGAAGACGGGTTCGACGAGTCGCGCTGAGACCCACCGCTCGGCAGTTGGTTCGTGGAAAACGCCCGGAGCGGGATTTGAACCCGCGTCACGACCGTGACAGGGTCGTATGATGGGCCACTACACCATCCGGGCAAGCACTCGCGACGCCCCGAAAACGGGGACGCCCGGAGCGGGATTTGAACCCGCGTCACGACCGTGACAGGGTCGTATGATGGGCCACTACACCATCCGGGCGAGCCGTACCCTTCCGTATCCCCGTCCGGCAAATAAGGCTTGCCATCCCGCCTGCGACTGTGGGGCGTTCACACGTCCCGGTAGCCTTTTAATCGCGGCCCGCGTCGTCCCGGTCAAGCACGCCCCCTCCTCTTCGGGAGCCGCGCGCGGCGCCCGCGGTTAACAAGCCTTATCTGAGTGGCGCCTGTAGGCCGCTGTAGTATCTCGTGATAGCTTCTCCCCACCACCAGCACCCATGGTAGACGTAAGCCAACACGAACTCGTTCCGGACCACGTCCTCCTCGACGATCCCGAGGAGGTCGAGGCGGTCCTGACGGAGTACAACGTGAAAAGGACAGACCTGCCGAAGATCAAACGGACGGATCCCGCGCTCCCCGACGAGGCTGACGTCGGCGACGTGGTGAAGATCGTCCGAAACTCCCGAACGACCGATCAAGCGGTCGTGTATCGACTCGTCGTCTCATGAACAGGCAAGACCGACGCGTGGTTTCACGCGAATACTTCTCGGATGACCGGCTCGCAGAACACCACTTCCGCTCGTTCAACAACTTCCTGGACCGCGGCATGCAGGAAGTCGTCGACGAGAAGGCGACCATCGACACCGACATCGGCGACAAGGAGGGCCAGGAGCCCGTCTACGTCGAGCTCGGCGACGTGCGGATGGTCACGCCCCGCGTTCGCGAGGCCGACGGCTCCGAGGAACTCCTGTACCCGCAGGAGGCCCGGCTGCGAAACATCACCTACTCGGCGCCCGTGTTCATGGAGATGTCCATCGTGCGCGGCGGCGAGGACGAGCCCGAGACCGTCGTCGACTCCACGGAGACGAAGGTCGGCCGGATGCCGATCATGGTCGGCTCGAACAAGTGTAACATGGCCGGCTTCACCGACGAGGAGCTGATCGACATCGGCGAGGACCCCGTCGACCCCGGCGGCTACTTCATCGTCAACGGCTCCGAGCGCGTCTTGATGACCTCCGAGGACCTCGCGCCGAACAAGATCCTCGCGGAGTACGACTCGAAGTACGGCGACGAGATCCAAGTCGCGAAGACCTTCTCCCAGCGCCGTGGCTACCGGGCGTTGGTGCTCTGTGAGCGCAACCGCGAGGGGCTTCTGGAGGTGTCGTTCCCCTCCGTCTCCGGCGCGGTGAACTTCGTCACCCTCGTTCGCGCGCTTGGCCTCGAGTCGGACGAGGAGATCGTCCACCGCGTGAGCGACGATCCGGAGATCGTGAAGTTCATGTTGGAGAATCTGGAGGAGGCCGACGTCCAGACCACCGAGGAGGCGATCGAGACCCTCGGGGAGCGCGTCGCCTCCGGCCAGGGCAAAAACTACCAGCTGAAGCGGGCGAACTACGTCATCGATCGCTACCTCCTCCCCCACCTCCACGAGGAGGGCGTCGACGAGGAGGACGTCCGGATCAACAAGGCGTACTACCTCTGCCGGATGGCCGAGGCGTGTTTCGAGCTCGCGCTCGAACGCCGCGGCCCGGACGACAAGGACCACTACGCGAACAAGCGCCTGAAGGTCTCGGGCGACCTCATGCGCGACCTGTTCCGCACGGCGCTGAACAAGCTCGCACGCGACGTGAAATACCAGCTGGAGCGGGCGAACATGCGAAACCGCCAGCTGACCGTGAACACCGTCGTGCGCTCCGACGTGTTGACCGAGCGGCTCGAACATCCGATCGCGACGGGCAACTGGGTAGGCGGCCGCTCGGGCGTCTCCCAGCTCGTCGACCGGACCGACTACATGGGCGTGCTGTCGCACCTGCGTCGCCTCCGAAGCCCGCTGTCGCGGTCACAGCCGCACTTCGAGGCGCGGGACCTGCACGCGACCCAGTGGGGTCGAATCTGTCCCTCCGAGACCCCAGAGGGGCCGAACTGCGGGCTGGTGAAGAACTTCGCGCAGGCGATGGAGCTCTCACAGAACATCGAGGACGAACAGGGGCTGAAACGAGAACTGGCGTCGATGGGTGTCGAGGGGATCCCCGGCATCGAGGGCGTCGAACGACAGACGGCGGACGACTAACATGGCCACAGCAGAACGCGAAGCGAAGGTGTACGTCAACGGGAGCCTCGTGGGGACGCATCCGGACCCCGAGGAGCTCGCCGAACAGATCCGCGAGGCACGACGACGGGGCGACGTCAGCGAGATGGTCAACGTCTCGGTGAAGGAGCGCACCCGCGAGGTGATCGTGAACGCGGACGCCGGGCGCGCCCGGCGACCGCTCATCGTCGTCGAGAACGGGGAACCGCTCCTCGGCGACGAGGAGATCGAAGCGGTCGACCGCGGCGACGTCGAGTTCGAGGACCTCGTCGAGCGCGGCTACGTCGAGTTCATCGACGCCGAGGAGGAGGAGGACATCTACGTCGCCGTCGACGAGGAGGACGTCACGGACGACCACACCCACCTCGAGATCGACCCGCAGCTCGTGTTCGGCATCGGCGCGGGGATGATCCCGTACCCCGAACACAACGCGAGCCCCCGGATCACGATGGGTGCCGGGATGATGAAACAGTCGCTCGGGCTGCCCTCGGCGAACTACCGGATCCGCCCGGACACGCGCCAGCACCTGATGCATTATCCGCAGCTGGCGATGGTGAAGACGCAGACGACCGAGCAGATCAACTTCGACGAGCGGCCGGCCGCCCAGAACTTCGTCGTCGCGGTCATGTCGTATGAGGGGTTCAACATCGAGGACGCGCTGGTGATGAACCAGGGCTCCGTCGACCGCGCGCTCGCCCGTTCACACTTCTTCCGAACCTACGAGGGCGAGGAGCGGCGGTATCCGGGCGGGCAGGAGGACCGCTTCGAGATCCCCTCCCAGGACGTGCGGGGCGCACGCGGCGAGGACGCCTACACGCACCTCGACGAGGATGGCCTCGTCAACCCCGAGACGGTGGTCGATGAGTCCTCCGTCCTGCTCGGGAAGACGAGCCCGCCGCGATTCCTGGAGGAGCCCGACGACATGGGCGGGCTCTCCCCGCAGAAGCGGCGGGAAACCAGCGTGACGATGCGCTCGGGCGAGTCGGGCGTCGTCGACACGGTGACCCTGATGGAAGGCGAGGACGGATCCAAGCTCTCGAAGGTGAAGGTGCGCGACCAGCGCGTGCCCGAGCTGGGCGACAAGTTCGCGTCCCGACACGGCCAGAAGGGGGTCGTCGGTCACCTCGCGCCACAGGAGGACATGCCGTTCACCGAGGAGGGAGTCGTTCCCGATCTCGTGTTGAACCCGCACGCGCTGCCTTCGCGGATGACGGTGGGTCACGTACTGGAGATGCTCGGCGGCAAGGTCGGATCGCTGCGCGGCACGCGGGTCGACGGCACCCCGTTCCAGGGCGAGGACGAGGAGGAGCTCCGTGACGGGCTGGTGGAGCACGGATTCAAGTCCTCCGGCAAGGAGGTCATGTACTCCGGCGTGACCGGCGAGAAGATCGACGCGGAGATCTTCGTCGGGACGATCTTCTACCACAAGC
>CAZIFX010000007.1:0-58114 GCA_964538415.1 uncultured Halobellus sp.
ACGGCACCCCGCCGGTCGGCGGTGATCTCGTCATGGAACCCGACTGGGGCTATCTGGAGCACTTCTATGAGATCAACCTCCCAACGCTCGAGGCGGCACTACAGGCAGAATAAACAACATCCCACGCGATGTATCCCACACAGATGAGGCGAATCGAATGAAGACCGCGATCACCGTCGAGAACGTCAGCTTCGCGTACGACGAACAGTCCGTCCTGCGGAACGTCTCGATGACGATCGAGTCGGGCGAGTTTCTGGGGCTGGTCGGCCCGAACGGATCCGGGAAAACGACGCTTTTGAAGATCATGCTCGGGCTACAGTCGCCCGACTCGGGCTCGGTCGAACTGTTCGGCACGCCTGCGAGCGAGTTCTCCGAAGGGACGCGGTTGGGGTACGTCTCCCAGCACTCGACGGACGCGGATTCGATGATGCCGGTCACGGTTCGTGAGGTCGTCGAAATGGGGCGATACGCACATGCGGGCCTGCGGCGACTCACGGAGGAGGACTATCGGGTTATCGACGCCGCGATCGAGACCGTCGAGATGGAAGCGTACGCCGACCGGCGTATTAGCGATCTCTCAGGCGGTCAGCGCCAGCGGGCGTACATCGCTCGTGCGCTCGCTTCGGAGGCGGACTTACTCGCACTCGACGAACCGACCGTCGGTGTCGATGCCGACGTGGTCGACCAGTTCTATGAGCTCCTGACCGACCTCAACGCGGAGGGGATCACGATCGCACTCATCGAACACGACATCGGGATGGTCAGCGAGTATGCCGACACGATGGCGTGTCTCGACGGAGAGCTGTACGAACACAGTGCAACGAGTGAGTTCCTCGAAAGCGGCGCGCTGGAACGCGCGTTCAGTTCCGCGAGAGCGGTCAGTTCCAGGTCCGTCACGGGAGGTGACTAACTGTGGCTACCACTACCGCGCAACGTCGACGAGAGTTCGGTGCACTCGCTCTCGGAATTCCCCTGCTTTCGCTCGCGTTCAGCGTGTTCATCGTCTGGGTGTTTCCGTCCGTGTTCGAACTCTTCTGGAGTGGAATGGAACGGGCATTCAACGGTCACTGGCTGGTTTCGAGTTCCTTCCTCCAGCACGGGTTCACAGCCGGCGTGCTGATCGGATTCACTGCTCCGGTTGTGGGTGCGTATCTCGTCAACCGACAGATGGCGCTCATCGGCGAGGCGCTCGCACACACCGCCTTTGGCGGCGTCGCAATCGGGTTGTTCGTCGGTGCATCGGTTCCAGCCTTCGACTATCCACTCGCGTGGGCGCTGGTCGTCGCTACGATCGCGGCGCTTGGCATGCAGTACGTCGCCGTGAACACGGACGGATACGCTGATATCCCGATCGCGATCATGCTTACCGGTGGCTTCGCCGTGGGTATCGCGGTGATTTCCTACGGCGTCGTCTTCAGTTCCACCGTCGAAAGTTACCTGTTCGGGGACATCCTGTTCGTTCCGTTCGAGAACGTTCAGCTCATGGTCGGACTCACGCTGCTCGTGGGTCTGGTCGTCGGGCTCACGCACAAACAGCTCAAATTCATCACCTTCGACCGTGAGGCGGCCCGGCTCGCTCGGATCAACGTGTGGTTGTACGACACGCTGTTGATCGTGCTCACCGCGTTGGTGGTCGTCGCAGCCATGCAGATTCTGGGCGCGATCCTGGTCGCAGGAATGTTGGTCATACCCGTTGCCGCGGCGATGCAGGTGACCGACAGCTTCAATCGCGGGATGCTCATCTCCATCGCCTTTGGACAGATCGCGGTTCTTGGCGGTATCCTTAGTTCATACTACTTGGGTATCGCAACCGGTCCAATGATAATCATCGTCGCGATCGTCCTCTACATCTGGGCGGTTCTCGGCTAGCACCCGTTGAACGATGTCCGATCAGCTTTCGAACGTTCACGCTGCACCGGAGGTCATGGACGGCCACGAGCAGCCTGCACGTCCCTATAAGCCGCCCGTGACCGATCGAGGAACACCCATCGTGCACAGGAGAAGAGATTGACCTGCGGTCGGCGCGAGCCTCCACGCGCCGATTACATGCGCGAGGAGTGCGTGCGAGGCTGGGGAGCCGTGGAGGCAGCGATTGCGGGGCTGAGGAGACGTGAGGCTGCGGTGCTGTACGGTACGGATACGGTGTCTCGTGATGCCGCGTGAGATGAATGGCTTACAAGGAAACGGCGAGACCCGCCTCAACGCAGTCCGCGAACCGATTCACTTCGAGAGCGTCACCTCGAGTCCGCCCACGCGCCTCGCGACGACGTTGTACACGACGGCGCACAGCGCCGCGAGGACCGCCGTCGAGATCGCGCTCGCAACGACGATCAGAACGGCGTCGATCACGAACCAGCCGGGCGTCCGCGTCGCCATGAAATCGAAGACGAACGGAAGCAGCCCGATCGCTCCGCCGACCGCACCCAGCGGGACTCCGACGCGAAACGCGGATCCCGCGTCGACGTGTCGAATTTCGGTTGCCATGGCCGTTATAAAAGCGGTTTAAACGCGTGTACGACGCCAACGAGCGCGGCGATGCTTCCGCCGACGGCGATCACCGTCCCGCCGTCCGGGAACATCGCGAGGTCGACGAGCGTGAGTTGGATCGCGAACAGCACGATCGCGATCCCCTGAAGCGTGGCAGTCTGGCTGCTCTCGTTCATGAGATGACTGGTGATATCCACGACGTTGATGCAGACCCGATAAATCAGTACCGGCGGATGAACGGGATCGACGGTCACGTTCACCGGCGCCCGTACCCCAAGCCAACGACGATTCGATCGCGATGCGATAGCGATTCGATCCCGGCGAGCGGCGCCGTGAGCGCCTCGATCACGGGCGTGAACCCGAGGTCAAAGCTTACTTACACGCACGGCGGCGAATAGGAGGTAATGAGCAGCGACGCAGAGCAGGCGAACGACGACCGCCGGAAGTACGAGTTCCGGAAGGTCATCGAGGAGCTGAAGGACTTCGAGGGCTCCGGCACGCAGCTCGTCACCATCTACATCCCCGAGGACAAGCAGATCTCGGACGTGGTGGCCCACGTCACCCAGGAGCACAGCGAGGCCGCCAACATCAAGTCGAAACAGACGCGGACGAACGTCCAGGACGCGCTGACGTCGATCAAGGACCGGCTGCGCTACTACGACACCTTCCCGCCCGAGAACGGCATGGTGATCTTCTCGGGGGCCGTCGACTCCGGCGGCGGGCAAACCGAGATGGTCACCCGAACGCTTGAGTCGCCGCCGGAACCCGTCGAGTCGTTCCGGTACCACTGTGACTCGAACTTCCTCACCGATCCCCTGGAGCACATGCTGGCGGACTCGGGGCTCTTCGGGCTCATCGTCCTCGACCGCCGTGAGGCGAACGTCGGCTGGTTGAAGGGCAAACGCGTCGAGGCCGTCAAGTCAGCGTCCTCGCTCGTGCCCGGCAAACAGCGGAAGGGTGGCCAGTCCGCCCAGCGGTTCGCCCGGCTGCGGCTGGAGGCGATCGACAACTTCTACCAGGAGGTCGCGGGGATGGCCAACGACCTGTTCGTTCCCAAACGCCACGAGCTCGACGGCATCCTCGTCGGCGGCCCCTCGCCGACGAAAGACGAGTTCCTCGACGGCGACTACCTCCACCACGAGCTGCGGGACCAGGTGCTCGGCAAGTTCGACGTCGCTTACACCGACGAGTCCGGCCTGAAGGATCTGGTCGACGCCGGCAGCGAGGCGCTCGCCGACCAGGAGATCGTCGACGACAAACGCCAGATGGAGGAGTTCTTCGAGAACCTCCACACCGGCGAGAAAGCGACATACGGCTTCGAGGAGACCCGGCGTAACCTGATCATGGGCTCCGTCGACCGCCTGCTCATCTCCGAGGACCTGCGTTCGGACGTCGTCGTCTACGAGTGTCCCGACGGCACCGAGGAGTACGAGGTCGTCGACGTCCGACACTCGACGCCAACCCACGAGTGTTCGGAGTGCGGCGAGGAGGCCGAAGTGAAGGAGCGCGAGGACGTCATCGAGCATCTGATGGCGATCGCCGAACAGCGCGGCACGGAGACGAAGTTCATCTCCACGGACTTCGAGAAGGGCGAACAGCTGCTCGACGCCTTCGGCGGCGTCGCCGGCCTTCTACGGTACTCCACCGGCGTTTAAACGCTCCCGGGGTCGGTCCCGATGGCGACGACCCTCCGGGTCGGGGGTCACACCGCCGCCGAGACCGTGACCGCAACGGCGACCGCGAACGTGACCGTGGCGATCGCCGCCTTCCGCCGAACCACTCGGCGAAGTCGACGTCGCTTCCGTGCCGGATCCCCGCGAGCGACGACCATCGGAGTCGTCGCCGTTCCGCGAAGCATCGCCCCGCCTTCCGGGGGCTCCCGTGTACCGGAGCCGTGCGGCTCGCCGGGGGGATGCTGCCCACCGGTCTCGTGGCGCTCGCCGGCGACGAACACCTCGTCGCCGTCGTGGACGACCGTCGCCTGATATCGGCGGGTGCTCGTCCGCCCCCGACCGAGCCCCACGAGGCGGTCGACCGTGCCGAACGGACCGCCGATGCCGTGTAGACCCGATCGCCCGAGAAGCCCCCCGGTCGGATGCGGGTCGTCGATCGGCGCCTCGACCGGCACGTCGATCGTCGGATCACTGACGTGGAGCCCCGGTGCCTCGAACGGATCGTCGGCTCCGTGGAGCGGTCCGATCGCGGCATTCGTGGCCGATTCACGGTCGACTCTGGCGTGTTCGCGGTCGTCGACCACGGTGAACGAACCGACGGCAAGCCCGCCGTCCACGGTCGTCCAGCGCGTGCCCTCACGGTCCCCGTCGGCCGACGTCCGCTCACGGATCCGCCACGCCCAGATCGCTGGCGGGCGGTCGCCGTCGGTCGCCATGCTGGTCGACCCGTGGTCGGCGCCGACGGCCGGCGGCTTCCGCGCGGGGCGGGCCGGCGTCTCGACGTCGACCGCCCCAACCGCGGTTCGACCCTCGGCGTAGCCGTCGACGAGCGCCGCCACGTCCACGTACCGACGATACGTCCCGCGGAGGTCGGACGTAAGCACGAATCCGAACAGGAGCAGAAGCCCCGAACACAGCAGGGTCGTCCCGGTCATGGGCTCCGCTCCACGTCGTCGAGCACGGATTCCACGTCATCCGATTCGGCCCTCCCGCCGCCCGGAACCCTCACGCCGTCCGTGGCCGTCGAACCATCCGTGGCCGCCGAAACGCCCGTGGCCGCCGAGCCATCCGGAAGCTCCATCCCGACCGCGGAGTCGTCGTCGAACAGCTCCTGCCGCGCGCAGTCCGCACAGAACTCGTCTCCGGGAGCGAAGGCCCGCCCGCAGGTGGAGCAGTACGGGGGCGGGTCGGGAGCGTGTCGGTCCGCACCGCGGTCCGGGCAGAAGTCGGCGTCGACCGGAACGGTGGCGCCACAGTCGTGACACTCGTTCGGTTCGGGGGCGTTCGTCATGGAGGGCACGGCCCGCGGTTCGACCGGGGGTATGATAAACCTTCAATCATTTCGCGCGGGAGTCCTCGGCCTCGATCCGACGCGACCGTCCGACGGATCCCCGACGGGTCCCCGACGGCATCGCTCACCTGAACAGCGAGACGAGCACGACCGCGCCGAAAAGCAGCAGCGCGAGCGCGGCGACCGGCCGTCCCCCCGCCGCGGCCGCGTAGGTCCCGTAGACGACGGCGACGGAGCCGGTTCCGACGAGCAGGTTCGTCCCGGCGTGAACGAGGACCGCACGGCGGACGCCCGCCTCGCGACCGACCTGATCGCCGAGCGAGAGCCCGTGGTCCGCGACGTCCCAGGCGGCCACGAGCGCGACCCCGGAGACGAGCAGCGGCTCGGGTGCGCCCCCGGCGTACCCGGCGACCGCGAGCCCGCATACCCCGATCCCCGCCGCCCACGAGAGCACGCGCCGCGATCCGAGCATCGACCCGGCGACGAGCGCGAGGATGCCGACTCCGAGGAGAGCCCCTCCAAGCGGCGCCGCGAGAAGGACGGCGAGAAACGAGAGGACTCCCGCCGCGAGGCTCACGAGCACCGCGAGAAACGGCGGGCGATCGTCGCGCTCGCGTTCGGGGATTCGGCCATCCGTCCCGCCGTCATCGCCGTCGTTGCCCTCGGCGGCATCGCCGGCACCACCGACGGTCGAGCGCAGGACGCCGCTCATCGCGACCACCGCCGTGTCGCGCCCGCGACGGCGACGGGGAACGATCGGTCACCCCACTCGACCACGCGCAGCCCCGCGCTCCGGAGCTCCCGAACGCGTTCGCGTCGCTCGTACGCGACGAGCCGCTGTCCGGCGGTCCGTCGGGCCGTGGCGTCGGGCGAGAGCACGGTCACGAGGTGACCGTGGGCGTCGATCCGGCGCGCGAGGGAGGCCGCGTAGCGGTCCGCGAGCGGGGTGAAAAAGAGCACCTGCGCGTCCACGGGGAGCCGCCGGCGAAAGCGACGAAACCACAGCGACGGATAGAACCCGTCGTCGCTCGGCGTCGGCGCGAGCGCGGGGTCGGTCGCGAGGGTGTTGCGTCCACGGACGGCATGATCGGTTCCCGTCGCCGGCGGTAACCAGCAGTCGAGCGGGCCGAGCGTCGCGATCCCCACACGGTCGCCGGCGTCGAGCAGCGCCTGAAACGCCTGCCCGGCGGCCTCGACGCTCGCCTCGACTGCGGTGTCCGCCTCGGGCTCGGAAGCCACGTACGCCTCCTCGCGAGCGTCGACGAGCAACACGACCGTCGCGGCGCGCTCCTCGCGCAACTCGAGGGTCGCCAGCTCGCCGGTCCGAGCGCGGCGGTTCCAGTCGATCCGCTTGAGCGGATCTCCACGTCGATACTCCCGCGTCGCGAAGAACTCGACGCCTGACCCGCCGACGTCGGTGGGGACGCGGCCGTGATACTGCGTCGTCAACCCGCGGAGGAGGAGGTCGGCGCCGGTCGCCAGCTCCGGCGTGCAGACGATCCGCGTGTCGCGCGTGAGTCGGGTCTCCCGCTCGCTGGAGCCGGCCGGGTTTCGGGTGATCGCCCGCATCGTCGTCCACTCGTGTTCGCCGCGGGTCGCCCGCACGACGTAACGGAACGTCGCGCCGGCGCCGGGTCGAAGCGCGGTCGCGAACCGCGCCGGGCCGTCGCTCACCTCGAGACCGGGTGGGACGCCGTCGACGAGCCGGAGGTCCGGGATCGACGCCTCGCCGACGTTCTCGACGTGCACCGTGACCGTCACCTCGTCGCCGGGCTCCGGCGAGTCGTCGCTCACCGCCCGCTCGACCGCGAGCGTCGCCGGCGGCGCCTCGCCGAACCGCGCGTAGAGGCCGTAGCCGATGCCGACCGCACCCAGAAGCACCGGCCCTGGCTGCCGGGTGACGACGCCGACGCCGATCAAAAGCAGGGTCGCACCCATGAGGCCCGTCCACCGTTCGGTATCGAAGGGATGCATCGCCTCGCGGCCGGTGTCGCTCCGCGCCGTTCTCGGTTCGCGGTCGGCATCGTCGCGGTCGGCGTCGGTCATCGGCTCGCCTCCACTCCCCGTCAGCGTGCGTCGCAGTCATGCGTTCCGTCGTCACTACCATGCCCCCCGTCGCCGCCCCCGCGCGTCCCGTCGCCACTACCATGCCCCCCGTCGCCGCCGCGAGCAGCACCGGCGTCGGCCGGCGTCGAGCGCCGCGGATCCAGCGGGTTCAGCGGATCCGTCCGCTCGATCGCGTCCATGGCGGCGTCGAGTCCGGTTCGGAAACACGACCGGCCGAGCAGTCGCGTTCGCACGCGGTGGGCGATCGGATAGGAGACCTCCGGCGCGAGGAACGCGGCCGCGATCGGGTCGTCCGTCCACTCGCCCGACTCCACGAGGTCGGTCGCCCGCGACCGCGCACAGTCCCGATCACGGGCGACCGCCGCGATCGCGGCGGTTCGCACCCGGTCCCGAAGCCGGTTTCTGAGCTTGTACCGGCGGCGTCCGGCGCCGGTCGATCGGTCCACGTCCTCGTCGAAGTCGGTTCCGGGGACGACGGCACGCGCACGACGCTCCGGCTCGCCGGGGTCGAGGGAGCGTCGTTCCGTACCCCGTCGGGCGTTGGCGTACCGAAGTCCCTGCACGATCGCGAACGCGCCGACGACGGTGACGGCGACGTACGAGAAGTCGAGAACGCCCGCAACTCCGCGATCGAAGGCGACGAGGAATCCGGCGAGGACGGCCGCCGCCCCGATCGCGGTCCGGAACCGCATCAGCGATCGTCCCCCGTCTCCTCGCCGTGGGCCGCCTCGATGCGCCGTAGCGCCTCGACCGCGCGGCGCTCGCGCTCGCCGGTCGGGTCGGCGCCGCCGTATCGAACCCGCTCGAAGACGTCGGTCAGCCGGTCGACCGGCTCGGGCTCGACGCCGGCGTCGACGGCGGCCGCCGCGAACTCGGCCGGCGTCGACGACGCCGGCCGGTCGACGTCGAGCACCGCCGTCATCTCCCGCCAGGCGCGGTAGACCTCGTTGTCCGCCCCGCCCGATTCGATCCGGTCCGCGGCCGCGCCGGCCGTGCGCCCGACCGCGGCCAGATCCGGATCCGACGCGTCGCTCGACGCGTCGGGGGCGTCGTCCCCGCCGCGAGCACCGTCGTCCTCGTCGTCGCCGCCGGCCGCGAGCAACACGAGGGCACTGGCGAGCAGCGCGGCGACCACGACGACGAGAAACAGCGCCTCGGGCGTCGAGACCGCGTCGCCCTCGCCGCCGATGCCGGGTGCGCCGCCGCCGGGCGAAAGGAAGGCGTCGCCATCGTCGTCGGCAAGCGCGAACTGCGGGTCGAACTCGACCTCCCGACACGACGTGAGAAGCACCCACGTGACGCCGATCGGTAAAAAGACCGTCGCGGCGACGACGACGCCGGCGAAAAGCGACCCGGTGTCGCGGTACGCAAGCCAGCCGACGAGCGCGAACAGCAACAGGAGGCCGAAAATCGCCGGCGGCTCCGCGAGCCACTCGTAGCAGACGCCGGCCAGCGAGAGGTCCATCGAGCCGCCGCGCTCCGCGTCCATCCCCGTCCCCTCGGGGGCGTCCTGTCCGGCAGTTCCCTCTCCGACGCCTCCGCCGCCGAAGTCGCCGCCGTCCGTCGTCACGGCGGTGTCGAGCGTCGCGGCCGCGACGCCGAGCGCGACGACCGCGAGGAGCGCGAGGAGGAGGGCGACGATCGACTCGCGTTTCACGCGAGTGAGTATCTTCCACCCGTGGGAATAGCTTTCGGCGGAAACGGCCCTCGGTGATCCGCGGCCGACGGCCTTAATCGGCCGAGCGCCCAATCGTGACCGATGGCGGATTCCGCGGGCATGGACGCGTTCACCCACCTCGGTCCGACCGTTCGGGCCGCGCTCTCCGAGCGGGGATTCTCGACGCCCACCGCCCCGCAGCGCCGGGCGATCCCGTCGCTCTCGGCCGGTCGAAACGCGCTGGTGGTCGCGCCGACCGGCACCGGCAAGACGGAGACCGCGCTGTTGCCCGTCCTTGATGCGATCGTTTCGGCGCGCGACGCGCCCGGCGACCCGCCGCGACCGGGCATCTCGGCGCTTTACGTCACGCCCCTGCGGGCGCTCAACCGCGACATGATGGATCGGCTCGACTGGTGGGGTGACCGGCTCGATCTCGACGTCGCCGTTCGTCACGGTGACACGAGCCAGTACGAGCGGGGCAAACAGGCGGACGACCCGCCCGACGTCCTGATCACCACTCCGGAGACCCTCCAGGCGATCCTGACCGGATCGAAGCTACGCGTTGCGCTCGCGGACGTCGAACACGTCGTGATCGACGAGGTCCACGAGCTCGCCTCCGCGAAACGGGGCGCACAGCTGACCGTCGGGCTCGAGCGACTTCGGCGGGTGGCCGGCCCGTTCCAGCGGATCGGCCTCTCGGCGACCGTCGGCTCGCCAGAGGAGGTCGGTCGGTTCCTCGTCGGCTGCGGCCGCCGCGATCCGGACCGTGAGGGGGACCGCGAGTTCGAGACCGTCGAGGTCGACGCGGGCTCCCGGGCGGACGTGCGAGTGCTCGATCCGGCGATCACCGACCGCGACTCCCGGCTTGCCGGCGAGCTCGCCGTCGACGAGACGACCGCAAGCCACGTCCGGACGATCCGGGAGATCGTTCGCGACCACGAGTCGACGCTCGTGTTCGTCAACACGCGACAGACGGCGGAGGCGCTCGGCGCGCGGTTCAAGACGCTCGCGGGAAAGGAGGGGAATGCGCTCGCGGGAAAGGAAGGGACTGACCGGGAGGGAACCGTCGAGATCGAGGTCCACCACGGCTCGCTCTCGAAGGAGGTCCGGATCGACGTCGAGGACCGATTCAAGAACGGCGAGATCGACGGGCTGGTCTGTACCTCCTCGATGGAGCTCGGCATCGACGTCGGCAGCGTCGACCACGTGGTCCAGTACGGCAGCCCGCGGGAGGTCGCCCGGCTGCTCCAGCGGGTCGGACGAGCGGGCCACCGTCGGGATCAGGTCTCACACGGGACGGTGGTGACGCAGGGGGGCGACGACACGCTTGAGGCGATGGCGATCGCCCGCCGCGCGGAGGCTGGGCTCGTCGAGCCGGCGAGCATCCATCGCGGCAGCCTCGACACCGTCGCCAACCAGATCGTCGGGCTCGTGATGGACGAGGGGGAGATCCACGCCCGCGAGGCCTACGAGACGGTGACGAACGCCGACCCGTTCCGTGACCTCTCGGAGCCGGCCTTTCAGGAGGTGGTACGCGAGCTCGACGGGAACCATCTGCTCTGGCTCGACGAGGAGACGGACACGCTCTCGAAGTCGGGCGGGACGTGGCAGTACTTCTACGCGAATCTCTCGATGATCCCCGACGAATCGACCTACGAGGTGTACGACGTCTCCTCCCGGCGCGGGATCGGGACGCTCGACGAGCGGTTCGTCGTGAACTTCGCCGGTCCGGGCGAGACGTTCATCCAGCGCGGGGAGATGTGGCGGATCACGGAGGTCGACGAGGAGGAGGAGCGCGTGACCGTCACACCCATCGCCGACCCCGCGGGTGAGGTTCCCTCGTGGGTCGGCCAGGAGATACCCGTACCCCGGCCCGTCGCCGCCGAGGTCGGCCGGCTCCGTGGATCGGTCGCCGCGGCGCTGTCGGCGGGGAGCACGCCGGCGGCCGTGGCCGCGGACCTCGCCGACCGCTATCCGGTCGACGAGCGGTCGGTCGGCGCCGCCATCGAAACGATCACGGACCACGTCGAGGCGGGCCATCCCGTGCCGACCGACGAGCGGCTCGTGATCGAGGGCTCCGCGCGGACCGTCGCGATCAACGCGCCGTTCGGCCACGAGGTCAACGAGACGCTGGCGCGGCTGCTCGCCGCGCTCGTCGGGCAGCGCACTGGGTCGTCGGTCGGGATGGACGTCGATCCCTACCGGATCACCTTCGAGGTGCCCGCCGGCGTCGACCCCGGGACGTTCCGCGAGGTGCTCCGGACGACCGACCCCGACCACCTCGAGGCGTATCTCGAACTCGCGTTAAAGAGCTCGGACGCCCTGAAGTTCACGCTCGCGCAGGTCGCCGCGAAGTTCGGGTCGGTGAAGCGGTATCGGGAGGGCCGCGGCCGGTTCGGCGGCGATCGCCTGCTTGCGGCTCTGGAGGGGACGCCGGTCTACGAGGAGGCGATGAGGGAGGTGTTCCACGCCGACCTCGACGTCCCGGGGACCGCCGACCTCCTCGCGAAGGTCCGTTCGGGGACGGTCGCCGTCGAGACCGCCCGCGAGCGGACCCCGATCGGCACCGCCGGGCGCTCCGCCGGCGTGGAGTTCCTCGTGCCGGAGAACGCCGACGCCGACGTGATCGAGACGGTGCGCGAGCGGATCCGCAACGACCGAGTGATCCTCGCGTGTCTCCACTGTGGCGACTGGGACCGGACGACGAAGGTGCGTCGCGTCCGCGACCAACCTGAGTGTCCCGACTGTGGCTCGACGCGGATCGCCGCGCTCAACCCGTGGGACGAGGAGAGCGTCGCCGCCGTGCGCACGGCCGATCGGAACGAGGAGCAGGAGCGGTTGGCCAAGCGCGCGTACCGCTCCGCGAGCCTCGTCCAGAGCCACGGGAAACGAGCGGTGATCGCGATGGCCGCTCGCGGCGTGGGACCGCACAACGCCGCCCGGATCATCAACAAACTGCGGGAGGACGAAGACGAGTTCTACCGGGACGTGCTCAGACAGGAGCGGGAGTACGCGCGGACGCAGTCATTCTGGGACTGAATCCTCTCCGGGATCGCGTTCCGGGACCGAGTCGGTTCTGGAGCCGATCGTAACCGAGCTCCGTCACGGTCGCCGCGGAGCGCAGACGGGTTGTAATCTTTAGCAATTACTATATATAATACACCTAATTATGAGAAGTTACATTATCGGGCGTTGCGGTCGTTCGAACGAACATGATCGCCCGAACCCGCCGGTCCCTTCTTGGGTCCCTGACCGGAGGGGCCATCCTCGGAACCGCGGGCTGTCTCGAAGCGACGGACGCCGTCTC
Organism: uncultured Halobellus sp.; assembly: GCA_964538415.1. GTDB lineage: Archaea > Halobacteriota > Halobacteria > Halobacteriales > Haloferacaceae > Halorubrum. The sequence goes on from CAZIFX010000007.1 coordinate 12,483, forward strand.
GGTGCTCTCGGCGGGGAGCCTCGCGGTCGTACTCGAGGAACACGTCGGCCGACGCTTCGAGGAGGAGGCCGGCACGACGTATCACGGGGAGTACTACGGCGCGAACGCCGTCATGCGAATGATCGAGGACGGACAGAAACGGCCGGACGTCGCCATCAGCGCCGACGCCCTCTTGTTGCGTGACCGGCTCTACGACGACCATGCCGACTGGGACGTGGAGTTCGCGTCCAACGCCGTCGGGCTCGCGTACGCCCCCGGGACCTGGGTGGCCGATCGACTCGACGACGGGGAGTCGTGGTACGAGGTCGTTCGCGACGCCGACGAGGGTGAACTCGCGATCAGCGACCCCGACCTCGACCCGCTCGGCTATCGAGCGATACACGCGCTGCAGTTGGCCGAGGAGGAACACGACCTCGACGGGTTCGCCGACGCGATCGCGGCGCGTGCCTACCGGGAACCCGAGGAGCCACAGCTGTTGGCGGGCGTCGAGAGCGGAAATCGGGCCGCCGCCGTCGCGTACCGAAACATGGCGATCGATCACGGCCTCCCGTTCCACGGGTTCCCCGACGCGTACGACTTCTCGAGTCCGGAACGCGCCGACCACTACGCGTCCGTCACCTACACGACCGATGAGGGGTACACGGCGGAGGGAACCCCCGTCGTGTACAACGCGACGGTGCTCGACGAGGCGGACGACCCCGAGGCGGGACGAGCGTTCGTTCGATTCCTCGCCGACGCGAACGAGCTGCTCGCGGGGAACGGCCTGCTGGCCGACGGATTTCCGAACGGACACGGCGACGTTCCCGCGGAGGTGCTGGAAGGGTGATCGAAGCGTGAGCCTCGTCCGCCGCGTCCGGAGCGCCGACGCGTCCCGTCGGATGCCCGATCTCCTCGTTCCGGCGCTGCTCGGGGGTCTGCTGGCCGTCTACTTCGCGCTTCCGTTCGTGACGTTCCTCGGGCGGACCGGGTCGGCACCCCTGCTCGAGACGCTCGCGCGACCCGCCAGCCGGACGGCGATCCGGAACTCGCTTCTCACCGCTCCGGTCTCGACGGCGATCGCGACCGCCTTCGGCGTCCCGCTCGCGTACGTCCTCGCGCGCGGATCATTCCGCGGGAAGCGGCTGATCGAGGCTCTCGTGGTGCTTCCGCTGATCGTGCCGCCGGTCGTCGGGGGCGCGATGGTGCTCACCGCAGTCGGGCGGTTCACGCCGATCGGTTCGGCCGCGGCCAGCCTCGGCGTCCCCCTCACCGACAGCCTCGTCGGGGTGATCCTCGCACAGACGTTCGTCGCCGCGCCCTTCGTGGTGATCACCGCCCGTGCGGGGTTCGCTGCCGTCGACGAGCGGCTGGAGCAGGCCTCGCGTTCACTGGGGTACGGCCCGATCGCGACGTTCCGAAACGTGTCGCTGCCGCTCGCCCGCGGGGCGATCCTCGCCGGGATCGTCCTCACGTTCGCCCGAGCGATAGGCGAGTTCGGCGCGACGATGATGGTCGCGTACAATCCCCGCACGATGCCCACCCGGATTTGGGTGGATTTCATCTCCGGCGGGATCGACGCCATCGTGCCGCTGGCGCTGGCGCTGCTCGGGATCACGCTGCTCGTCGTCGCCGCGATCCAGCGGTTTGCCCACGTCCCGACGGTGGTCGACCGATGACTCCCATACTCGACGGTGATCGGCCCATGACTCTCGTGATCGACGGTGATCGGCCCACGACCCGTCTCCCGGAGGTGCTCCGACGATGATCCTCGAACTCGATGAGGTCACCCATCGATACGGCGCCGAACCGGCGGTCGAGGACGTCTCGTTCGGCCTCGCGGAGGGCGAGCTGGTGGCGCTGCTCGGTCCGAGCGGGTGTGGGAAGACGACGCTCGTGCAGGCCATCGCCGGGCACGTGACGCCGACGACCGGACGGGTTCGACTCCGGGGGAGCGACGTGACGGACGCCCCGCCGGAGCGGCGGGAAGTCGGCATCGTCTTCCAGCGCTCCACGCTGTATCCCCACATGAGCGTCGGGGAGAACGTCGCATACGGGCTCGGCGCTCGCGGGATGGACCCGGAGCGGCGGGAGGGGGTCGTCGCGGAGTACCTCGAGCTGGTCGAACTCGACGACCGGCGCGACGCGTCTCCTGGCTCGCTGAGCGGCGGCCAACGTCGACGAGTGGAGCTGGCACGCGCGCTCGCGCCGGAACCGGACGTGCTTTTGCTCGACGAGCCGCTCTCCGCGCTCGACCGGGCGCTTCGCGGCCAGCTTCGCGAGGAGATCGCACGGATACAGCGGGAAACGGGCGTGACGACCCTGTTCGTGACCCACGATCAGGAGGAGGCGATGTCGCTCGCGGACCGGCTCGTGATACTCGACGACGGCGAGGTGGCAGCGGTCGGCGACCCCCGCTCCCTCTACGGCTCGCCACCGAACCGGTTCGTCGCGTCGTTTCTGGGGCGGTCGAACGTGATTCCGGCGACGGTCGAGGCGCGAAACTCGCCCACGCTCCGGATCGGCGAGAGGACGGTTCGGGTGGGCGATCCGCCGTCGGAGACGGAGCGTGGCGAGCCCGCGGTGCACGTGCGGCCGAGCGACCTCGTCGTCGGGGACGAGGAACGGATCGATGCCGAGGTGACGCTGCCGGGAACCGTGCGATCCGTCGCCGACGTCGCCAGCAGATACGACGTCCACGTCCGGCTGGACGCCGGGCCGGAGGTCGTCATCGAGCGACGGCGGGCGCCGCCCGAGGTGGACGATCGGGTCGCGGTCGGCGTCGATCCCGAGGCCCTCACGGTGCTGCCGAACGCGACCGACGAACCGGCAGCCACGGACGCGGATCTCGACGCGCGTCGGTGAGCGCCGCGTGCGCCGGCGAGCGCCGCCCCGTCGTTTTATGAGCCGCCGCGGCCACGATGGCCTGATGCAGGTTCAGGTTAACGGAGCACGGCTCAGAGCCGACGTCGAGGAGAACGCGACGTTCGGGGCGGTCGACGTCGACGAGGGGCGTGGACGAACGGTACTCACGGGGAGCGAGGCCGAGCGGCGGGCGCGAGAGCACCTCGTCGAGCGCATGGAGGACGTGGGCCTCGACGTGCGGGTCGACGCCGTCGGCAACGTCGCGGGGCGATGGGTGCCGGAGGGGGTTGACCCGGAGACGCCGGCCGTCGCCGCCGGAAGCCACCTCGATTCGGTCCCGCATGGCGGCATCTTCGACGGCCCACTCGGCGTCTACGCCGCGCTCGAGGCCGTCCGATCGATCCGCGAGGCCGACGTGGAGGTTCGCCGTCCGGTCGAGGTCGTCTCGTTCACCGAGGAGGAGGGTGCACGGTTCGAGTACGGACTGCTGGGCTCGTCGGTCGCGGCGGGGGAGCTTCCCGAGTCGGAGGCGCTGGAGCTCACGGACGACGAGGGACTCACGCTTCGGGAGCGTCTCGAGGCGATCGGCTTTCACGGCGACGATCGGATCGACCCGGCGGAGTGGGACGCCTGGCTGGAGATCCACATCGAGCAGGCGACGGAGCTGGAGCGCGCGGACGTCCCGGTCGGAATCGTCACCGCGATCACGGGGATCACGAACTGCCGCGTCGAGTTCCGCGGTGCGGCGGACCACGCCGGCGGGACCCGGATGGACGAGCGAACCGACGCGCTCGTCGCCGCGAGCGGATTCATCGAGGACGTCGAGCGGATCGGTCGCGAGTTCGCCGCGACGGAGGGCGGGTTCGCGGTCGCGACCGTCGGCTCGCTGTCGGTCGGACCGGGGGCCAGAAACGTCGTTCCCGGGCGCGTGACGCACACGATCGACGTCCGTGACGTCGACGATAACGTGATGGACGGCGTGGTCGCGGACGCCCGGAAGAGCCTCGCCCGCATCGAACGGGAGCGGTGCGGGATCGAGGCGTCGCTCGAACGATACCGGACCGTCGACCCGACCCCGATGAGCGACCGGTGTCGGGAGGCGCTCTCGGCGGCGGCGGAGCGGCGCGGGATCGACGCGATCGACCTCCCCTCCGGCGGCGGCCACGACACCATGCGGGTCGCCGATCACGCCGATACGGGGATGATCTTCGTCCGGTCGCGGGACGGGATCTCCCACTCGCCGGACGAGTGGAGCGACTGGGACGACTGTGCCGCCGCAGCCGACGTCCTCGCGAACGCGCTCTTGGGTCTGGCCACCTGAACGGGAACGCCGGATCGGGGACGACGAAGCGGCGGCGGAACGAAGACGGCAGAGCGGGAACGACGGATCGGGGGCGACGGAGCGACCGAGGTTTTACGCACGGCCACTCCGTACCGAGTCCATGGATCTCCTCCTCGGCATCCTCGTCGGAATCCCGCTGGCGTGGCTGGTCGGCTTCGCGGCCTACGCGTACATCAACGCGCCGAAGTACGGCATGAACCCGCGCAAGTGGGCGGCCATCTCGTTTTTCGTCCCGCTGTTCGGCTTCCTCGCGTACCTCTTCGAGCGCGACGAGCAGGACTACGACCCCGCGGACGACCCCTACGCGGGTGGCGAGACGACGTTCGCCGTCCACGAGTCCAGACGCGGCGAGAAGCCCCTCGGCCCCGCCGGCACGGAGGCGGAGGAGGACGAGAACGACGAGTGGAACGACCCGAAGGGCATCGACCTGTCGGACGAGTGATCGTCGCTCGCGAGCGAATCATCACACGACCGGACGTGGTAAGCCGACGGGACCGACCGCGGCGCCGTGAGTAACGCTTTCCATCCACGGGGTCGTTGCCGTCGTATGGAACGCTTCGTGACGGTCGTGCCCGAGGCAGGGCTCCACGCGCGACCGGCCTCGCGGCTGGTCAGGACGGCGAACGAGTTCGACGCCGAGGTGACCGTCGAGGCCGCCGACAGCGACGGGTCGCCCGTGAGCGCGACGAGCATGCTCGGCGTCACTGGACTGCACGTGAAGCAGGGCGAGCGCCTCCGGATCGTCGCCGAGGGAGCCGACGCCGAGGCGGCGCTCGACGCGATCGAGGCGATACTGACGGAGCCGGTCGAGGAAGGCGGAGTGGCCGATGACGGGGCGGAGGGCGGCGCCGCCGACTCGAACGGCGCATGAGCCGACGGCTCCACGGAACCGGCGTCACCCCGCGAACCGGCGTCGGGACGGCGTGGTGGCTCGCCGACCGGGACCGGACCGATCTCCCCGAGCCGCCGGATCCGGACGCGATCGACCCGGCGGCGGAGCGCGAGCGGTTCGATGCCGCCCGCGACGCGGTCCGTACGACGCTGGAACGCGAGCGCGATCGAACCGCCGAGCGGGTCGGCGAGGAGGAGGCGGCGGTCTTCGACGCCCACGTCGACTTCCTCACCGACCCCGCCATCGATTCGGCCGTGAGCGCGTCGATCGAGGAGAGAACGCCGGCGCCCCATGCGGTCCGGGAGGCCTTCGTCGACCCGATCGAGCAGTTCGAGGCGATGGAGGGGCGGATGTCCGAGCGCGCCGACGACCTGCGTGACGTCCGGGACCGGCTGCTCCGCGAGTTGACCGGGGGCGACGAGGGTGCCGGGCCGCCGGAGGGCTCGGTGGTGCTCGCGAACCGGCTCACGCCGGGCGAGGTGACGGCCCTCGATCCGGACCGGGTCGGCGGGGTCGCGACCGTCCTCGGCGGCGGCACCGCCCACGCCGCGATCCTCCTCCGCTCGATGGGGATCCCGGCCGTCGTCGGCGTCGGCGAGGACCTCCGGTCGATCGAGGCGGGCGAGCGGGTCGGGATCGACGGCGCGGATGGGATCGTCCACGTCGACCCGGATGACGGGGTTCGCGAGCGACTCCGGCGGACCGACGGGGCATCCGTCGTTCACGCCCGCGTCAGCACGGCCGACGGAACCCGGATCGAGGTGGCCGCGAACGTCGGATCGGCCCCTGAGGCGCGGGGAGCCGCCGAGCGCGGCGCGGACGGCGTCGGCCTCTTTCGGACCGAGTTCCTCTTTCTCGACCGCGGGTCGCCGCCGGACGAGGCCGAGCAGTACGAGGCGTATCGCGACGCGCTGGCGGCGTTCGCGGACGGCGAGGGCGACGGGTCCGACCGCGTGATCGTTCGAACGCTCGACGTCGGCGGGGACAAGGACGTGCCGTACCTCGATCTCGACCCGGTCAAGAACGGCTTCTTGGGCGTCCGTGGAATCCGATTTTCGCTTGAAGCGGCGAGCGACCTCTTCGAGACGCAGCTCCGAGCGTGCTGTCGGGCGGCGGCGCACGGACCGCTCGCGGTCATGTTCCCGATGGTGACGACCCCGGGTGAGCTCGACGCGGCGATCGAGCGCGTGGACGAGGTGCTCGCTGACCTCCGCGCGGAGGGCGTCGACTGCGCGCGGCCCGAACTCGGCGCGATGGTGGAGACGCCGGCCGCGGCGCTGTCGGCCGCCTCGCTCGCGCGGCGCGTCTCGTTTCTCTCCGTCGGCACGAACGACCTCTCGGCGTACGTGATGGCCGCCCAGCGCGACGTCGACGCCGTCGCCGCGCTCGCGGATCCGCTACAGCCGGCGGTCCTGCGGGCGATCGACCGGACGGTCCGCGGGGCACACGGAGAGGACGCGTGGGTCGGAGTCTGCGGGGAGATGGCGGGCGACCCGGAGCTGACGCGGCTGCTCGTCGGGCTCGGCGTCGACGAGTTGAGCATGGCCGCGCCCGCGGTGCCAGAGGTGAAGTCGGCGGTAGCTGCGGTCGACGACGCGGCGGCGAGGGACCTCGCGGCGGCGGCGCTCGACGCGGAGACGCCGGAGCAGGTTCGATCGTTGCGTTCGGCGTAGCGTCCCGGTCCTTCGACCGATCAGAGCTTCCGACTCTCGTAGGCGCCCTCGGCCGCCGCCACGACGGAGTCGACGGAGGCTTCGGATGCCGTGGCCGCCACGGCGGCCTCGACGGTGCCCTCGAGGACGGGCGCGTCCGCGATCCGTGCCTCGACGTCGCTCGTCTCGATGGCGAGTTCCGCGTTCATCACGGCGCTGCCGAGGTCGACGAGCACGGCGACCCCGTCGCCGTCGTCCGCCTCGGCGATGGCCGACTCGATCCGCGGCGCCGAGGTGCCGAGCCCGCCGTCCTTCTCGCCGCCGGCCGCGACGAGGGAGGCGTCGTCGCCCGCCATCTGTGCGGCCACCTCGACGATGCCCTCGGCGGCACGGCGGCTGTGTGAGACCACGACCATCCCGACCATCACTCCGACCCCCCGCCGTCAGTCTCCGCCGCGTCCTCGCCGCCGTCAGTCTCCGCCGCGTCCTCCTCCGTTTCGACCGTCTCCGCGAGGTCGAGCCCCTCGCGTTCCGCCGTGATCACGGCCGGGTCGCGGGCGTCGCGTTCCGCGTCGCCGTCGAGATGCTCGGTCGCGACGTCGAGGATCGCCTCGGCGAGGATGAGCGTGCTCGTCGCGCCGGGGTCCTGATGGCCGACCGAGCGCCAGTCGAGATACGAGGCACGACCCTTCCGCGCCCGAAGCGGGACGGTGTACTCGACGCCGCGCTCGCAGGCGTCGACCGCCTTCGCGAGCGCCTCGAGCGGCGGGAGGTCGTCGACCTCGACGGACTTCTTATACGTGTGGACGGCGGGCGTGAGCGCGTCGACCATCGTCTTGTCGCCGACGCGGGCGCTCCCGCGGTCCGTCAGCTTCTCCAGGTAGGCCTCGGCGAAGGCGACCGTCGTCTCGGCCGTGACGCCCTCCGAGAGCTCCGCGCTCGCGCTCATGATCGAGCCGCCGTAGAGCGGTCCCGCGGCCCCGCCGACCTCGGAGATGATCGTCGTCCCCACGGTCTTGACGATCTCGTCGGGGTCGGCCTCCTCCATCCCGGCGACCGTCTCGGCGACCGCGTCGAACCCGCGGCTCATGTTGGCGCCGTGGTCCGCGTCGCCGATGGCGGAGTCGAGATCCGTCAGGTACGCTTTGTTCGACTCCATCCGGTCCGCGGCCTCGAGAACTGCCTCGCGCACCGCCTCGCTCGCGTCGGCGTGATCCGTCATGCACGTTCGATCGGCACACACCCACAAGAGCCTAGCGGCGAACGGTCGGCCCCGTCGCTCGTCCGCGAATCTCATCGCTCGACGGTGAGTCCCGTCACTCGACCGAGAGCCGCAGCGTCGCGTCCCCGCCGTCGGCGAGCGCGGCGACGAGGTCCCGGTCGAGGTCGGCGGCGGCCTTGTCGGCGTCGACGAGGATCGTGCGCTCGTCGTCGGTGTAGTCGCTGGTTCGCCCGACCATCGACCGATCGTCGACGAGCGTCAACTCCGGATCGCCGCGACCGGCGATCGTCTCCTCGTGGATCTCCGTGTCCGTCTCGACCGAGATCGTCGCCGTGATCGTCGCGTCGGCGTCGCGGCACGCCTTTGTAAACGCCGGGTCGAAGTCGCGGGGCGTTCGGTCAGCGTCGACCGCGAGGATGCAGTCGCCGTCCGGCGTGAGCCAGTCGTCGGCGGTGAACTCGAAGGTGCTCGCGTGCTCCGCGGTCACGTGCTCGTGTCCCGTCGCGTGGATCGTCTCGACGAGACGGTCGTCGTCCGAAGGGCCATTGCTCGCGGGGTCGTCCGAAGGGCCATTGCTCGCGGCGTCGTCGTCCGAAGGCTCGTCGCTCATGCGAGCGACTCCGTCGTCGCGGCGCAAAGGGATGACGTTCGTCGGCGCGGTCGTTCGCCGGGATGATCATCAGCCGGGCGCGACGGGGCGCACGAATCGTTTTAGTTCGTCGGGCGCCGGGAGACCACATGGAGAGCCTCGAAGCCGAACGCGACCGGGCCCGCGAGCTGGACGTCGACGACCTCGCGGACGCCATCGAGTCGATCGGCTTCGAGTGCACGCGTTGTGGCGCGTGCTGTAAGGGCTACGAGCCGACGCAGGCGGACGAGAGCGTGGCAGGTGGGGACGACACCGTGGCGGGCGAGGCCGAGGTCGACGACGCCGGGAAACCCCCCGAACGCGAGCCGCACACGGCGACCGTCTTTCCCGACGAGGTCCGCGCGCTTCTCGACGCCGCGAACGTCGACGGCGACGTGGATCACGAGGAGCCATCCGAGTCGTACGACTGGCGCGACGCCGCGCGGCCGATGCCGTACGGGCTTTACGGGACCGCGGACGGCGACGTCGCCGGCGAGACCTTCGAGTGGGCGCTGGCGGTCGACGACTGCGGCGACTGCAGCTTTTATCAGGAAACCGACGGGCAGGGCGCCTGCACGGTGCACGACGACCGGCCGCTCGTCTGCAGGACCTATCCGTTCAGCGTCGCGCTCGGCGGCACGAGCCAGCCGATGGGCGAGGCGGTCGACGGCGAGGGGATGGTGCGCGCACACGAATGTGAGGGACTCGGGCGGGAGATCGACCGGGAGGACGCCCGGGAGCTGGCCGAGGCGCTCAAAACGCGTGCAGTCCGGGAGATCGAGGAGGCGATCGGGGTGCGTGACCGGTACGATCCCGGCGTCGCGGCCGAAGGCGACGCGGCGGTCGTCGTCTTCGACTCGGAGGGAGCAAAGCGGGCGGACGGACGCCCGATCGAAGTCAACCCCGACGAGGAGTGACGACCCGGGCCGGAGCGGGCTCGAACGCCGACGCCGGCGGTACAACTATATTGGCCCGCATCCACGTTACGGTGGAGTCTACTATGGAAATCTCCGAGAAGCTCCTTTGTCTGTTCAGCGCCGAAGTTCGGGAGGACGACGGCGAGTACGTCGTCGAGGTACCGCCTCGGGAGATCGAAACCGGCGGCATCGAACCGGGGGACACGTATCGCGTCGCGCTCATCTCCCGGCCGGACGGGACGGCGTCGTCACGCTCGGACGACGGGCAGTCGCCGGCGTCGAGCGACGGCCCGCAGCCGCCCGTCGAGCCGGGCGAGATGCGCTACGTCGAGATCGAGGACCTCGGCAAGCAGGGTGACGGGATCGCCCGCGTCGAACGGGGCTACGTGATCATCGTTCCCGGAACGGAGGTCGGTGAACGGGTGAAGATCGAGGTGACGGAAGTGAAGTCGAACTTCGCGGTCGGCGAGGTCGTCGAGGAAAACGTCTGATCGGCCGTCCCGGCGCGAACCGCTCCGTTTTATACCCCATCGAGAGGTCCGAAACCACTTCACCCCCGAAGTACCCTCGCGTCGGCCGACGCCGCAGCCGTCCGTCGGTTCAGTCGTCCGCCGCGTCCGGGATCCGGGCGTCCCAGTAGGAGACTGACGCCACGTAGTCGCCCGGAATGGTGTCACCGATCAGCTCGTCGACGACCCGGAACGGCTTCGCGACCGGGCCCGGGAGCTCGCGATAGAAGCCGTAGGGCAACACGAAATCGTGTTCCTCGTTCGCGAGCGTCAGGTCCGCCGCACTCAGCATGTCGACGACCTGATCCTCCGAGTAGAGCCGCGAGCCCATCGGAAGCAGCCACGTGTAGAGCACGCGGAGGCTTCGCCGATTGAACGTGTCGAAGAACACCTGATCCTTGCTCACGCGTCGGAGCTCCTTGATGAACGGGACGGGGTCGTCCATCAGGTGGAAAAATCGCATCGCGACCACCGAGTCGAAGTGGTCGTCCGGGAACGGGAGCCGCGAGGCGTCGCCACGCATGAACTCGACGGTGTCCGAGAGTCCCGCTGCAGCCGCCTTTTCGCGTCCCTGTTCGAGCATTTCCCGGGAGATGTCCAGCCCGACGATGTCGGCGCCCTGGTCCGCAAGCATCGTCGTGAACCGGCCGGTTCCGCAGGCGACTTCCAACACTCGATGGCCCTCCTCGATGGGCCCGAGCGCCGAGAGGACCGCCTCCTTCTCGCGCCGGTCGATGAGCGCTCCGCCGCCCGAGAACCGGACGTCGTCGTACTCCTCCGCGACCTCGTCGGCCTGATACCAATCCTGTCCCTTCACGCTACCGTCGAGTCCTCGCCCGACGAACAAAACCGTACTGGATGCGCTCGACGAACGCGACCGGACCGCGTCGACGCGAGGCGTTCGGCGCGAGCCCGATGATCGGAACCGTCGACGGATACGATTTGATCGATCGTAATATATTGGGGTTGATAAGTGATATTATTACCTTATATAATCACTATCGGATTGCCCCATATGTAGCCAACCTTTACCATCTCGTACGTGATTTTCGTGAAACATGAGTACCAGTCCCGTGGAGACTCCCGAACAGGAACGGCTGTCCGAGAGCGAATACCGCGATCGGCTCCGCGAACTTCCGCCCAGCGCGAAACTCGTCGCCAAGGTGTTGGAGGGTGACGCCCCGCTCTCACAGGGCGGGCTCGCCGAGGAGTCGTTGTTGCCCGACCGTACCGTTCGATACGCCCTCAACCGCCTGGAGGAACGGGGGCTCGTCGACTCGCGATACAGCTTCAAGGACGCGCGCAAACAGGTCTACTTCCTGACGATCTGAGGCGGATCGTCGGCATCCCGACGGATCAGCTTCCACCATTTCGGCGACCACGGCAGAACCGTATCCGTCGTCGGAAGCGATCGGCGCGGCGGCGAACGCCCGTGAAGGCGGTAACACACGGCACGGAGGCGTACGGGGTTGTTTTAACCGTCCGGCCCGTGACGCACCGGTATGGACCTCTCGGTAGTCGTTCCGACCCTGAACGGTCGGGACCAGTTGGCCGCGTGTCTCGACGCGCTCGCGGCTCACGCGCCGGCGGCGGAGCTGGTCGTGGTCAACGGCCCGTCCGCGGACGGGACCACCGGGATGGTACGTGATCGTGACGACGTGGACGTGCTCGTCGAGATCTCGGACCGAACCGTCAACGTCGCGCGGAACGCCGGCATCGAGGTCGCCGCCGGCGACGTGATCGCCCTCGTCGATTACGACAACCGGATCGGCGAGTCGTGGGTCGACGCGGTCACGGCCGGCCTCGAACGGGGCGACGTCGTCACCGGGCCGGTGCATGAGACGTCGGGCGCCGACGCCGACCCGAACCGCCCTGCGGACGACGGAGGGACCTCGGACCGGGACCACGACGCCCGAAACGACGATGCGGAGGACGAGCCCGAACGCCGCCGGCTAGCGGGACGGACGGTGACCTACTTCGAGGGCGGCAACGTCGCCTTCCGCCGCCCGGTGCTCGAGGATCTGGACGGGTTCGACGAGTATCTCCACACGGGCGGCGCGCGCGACGCGGCTCACCGCCTGGCGAGCATCGACCACGACGTGATCTGGGAACCGAGCATGTCCGTGGTCGCCGAGCCACCGACGATGACGGCGGCGGACGGCGGCCGGGAGTCGCGCGACTGGGGCTGGAAGTACCGCGCACTCGCCTATCGCCTGTTAAAGAACTACGGTGTCCGACCGAGCGTGCTCGCCCGAACCGCCTCACACGCCGTGAGCGACGCCGTCGACGTCGCCCGCGAGGTCGTCCGCGGCGAGGCGACGCCCTCCTCGTGGGCCGGCAACGGCCGCGACGTCGTCTTCGGCATCGCGACGGGCATCTCCGACGGCATGGTCGCACGGGCGAGCGACCGATCGCCGGCGAGAAACCCGAACGGCCTCTCCAACCGATCCGACCGTGCCGTCGCACGGTACGACGAGCGGGAGACGACGGAGACGAACTGACGTCCGTCCGGGCTCCGTCGTTCCCGAAGCGTCACCCGAGGTCCGTCTCCGACGTGTACACTTCCTCGAGGTCGACGGTCGCCTCGCGACCCGGATCGCCCTCCGGATCCGTGATCCGCTCGTCCGCCGGCGCGTTCGACCGTGCGCGTTCCATCAGCGTCTCGTGGACGTCCCGTACCGGTTCGTTCTCTCGCGGGCGCCTCTGCACGTAGCTTCCGTCCGGCTGCATCGTCCAACGACGGCGGTTGTCCGCGAGCATGGTCTCCAGTATTACGTCGAGCTCCGCCCGCAGGTCGGGATCGGCGACGGGAGCGACCGCTTCGACCCGCCGATCGAGGTTTCGGGTCATCCAGTCCGCGGAGCCGATGAAATGCTCCGGATCGCCCGCGTTCGAGAAGCGATAGATCCGCGAGTGTTCGAGGAAGCGACCGACGACGGCGTGAACCCGAACGTTCTCCGTCGCGCCCGCGACGCCGGGACGGAGCCGGCAGATCCCGCGGACGATGAGGTCGATCTCCGCGCCGGCGGCGGCCGCCTCGTAGAGCCGCTCGACGATCCCCGGATCCTCCAGCGCGTTCATCTTCGCGACGATCCGTCCGCCCTCGCCCGACTCGGCGTGACGGATCTCGCGGTCCATCAGCTCGTAGAGCTGCGGACGGAGGGTCTCGGGCGCGACGAGCAGCCGTCGATAGCGCTGCTGGCGTGAGTGGCCGGTGAACGAGTTGAACAGCCGGACGAGGTCCTGTCCGACGTCAGGGTCGGCGGTGAACAGCCCGAGGTCGACGTAGCCGTTCGCCGTGCCGGAGTGGTAGTTGCCGGTGGCGACGTGTGAGTATATTCGGACGTCGTCGCCCTCCTCGCGGACCGCGAGCGCGACCTTGCTGTGGGTTTTGAGCCCGACGGAGCCGTACGCGACGTGGATCCCCTCCTCCTCAAGTCGTTTCACCCACCGGAGGTTGTTCTCCTCGTCGAAACGGGCCTTCAGCTCCACCATCACGGCGACCTGTTTTCCGTTCTTCGCGGCGTCAATCAGGCTCCGGATCACCCGCGAGTCCGGTGCGGTCCGATAGATGGCTGCCTTGATCGCGAGCGTGTCCGAGTCGTGAGCTGCCGCGTCGAGGAAGCTCTGGACGGTGTCCGAAAACGAGTGATACGGGTGGTGAACCAGCGCGTCACCGTCACGGATCTCAGCGAACAGTTCGCCCGGTCGTTCGGGGTCGAGCCCGGCGAACCGCGGGTGTTGTTGTGGCGTCCACTCCGGACGTTTCAGGTCCGGCCGGTCGCGGTCGTGAAGTGCCATGAACCCGCTCAACGCGAGGGGTGCCCGCCGTTCGAACACCTCCCGCTCCGAGACGTCGAGGTGTTCGACCAGAAGTTCGCGGACGGCGTCGGAGGTGTTCTCGTCGACCTCCAGTCGGACCAGGGTCGCGAAGCGTCGTTGGCGGAGCACCTCCTCGATCCGTTCGATGAGCCCCTCGGCGACGTCCTCGTTCCGACGGACCTCCGCGTTGCGCGTCACCCGAAACGTCGAGTGATCGATCACCTCGACGTTCGGAAAGAGCAGGTCCAGATTGGCCGCGATGACGTGTTCGACGGGGATCACGCGGGACGGGTCGGAGCCGCTCCGCTCCGCGTGGTCGGCCGGGAGCGTCCCGACGAGTCGCGGAAGGTTCTCCGGCACCTTTATGCGCGAGAACCGTTCCTCGCCGCCGTCGTCCCGGGTTCGGACGGCGATCGAGAGCGAGAGGTTCGAGAGGAACGGGAACGGATGGGCGGGATCGAAGGTGAGCGGCGTGAGCGTCGGGAGGATCGACGACTCGAACCGCGTCCGGAGGTGGGAGCGCTCCGCCGCCGAGAGCGCCTCGTGGTCGAGGATCTCGATCCCCGCGTCGGCGAGTTCGGGTCGGACGGCCTCGTGGTAACACGCCGAGGCGGTCGCAAAGAGCTCGTCCGCGAACGAGAGCGCGGCCTCCCACTGTTCCCGTGGGGTGGCACCGTCGACGGTCGTGTCGGTCGTTCCGGCGTCGATCTGCTGTTTGAGTCCGCCGATCCGCTTCATGAAGAACTCGTCGAGGTTCCTCGTGAGGATGGCGAGGAACCGAAGCCGTTCGAGCGTCGGCTGGCGATCGTCGAGGGCCTCGTGAAGGACCCGCCACTGGAAGGACAGCTCCGATAGCTCCCGATTCAGGTACCAGCGTTCGTCGTCGAAGGGAACGTTCGGGTCGGGCGGGGCGTCGGAGGCGATGGGCGGCGTGCGCGCCGGGACCGCGTCCCGCCACGTAGTCGGGGATAACACGACGGCTGAGTCGTCCGATTCGCCGTTCTGTGCCACGGAATCGCCCGTCTCCGGAGGGTCGGTTTCCGTCATCCGTTCAGCCGAGTTCCGCGACGGAGACGATCTTCGCGTCGCTTCGCCCCACGCCACCACGGAGTGTCGGAACCGACGTCAGCGTTCCCCGGCGGAGATCGTACGCTGAGAGGGTGCCACCGTAGACGCAGCCGGTGTCGAGGCCGACCGCCCACTCCGAGACGAACGGCTCGTCCAGCACGGTGTGGCCGAAGAAGACCCGTGGCGGTCCCGCGTACTCCTCGTACCAGTAGGGCGGGTCGTAGCTGCCGCCGGGCGCGAGCGACCGCGTGGTTTCGAGGTCGTCGATCGTGTGTTCGGCGAGCGGCGTTCGCGGATCCACGCCGCCATGGACGACCAGGTTCTCCCCGATCGAGATGGCGACGGGGAGCGACTCGATCCACGCGAGGTCGTCCGCCGAGAGCATGGGCAGGGACTTCTCGCCACGGATCAGCTTCTCCTCGTTGTTGCCGCGAACCGTGAAGAAGTTCGGCGCCTCCCGCACCCGTCGGACGACCGACGCGCTGTCGGGTCCCTTTCGGACGAGGTCGCCGACGAAGACGACGAGGTCGTCCTCGGTCACCTCGAGGGTGTCGAGCAGGCGGTCGAGCGGCTCCGGACAGCCGTGGACGTCGCCGATCACGTAGGCGTCGCCGTAGTCGTCGAGGTCGAGCCGACGGTGATGTGGTTCGACGTCCGGGTGAAAGCTCCCGTCCATTGCTTGTCTCCGATTCGCGTCGGATACGTTTAAACACCGCTAAGACCCGTATGTATCCCTATATACGTCACGTGTCCTCGCGCTCCCCGGCGGGTGCGACGGCGTCCCACAGCGTCGCGAGCGCCGCGTCGTCCGCGGCGGCGACGTACAGGGGCCCGTCACGCCGGATGCTGGCGCCGGCCTCGGCCGCGAACAGCTCCGTCACCGCCTGTTCCTCCTCGTCCGGATGGAACTGAACGAGCCCCTGCATGCGGCCGCGCGCGAGCAGTCCCGAGTGAACCGTCGGCGCCCAGCTGTCGACGACCCGCTTGACCGTCCCGTCCAGGGCCGTACGGATCTCCTCCGCTCGTGCCGCGAGCGCCGTGTTCGCGGGAACGTCGCGACCGACGATGGTCGCCACCGTCGCCGCCTCGACCGGAACGTCGCTCCCGCAGTCGACGCGGTCGCCCTCGTACCGGATCCCCTCGCCGCGACGTGCAAGGTACGACTCGTCCGTCGCGGGCTGGTGGACGGCCGCGAGCATCGGTTTGCCGTTCCGAGTCACGGCGACGCTCGTCGCGAACGTCGGGAGCCCGGCCGCGAAGTCGTTCGTGCCGTCGAGCGGATCGACGATCCATCGGTAGCCGTCCCCGTTCCCATCCTCACCGGCGGTTCCGGGGAGTTCGCCGGCCTCCTCGGCGTACACTGTATGCTCCGGGAACGCCCGTCGGACGACGGGAAGCATGCGTTGCTCGGCTGCCTCGTCCGCCGCGGCCTTCACGTCGTGGGCGCCGTAGTCGCCGGCGGCGTCGCCGTCGCGGTAGCGGGCACGAAGCTCCGCGCCCCCGGCGAGGACGGCGGCTCGGGCGACGTTCTCGACGTCATCGAGGATATCACCGTCGCCGCATCGGTCCGTGAGATCGGTCATGGCCGGGCGATTTTCCTCCCACGGCAAAACGATGCCGGTGTCCAACGGCGTTGGGTGGCGGACCCGAAGCTCACTCCCCGCGGTCGAACCAGCCGCGGACGCGTGCCGAAAAGGGCTGCGTCGACCGGTATCGTTCGCTTCCCCAGACGACCTCGCCGTCCGCGTCGATGGCCAGGTACGGGTCGTCCCGCGGCTCACGGGCGACGTAGAGGAGGGATCGATCGCCGTCGGCGTGGAACCCGAGTGAAAGTGGCGTCGCCCGTCGCGGCGTGACGGTCCACGCGACCTCGCCGGTGCCGGGATCATACGCATGGACGCTCGCGTCGGGACGCCGCGTCGTGACCGCGACGAGTTCCCCGTCCGAGGCGACGACGACGCCGGAGACGGTCGCGTCCACGGTCCGAACGAGCGTCTCCCGACCGTCGACGAACGCACGAAGCCGCGTCGCGGTCGTGTTCGATCCGAGACGTTCGACCAGCGCGACCGTGCCGTCGTCACCGACGGCGCCCGCAGCCGGGCGCGTCGCTTCGAACCGATCGACGATCTCGCCGTCACGGAGCCGGAACGCCACGGATCCCGTCCCGTCGACCCGACGGCCGTACGCGAGGGTCCACCGTCCGTCGGGAGAGCCGACCGCGTGACACCGAACCGGACCGTCGTCCGCATCGACGGTCGTCTCCCGCGGTTTCGCGGGGATGCGGTTCGGGTCGAATCCGGGCGGGTCGGGCGTCCGCCGCCTGAGACGGTCGAGCACGGTCGTGTGAAAAACCGGAGACGACTTACCACTTTCGCGGCGAGAGCGCCGTACGAAGCGATATATAGGCGTTCGAACGAGCGCGACGGCTCCGTTCGACTCGGGAGCGACACGGACCGGATCGGTTCGATACCGAGGTGGTTAAAGCCCGATATATGGCTCATAGCAGCCTTCTTACGCCGAAGCACGGGATCCACGACCGCAATGGCAGAAGACACCGGCGAACGGACGGGAGCGAGTTCACGACGCAAGTTCATTCTGGCCGGGGGGGCGGTCGGCGTGGCCGGGTTGGCCGGTTGTACCGGCGGTGATGCGGAGGAGGGCGATGGCGGCGACGGAGGAGCGGGGGCCGGACTCGGAAGCAGCGACGACGGCGGCGAGTCGGACGATCCGTTGCTCTCCGACGACTTCGATCCGGAGAATCCCGACTGGGAGAACAACAACTACTACGGTGGGGCCCTTGTCGAAGCGGGATATCTTCGAGGCACTCTCGATGACCTCGAAGAAATGGGTAACCGTGGGCGAACGGAGGCCGTACACGGAATCGATCCACGGGAACGCCCGGACGACGAAAGCGAGTGGATCGATCCGGACCCGCTCGTGTACGCCGAACTCCCGCGCGAAGACACGGAGTCGGCGTACGAAGAACAGCTTGCTCCGATGATCGAGAAGCTAGAGGCCGAAACCGGGAAAGACGTCGAGTTCCGCTCGGTCGACAGCTACGCCGCGGTCGTTGAGAGCATGCGGTCGGAACGGGTCCACATCGCGAACTTCGCGACCGGAAACACGCCGTTCGGCGTCAACCTCGCCGGAATGGTTCCACTCGCGGCAGGGGTTGACGGTGGGCAGTTCGGTTATAAATTGTGGGCCGTCACGCGCGCCGATCACGAGATAACGAGCGTCGAGGATTTCGCGGACGAACACGGGTATCGTATCGCCCACACTGAAGAAAGCTCAAACTCCGGCAATCAGGCACCGTCCGCGCTGTTCGACGAGTACTTTGATCTCACCATCGGAGAGAACTACAATCCGGAGTTCTCCGGCGGCCACGAACAGACCGGCCGCGGCATCGCCTACGGCGACTTTGACGCCGGCCCGATCTGTAATACCTGTCTCGACAACACCGTCGAGGCGGTCGACGACATCGAGTGGGACGACTACAAAGTCCTGTGGTCCTCGGATCCCTTCCCGCCGGGACCGGTGGGCTACCGATACAACCTGCATCCCGACATCGTCGAGGGTGCACGAGAGACGTGGATCAACACGAACTGGGAAGGCACGTCGTTCGGTGATGAGGCCGGCTATCCGGAGTATGTCGAGATCGATTACGTGAATCACTGGCACGAAATCATGCTCATCCAACAGTTCAACGGCGTCGAGTACGAGCAGGGCGGTCTGTAAAACATCCAACGCGTTTTTACTCATCCACTCATGCTCACCACGAAGGACCTACGAAAGGTGTACTCGACCGGCGACGAGGCGCTGAAGGACGTCTCGACGCGGATCGAGGGCAACGAGATCGTCGCGATGATCGGTCCGAGCGGGGCCGGCAAGTCGACGTTCATCAGGTGTATCAATCGCCTCACCGAGCCTACTGCCGGTGAGGTATGGCTCGACGAGACGGAGCTGACGACGCTGCCCGACGACGACCTCCGCGCCGCCCGCCGGGAGATCGGGATGGTGTTCCAGGAGTACAACCTCGTCGAGCGGCTCACCGTGATGGAGAACGTCCTCTCGGGACGGCTCGGCTACGTCTCGAACTGGCAGGCGTTCCGCCGGAACTTCCCGCAGGAGGACGTCGCACGCGCCTACGAGATCCTCGACACGGTCGGCCTCTCGGACATGGAGAACAAGCGAGCGGACGAGCTCTCGGGCGGCCAGCGCCAGCGCGTCGGCATCGCCCGCGCGGTCATTCAGAACCCGAAGATCCTGCTGGCCGACGAGCCGACCAGCAGCCTCGATCCCGACACGTCCCACGCGGTGATGGATCTGCTCGTCGAGATCGCCGACGTGGAGGACATTCCCGTACTCATCAACATCCACGAGGTCGACCTCGCGGTCGAGTACGCCGACCGGATCCTCGGGCTCCACGACGGCGAACTCGTCTTCGACGACGACGCCTCGAAGCTCGACGACGACGCCCGAGACGTGATCTACCGGGGTGCGACGCCGGCCGAACTGCTCGGCGGCGGGAAGCCGACGTCGACGGAATCGCCGGGGTCGTCCGCGGACGAACGCGACGCACCCACCCCGACGACCGGGCGCACGCCGGTCGCGGAGGACTGAGATGGCGACGGAACGTTCGACCGGCGAGATGGCGGGCGGGACGGGCGGCGCGGGCGACCCGGTCGAGTGGCGACGCCCGACCTCCTTCTACAACCACTACGTCAAGTACGGCATCTACGTCGTCGCGATCGGCTTCGTCCTCTGGTCGCTCGCGGCGCTGCTTCAGGGGATGACGCTCGGACGGATCACCGCCGGGGCAGGCCACGGCGCCGCGCTCGTGCAGTCGATGGCGCCGCCGGACACCAGCCAGGCGGCACTCGACCGGACCCAGCGGATGATGTTCGAGAGCATCGCGATGGCGATGGTCGCGACCGTCACCGGGATCGCCATCTCGATCCCCGTGGCGTTCGGCGCGGCGGAGAATCTCGTTCCAAAGCCCGTTTACGCACTTAATCGCGGGATAATCAGCGTCTCGCGGGCGGTCGACGGGCTCATCGTCGCCATCATCGCGGTGAAGGCGGTCGGGCTCGGGCCGCTCGCCGGGATCATCGCGATCTCGTTCAAAACGGTCGGGTTCTTTTCGAAGCTGCTCGCGGAAGACCTCGAGGACATCGACATGGGCGCGCTGGAGGCGACCCGCGCGACCGGCGCCAGCGGGTTCCAGGCCGTGTTGTACGGCGTCGTGCCGCAGGTCGTCCCGCGGTTCGTCGGGCTCTCCGTGTACCGCTGGGACATCAACATCCGAGCGTCGACGATCATCGGGATCGTCGGCGCCGGCGGCATCGGCACCCTGCTCATGCAGGCGTTCTCCCGGTACGAGTACGACTTCGTCGCGACGATCCTGCTCGCGATCATCGCGGTCGTGCTCGTCGGCGAGATAACCAGCGCGTTCGTCAGAAGGAGGGTCCAGTGATGGCGGCCGAAACCGAATCCCGAACGTGGCAGCGGTTCGACCGTCGCCAGCGGATCGGTCGGGTTGCGCTCGGACTGATCGCGACCGTCGTCGCCGTCGGGTCGTGGATCTATCTCTCGATGGACCTCCAGTACGTCGCCACCGCGCCGCGGGAGATGCAGGACCTCTTCGGACGGATGGTCCCGCCGAACCTGGGATACACCGACGTGATCGTCGGCCCGCTTATCGAGACGATCCACATCGCGGTCGTCGGGACGATCCTGGCGGTGGTCGTTTCCCTTCCGGTCGCGTTTATTGCCGCGGAGAACACGACGCCGAACCGGTTCACCTACTGGCTCGGCAAGCTCATCGTGACGGTCTCACGCTCCGTCCACGTGATCATCTGGGCGCTGATCTTCGTCGTCGTCTTCGGCCCCGGCGCGTTCGCCGGGATGGTCGCGATCGGGATCCGGTCCATCGGCTTCGTCGGGAAGCTACTCGGCGAGGAGATCGAGGAGATCGACTTCGCACAGGTGGAGGCGGTGCGTGCGAGCGGGGCGAGCGGCTTCCAGACGATGCTCTACGGCATCGCCCCGCAGATCCTCCCCGCGTTCGTCGGCGTCTCCGTCTATCGCTGGGACATCAACGTTCGCGGCGCGACGATCCTGGGCTTCGTCGGCGCCGGCGGCATCGGGGTCCCGCTGTTCGCGGCGATCGACGGCTTCCAGTGGCGGTCCGTCTCGACCATCCTGATCGCGATCCTGCTCATCGTGTTCATTAGCGAGGGGGTGTCGGCGTATGCCCGCCGGAAGGTCCGCTGATCCGTCCGGGGATGGACGCACGCGCCGTGAACTACTCGTTGCGGCCGGCGTCGCCGGATCGGTCGCCGTCGTCGGGTGTCTCGGCGTCGTGGGGGACGAGCCGAGCGATACGACCCACTCGGACGACGACGTATCCGGAGGTAGCGACGCCACGACGGATGACGGTGACGCCACGACGGATGACGGTGACGCGGCTCATGGCCCGACTCAACCGATCGACGTCGCCGTCGGAGAGCCGGCCACGGAGGCGACCGTCTCGATGCGCGGCGACCACGCGAACCGGTTCGCTCCACAGCTCGTGTGGATCCACGCCGGCGGACGCGTCGTCTGGCACAACGACGACCCGGACCACGATCACGACGTCGCGTCGCTGTCCGGTCGGACCCCGGAGACGGCTCCCGACTGGTCGACCGGACTCCTCCAAACCGGGGAGACGTACACCCGGACGTTCACCGAACCGGGCGTGTACGACTACGTCTGTACGCCCCACGCCTCACACATGGTCGGACGGGTCGTGGTCGGCAGCCCCGATCCGGAGGACGAACCGGCGATCTCCGCCGCCGTCGACACGCTCGATGGCGAGGAAGCTCGTGCCGTATTCGCGGTGCTTGATGATCGAACGCGGGCGTCGCTCGGTGGTGACCGTCCGGAGGCCGCTGATGAGCCGGACTGTGACTGCCCGGAGTGAACTCGGACCGGGGAACGGAAGGGGAACGAACGGAGAGCGAACGGCGAACGATCGACGACGGAGCCGGGGCGCGATCCGAACGACCGACGGGGCCAAGCGGCGAGAGCCCCACGAGCGACCACGACCACGCAAACGAAGACGAAGCCATACAGATGACGACCCGAACCACCACCGACGCCCGCATCGACCGACCGACCGACGACCTCGTGCTCTTCGACATGGACGGCGTGGTCCTGGAGGGACGCGGAACCGACTCCGTCGTCCACAGCCGCGCGCTCGACGACGTCCTCCACGAGAGAGGGATCGAGGTTGAGGATGATCTCCGACCGCCGCTGGAGACCTACGAGTACACGGACGCCTTCGTGACGGCCTGTGGGACGCTCGGAGTCGATCCGGCCGAGTTCTACACCGCACGCGAGCGCCGCAGCGTCAAACGAAGCGTCGAACGGCTCGCCGCCGGGACGCGCGGGCTCTGCCCGGATGCCGAGGCGCTCGACCGGCTGTCCGACCACGTGACGATCGGACTCGTGAGCAACAACTACGACCCGACCGTCGAGTTCGTCGTCGACTACTTCCGGCTTGACGCGTTCGGATTCGTCCGCGGGCGCGACCTCGGCCCCGACGGATTTTGCCGACGAAAGCCCGATCCACACTACCTGAACGAGGCGCTCGAGGCGCTCGACGCGACCGGCGGATACTACGTCGGCGACCGCGAGACCGACGTGATCGCCGCGGAGAACGCCGGGCTCGACTCCGTCTTCATCCGGCGCGACCACAACGCCGACGTCACGCTCGACGTCGAGCCGACCGTCGAGATCAACAGCCTGGAGGAGCTGATCCCGCTCGTGGCGGACGTGGCGTAGGGCCCTCACGCGGACTCGTTTTCGGACCGCCGCAAGTCCAAGCGGGCGCCCATCGCGTCGCCGTCGCGATACTGCTCCGAGACGAACGGGCCGAGCGCGCCGGCCACGGCGGTCACGAGCGCCTCGGTTCGATCGACCCGGCCGTCGGTCAGTGCGGCGACCGCGCCGCCGCGTCTCGCCACGCCGTCGACGCCGAGTCGGTCGTCCATCACGGGACCGAGCTCCTCGCCCGCCTCGATTCGCGTGGCGACCCCGCCCGGCAGGCGAAGGCTCGGCCCCGATCCGACGCCGACCCGGTCGCCGTCGTCGACGGCGGCCCACACGACGAGAAAAAGTCCGTCGGCGCCCGGAAAGCGGGCGATGCCGCCCTCGAGCCCGACGCCGAGATCGTGGGGGTCCGACGGGCCGTCCGTCCCGGAGCGCAGGACTGCAGCCGCGCGGTTCCGCGCGCCCGTGATGGTCTCCTCGTGGCCCAGCGGCTGTTCGCTCACGCCGGACGCGACGGGGACGGCCTCGACGTCGGCGACGTCCGCGACGCGCTCCGTCTCACCGTCGAGCCCGAGGGCCCGCTCGACCGCGCGTCGTTTCACCGGATTCCCGCTGCCGACGCCGACTCGCATATCTCGGGTTCTCCGTCGCCGGATCACGAAAAGGCATCGGGATGCAGCCACGCCGCGAGCCGCTCGATCCCGTCGATCAGCGCGGGGCTCGGTTGGTTTAAAAGCGAATCGTCGAGCACGTGGACGGGGGCGTCGATCGCCCAGCCGCGGTCGTGGACGACGGCGGGATCGACGCGGTCGCCGTGGCCACAGACGTGCAGGACGACGTGGTCGGGATCGGCGGCCTCGACCGCCCGGGCGTCCACCTTCCGCGAGCGCTCGCCCGGCTCGACGAAGGGGTAGCGGCCGCCCGCGGCGCCGACCGCGTCGGGGACCCAGTTGCCGGCCGCCATCGGCGGGTCGGACCACTCCTCACAGTAGACGACGGGGCGGTCGACGTCGTCGGTCACGTGGTCCGAGGTCACGCTGCCCATGGTCACGTGGGCTACCGCGTCGGCGACGGCGTCGAGCCGATCACGGGCGTCCCGCGTGAGGGCCTCGCCGGCGGCCTCGCGGCCGACCGCCGCACCGAGCTCGCGGAATCGCTCGAGGACATCCGCGAGGGTTGCGGGCTCGGCGTGGCTCACCCGGAGTCCGCGCTCGCGGCAGGCGTCGGCGACCTCGGCCTGTAGCCCGTCGCTCGTACAGACGAGGTCCGGATCGAGGTCGGCGACCCGATCGAGGTTCGGGTCGAGCCAGCCGCCGACGGCGACGGGGGACGCGTCGTGGGGCGCACCCGCGCCGTGGGCCGCACCCGTGCTGGCGCCCGGATCGCAGTGGTGGGTGACGCCGACGAGCAGGTCCGCCGCGTCCATCGCGTCGAGAGTGGCGGTCGCGCTCGGGGCGAGCGAGACCACCCGTGGCGTGTGCATGGCGGGTCGATCGATCCGAGCCGACCCAAACGTTTCGCTCCGGGCGAGCACCGGCCGGCACGGTGCATGTGACCGTGAGCCGTCCGGGACCGTGTGAAATCGTGCGAGACCGTGAGGATTCCGTCGACGCGATCCCAACGCGTTTCGAGCCTTTTAAGTTACGTTCCGACGACAGGCCTGTAAGACCGTCCTCGGGCGCCGTTCAGTTACCGAGGGCCCCACCGCTATGAGTGAACGAATGCATCTACGGGGGAGTCGCTCCCGTCAGGAGACGGAGGACGAATCGGAACGAACCAGCGACGGCTTGAGCTGTCCGGAGTGTGACGGCCAGGTGATCAACGACGAGGAACACGGCGAGAGCGTCTGTGCGGACTGCGGACTCGTCGTCGAGGCCGACTCCGTCGACCGCGGGCCGGAGTGGCGCGCGTTCGACTCCCGCGAGAAGGACGAGAAGAGCCGTGTCGGCGCCCCCACGACGAACACGATGCACGACAAGGGGCTCTCGACGAACATCGACTGGCGGGACAAGGACGCGTACGGCCGCTCGCTCGGCGCCCGCCAGCGCCAGAAGATGCAGCGGCTCCGCAAGTGGAACGAGCGGTTCCGCACGCGCGACTCGAAGGAGCGCAACCTCAAGCAGGCACTCGGCGAGATCGACCGCATGGCCAGCGCCCTCGGCCTCCCCGACAACGTCCGCGAGACGGCCTCCGTGATCTACCGCCGCGCGCTCGACGAGGACCTGCTGCCCGGTCGCTCCATCGAGGGCGTCTCGACCTCGTGTGTCTACGCCGCCGCGCGGATGGCCGGCGTCCCCCGGAGCCTCGACGAGATCGCCGACGTCTCCCGCGTCGAGAAGGCCGAGATCGCCCGGACGTACCGCTACGTCGTCCGCGAGCTCAAACTCGAGGTCAAGCCCGCCGATCCCGAGCAGTACGTCCCCCGTTTCGCGAGCGACCTCGAGCTCTCCGAGGAGTCCGAGATGCGCGCGAAGAGCCTGTTACGGAACGCGAAGGACAAGGGCGTCCACTCCGGGAAGTCCCCCGTGGGACTCGCGGCCGCCGCCGTCTACGCCGCCGCGCTGCTCACCAACGAGAAGACGACCCAGGCGGCCGTCTCGGAGGTCGCCGACATCTCCGAAGTGACGATTCGAAACCGTTACCACGAGCTGCTCGAGGCCGAGGAAGGCCTCGTCGCCTGAGCCGGACGAACCGTTCCGGTCGCCGTCACGGCACGTCCTCGAATCCCGAACCACCCCCATGGAATCACGCGACCTGTTTCTCGGCCTGTTCCTGATCGTCGGTGCCGGCTGGATCGCGATCTCGACCGGCATCGAGGCGGCGAGCCCCGCGTACCTCGCCGCCGTCGCCGGCTGTGCGCTCGCGGGCGTCACCTACCTCGTCGGCGGGGCCGTGGTCGGCGAGCCCCTCGCGGGACGGGTCCTGACGCGACTTCGCGTTCGGGCGGTCGCACAGGCGTTCATCGGCGTCGCCATCGTCGCGCTCGGCGTCGACGGCTACCTCGATGCCGGCGACCGCTTTTCGGCCGCGGTCGCCGTTGTCGGCGTCCTCGTGTTGCTGATCTCGCTCGCGCTCTGGCGACGCGGCGGGGTCGGCGGCAACGTGGATGGCTGAGGATCGACGGCAACGTGGACGGCTGAGGATCGACGGCAGACGGCGGGTTGCTTTATCACCTCGCCGGGAGAACGACGGCGCATGTTCGACGAGTTCGTGCTCGCGGCCGCCACCGCCGACCTGAACGACGAGCCGGCGGCCCGGGCGGACGCCGACGCCTTGGAGTTTCGGATGGACCTCGCGACGGATCCGCTGGCGGCGCTTGCCGACTACGACGGCGAGCTTCCGCTGATCGTCACCAATCGCGCGGAGTGGGAGGGCGGCGAGGCGGGTGACCTCGGTCGCTTCGGCGACCTCTCGGACGCGGTCGTTCACGACGCGGTGGCGGCCGTAGACGTCGAGTTGGCCGCGCTGCGCGGGAACGCGCCCGAGGGCGAGCGGTCACACGCGACCGCGCTTCGCGAGGAGGCGCGCGAGGAGGGCGTCGCCGTGATCGCTTCCGTCCACGACTTCTCGTCCACGCCCGAGGTCGGAACCCTCGTCGATCTGCTCGCGGACGCGGCCGACGAGGGCGACGTGGGCAAGCTGGCGACGACCGCCGAGGTGCCCGCGGACGCGCTGGCGATGTTGGAGGCGACTCACGAGGCGACGGCGGCCGGCCACGCCGTCGCGACGATGTGCATGGGCGAGCCCGGGAGACACACACGCGCGGTCGCGCCCGTGTACGGCTCGCGGGTCGGCTACGCGCCCGTCGACCCCGCGGACGCGACCGCGCCGGGACAGTACCCGCTTGCGACGCTCCGACGGCTGGTCGACGACCTCCGAAACGGGTAACCGGGGGGATCGGTCGGCGAACTGGTTCGATCGTTGACTCGTCGTCGAGCCAAACCGCTTTACGAGCGCCGCCGTAAGGGCGGGTAATGGCGACGTGCGACGAGTGCGGGGAGTACGAGAACCTCCCGTACCAGTGTCGGCGGTGCGGAAGGACGTTCTGTGGCGAGCACCGCCTCCCGGAGAACCACGACTGCCCGGGGCTGAGCGAGTGGAACGATCCCGGCGGGGTCTTCGACAGCGGCTTCGACGATTCCGTCGAGGATCCCGCCGGGACCGGCGGCAATCCGGACGGGGTGACCGGTCGGGTTAAACAACGGGTGAAGCGGGAGACGAAGACGGGCGGGCTGGTGAGCTACTTCCGTGGCAACGCGACGTACGTCCTGCTTGCGGCCATGTGGCTCACGTTCGTCGCGCAGTGGGTCGCGCTCGGCGTCGGCGGGCGCCCCCTCCACGACGCGCTGTTCGTCCTTCGCTCGGACGCGTTGGGGAACGTCTGGACGGTCGTCACCTCCGTCTTCTCACACGACCCCGGCCTCCTGTTTCACATCGTCGGCAACAGCATCGTGATCTTCTTTTTCGGCCCCCTCGTCGAGCGGGCGGTCGGATCGAAGCGCTTCGTCGGCTTCTTCATCGTCGCGGGGGCGGCCGCCGGCCTCGGCCACGTCCTGTTCGCGCTTGCCACCGGAGGGCCGACGACCGGCGTGCTCGGCGCGTCGGGTGCAGGCTTCGCCATCCTTGGCGTGCTCACCGTCTGGCGGCCGAACATGGAGATCCTCCTGTTTTTCGTCGTTCCGATGAAGCTCAAGTTCCTCACGTGGGGGATCGCCCTCGTCTCCGCGGCGCTCGTCGTCGGTTCCGGGACCGGCGGCGTCGGCGGGATCGCACACCTCGCGCACCTGATCGGGTTCGGGATCGGCCTCGCGTACGGCAGCATGAACGAGGACCTCGCGAACCGAACCGGCGGCGTCGGTGGCCTCTCGATGGGCGGACGCGGGCCGGGCGGTCCACGTGGCCCGGGCGGTCCGGGCGGACGGTTCTGATCGTGGGGGGCTCTACCGCCACGGACCTCGCACACCCCGAGTTCGTGCCGGATCCGGCCGCCTCTCGGGCGGAGATGGAGGCGCTCCAGCGTGAGATCGCGGCGACGGCGACGTTCGCCGACGACCTCAACCCCGCGCCGGCCGAGGTCGCGATCGGGTCGGCGGTCGACCTGACCTCCGGGCTGCCGCCGACCGCGGCGGAGACGCTGACTCCCGATCCCGACGGGCCCGTCGTCGTCGGGATCGACCAGGCGTTCAGGCCCGACGCGGGGGAGTCCGGGGAGGCGATCTCCGCGGCGGTGGCGCTCCGCAGCGGCAGCGTGGTCGAGTACGCCCACGCGATCACTCCCCTGTCGATCCCCTACGTTCCGGGGCTGCTCGCGTTTCGCGAGGGCGGGCCGATCCTCGCGGCGCTCGACGCGCTCGCGGTCGATCCCGACCTGCTCGTGTTCGACGGCTCGGGACGGATCCACTATCGGGAGGCCGGGATCGCGACGCACGTGGGCGTCGTCCACGACCTGCCGAGCGTCGGCGTCGCGAAGTCCCTGCTCTGTGGCGAGCCGGACGAGGACGTCGACGGCCGACCCGAGGGCTGGCGGACGCCGATACGGGCGGACGGATCGGTCGAGACGACGCCCGGATCCGAGGACGGAACCGGGACGGTCCTCGGCCACGCCTACCAGTCGAGACAGTATCCGAACGACCGACGGGTGAACCCGCTGTACGTGAGCCCCGGCCATCGCGTGTCGCCGTCGACGACGGTCGAACTGGTCGACGCGCTGTGTGCGGGCTACAAGCTCCCCGAACCGACCCGGCTCGCGGACGCGTACGCGGACGCGGTGAAGCGTGGCGAGCACCTCGCGTGAACGACGTGGTGGATGTCGAACGGCACGCGTGAGCAACGTGCTCGCCGCCACGCGCGAGCAGCGTGGCAAGCGCCGCGGGCGACCGACGTGGCGAGCGCCCCTCGGCCGTGAGCGGCGACGGGTCGGCGGTCGTCGACCTCGCCGCGGTCCGACCGTTTTTATACTCCGGCCGGCTAATTTGTACGCATGGCAGACGATGGCACGGACGGACCGATGTCGACGGAGGCGTTCCGCTCGCTGACCGACGGTCTGGTGCGACAGAGCTCCGGCGGCGGGACGACCGTTTATAAGAACGCGGCGGGCGTCGGCTGTCCGAACCCGGACTGTGACGAGGGGACGTTCCAGACGCTGTTCGTCAGCGACCACGGCTGGCAGCGGATCGGCGCGACGCGGGAGGGGATCGATCTCTGTCTCTGCAATACGGACTCGAAGCGGCTCGTCTTCATCCACGACGAGTGAGCGCCCCCGCGATCATCGCCGACGAGTGAGCGCCCCCACGACCGTCCGGACGCCCGGGTGAGGACGGGCCGCCCGACCCGCCGATTCAAGAGGCTCGCCGCGAACGATCAGCCATGAGCGACTCACGACCCGGCGGCGGAGCGGCGGCCGGTGGAAGCGACGATGTCGACGAGCGCCGGCAACGGGCCGCGGATCGAAACACGCCCGGCCGGGGGATCACCCCCGAGGAGCGACCCATCGAGCCGGACGCACCCGAGGAGTTCGGGCTCGTGCAGGCCTGGTGGGGCGACGGAAAGGGCAAGACGACGGCCGCGCTCGGCATGGGCGCCCGCGCGGTCGGCCACGGCCACCGCGTCCACATGCTCCAGTTCATGAAGGGTGGCGCCGACTCCGTCGAGGCCGTTCGCGGCGAGTACAACGCCATCGCGGCGCTTCCCGGCTTCTCCTACGAGAACACGGGCCACTACGGCTGGCACGGCATGGCCGACGGCTCCGCGGACGACGACCACGAACGGAACGCGCGGGCCGGACTCGAACGCGCCCGCGACCTCGTCGATGCGGCCGCCGACGCCGACCTTGAGGAGCCGATCCCGCTGGACGCCGAGCCCGAGGCGGGCGTCCACATGCTGATCCTGGACGAGGTTCTGTACGCGGCCGACCGCGGGCTGATCGACCCCGCGGACGTCCGCGACCTGATCGACCGAAAGCCGGAGAACCTCGAACTCGTGTTGACCGGAAGCCACGAGTCGCCCGACTACCTGACCGACGTCGCGGACCTGATCACCGAAGTCGGGAAGGTGAAACACCCGATCGACGCGGGTCAACGCGCCCGACGGGGGACCGAGTACTGATGAGCGACGAGCACCCCGATCCGGACGTTCCCGCGCCCGACGAGGACGACGACTTCGACGCCGCCGCCGAGCTCCATCGACAGCTGCGAGCGACCGAGGAGCGACCCGTCTCCCGGGAGGCGGGCTGGCATCTCGGGGAGGCGCAGGCGCTCGCCGAGCAGATCGCCGACGGCGACCTCGATCCGGCGGTCGTCCGGGAGCGCGCGGAGACGATCCGTGACCTGCTCGGCGAGTTCGATCGGACCGGGGACGCCGAGGCCGACGACCACGTCGACGCGGCCCGGGAACTGGCGTCACGGCTCGCAAAGTGAGCGGGGACGACCGCGCCGACGGGACCGCCCGCACCCTCCTCGTCGCGGGCACCGCCTCACACGTCGGCAAGTCGACGGTCGTCGCCGGCCTCTGTCGGCTCCTCGCGGGCGCGGGCGTCGCCGTGGCGCCGTACAAGGCACAGAACATGTCGAACAACGCCCGGGCCGTCCCGAAGTCGGTCGGGGGCGAGGAGAACGGCAGGAACGGGGACGACGGGAGCGGCGACGGCGAGAGCGACGACGGAAGCGGCGACGGTGGTTTCGGCGAGGTCGGCGTCTCCCAGTACGTCCAGGCCCGTGCGGCGCGGGTGCCGCCGGAGACGGATCACAACCCCGTTCTGCTCAAGCCGCGCGGCGAGGGCGAAAGCCAGCTCGTCGTGAACGGCGAGGCGGTCACCCACTACGCGGCCGGCGAGTACTACGACGACCACTGGCACGAGGCGCGCGAGGTGGCGACGGCGGCACACCGGCGACTGGCCGCCGGCCACGAGGTCGTCCTCGCGGAGGGCGCCGGCTCGATCGCCGAGATCAACCTCCACGACCGCGACCTCGCCAACGTGGAGACGGCGCGATTCGCGGATGCGGGGATCCTGCTCGTCGCCGACATCGAACGTGGCGGCGTCTTCGCCTCCCTCGTCGGCACCCTGGAGCTGATCCCGGCGGACCTCCGCGAGCGCGTCGTCGGCGCCGTGATCACCAAGTTCCGTGGCGACGCCTCGCTGCTCGATCCGGGTATCGACGCCTTCGAGGAGCGGACGGGGGTGCCGATCCTCGGCGTGATTCCCTACGATGACCCGGGGCTGCCCGAGGAGGACAGCGTCGCGCTGCCCGCGACGGGCAAGCGGGCAGTCCACGGCACCGACGACGGGGTTCCGGAGTCGCTCGCGGTGACGGTCGCCGTGCCGCGCCTGCCGCGGATCTCGAACGCGACGGACGTGGAGCCGCTCGCCGCCGAGCCCGGCGTCCGGGTGGCGTACGTGCCGCTCGACGATGCCCTCGACGACGCCGACGCGGCGGTGCTTCCGGGAACGAAGAACACGGTCGACGACCTGCTCGCCTGCCGGGAGGCCGGGTTCGACCGGATGCTCCGCGAGTTCGACGGGCCGATCGTCGGCCTCTGTGGGGGCTACCAGCTGCTCGGCGAGCGGATCCAAAACGCGGACGTCGAGAGCGCACGGCTCGAGGCCGCGGACGGATCCGAGGGCGGTCGGAGCGTCGAGGCAACGGGGCTGTTGCCGGTGGAGACGACGTTCGACGCCGACAAACGGGTCGTGGCGACCGAGCTTCGACTCGATGCCGGGGCGGTCGAGCTGCTGGAGGGGTCCGCCCCCGGCAGCCCCGCTGATCCGGACGAACTCACGGTGACCGGCTACGAGATCCACATGGGCGAGACGCGAGTGGCCGACGAGAGGACCGGCGGGAGGACCCACGGGAGCCCGGAACGGGGGAGCGGCCGTGACGCGGGCGACCTCGTCGCGCCCCTCGTCGATCCTGCGGATGGCCGGTCCGGCGTCGCACTCGGTGCGGCGTCCGGCCGCGTGTTCGGCACGTATCTCCACGGACTCTTCGAGAACGACGCCGTCCGGGATCGGTTCGTCGCCGCGGTTCGCGAGCACGCCGAGGTCGATCCGGCGGCGGTCGAAGAGGCGGTTGAAGACGGTGAGCACGCCTCGCCGTACGATCGGGCGGCCGGCCTCCTCCGTGACCACGTCGACCTCGAGCCGCTGGATCTGCCGGGGATCTGATGGGTTGGGAATGGATTCCGGTCGACGATCACTCGCCGGGATCGACCGAAAACGGGCTCTCTTCCTCGCGCCAGTCCCAGCCCGGCAGCCGCGTCTGAAAGCCGGCCGCGAGCGCGGCGTCGAGGTCGTCCGCGCCGGCGACTCCCGATCCCGCCGCGGTCGCGTCCTCGTCGACGTGGAGGTCAGCGAAGTGGAACGTCGCCTGCGCGAGCAGCGAGAGGGGCTGGCCGCCGGCGATCGTCGACGCGAGCTCGCGCCCGAGGACCTCGTCGACGACGAATCCGGGATAGTCGCCCTCGACGTCGAGATCGCGGAGGATCCGGACGTAGCCCGCGACGTTGACCGCGACCTCGCCGTTGGTGAAGACGGCGTCGACCTCCCGCAGATACGCGTCCGGATCGACGCGGTCGACGTCGGTCTCGAACAGGTCACCGAGCCGGTTCCGCGTCGCGTTGAGGATCGGCACGACGACCGACGCCCGGTCGCGAATCCATGCGTGCTCGTCGACGACGACGGCCGGAGTGACTCGCATGGCCCGTGGTTCGCGGGGGTGAGGCTTTCTTCTTGCGAAGACTTTTATAACGGCGAGGGATTACGTCCATTCAAGCGGGTTTTCGTCGATCGTTCCCGCACCAGCGGACTACGGACAGATCTTCCACTATGTTACCCGTCACGGTCGGTCGTTCGACGACGAGTTCCGGCTCGGTATCCGATCCGGCGACTCGACGTCGAGGACGGCCCCCACGCCGCAGTGAGATATGAGTCAAGTCGATAAACAACTCGAGAACCTGAAGGAGACGATCGAATCGGAGATACCGAACGACATCACGGTCACCGACGTGAAATACGAGGGGCCGGAGCTCGTCGTGTACACCCGCGACCCCAAGCGGTTCGCAGGCGACGGCGACCTGATCCGCCGGCTCGCCTCGAAGCTCCGGAAGCGAATCACGATCCGGCCGGACCCCGAATCGCTTTCCCCGCCGAAGGAAGCGGAAGCGAAGGTCCGCTCGGTGATCCCCGAGGAGGCCGGCGTGACGTCGCTCGACTTCCACGAGGACACCGGTGAGGTCGTCATCGAGGCCGAAAAGCCCGGCATGGTGATCGGCCGACGCGGCGCGACGCTCCGGGAGATCACCCAAGAGGTCGGCTGGACGCCGGAGGTCGTCCGGACGCCTCCCATCGAGTCCTCGACGGTCTCGAACGTCCGAAACTTCCTCAAAAACGAGCGGGAGGAGCGTCGTGACGTCCTCGAACGCGTCGGCAGGCAGATCCACCGCGAGGAGATGTCCGACGACGAGTGGGTTCGGATCACGACGCTCGGCTGCTGTCGCGAGGTCGGACGGGCCGCGTTCATCCTCTCGACGCCCGAAACGCGGATTCTCATCGACTGCGGCGACAAGCCCGGCGCCGAGGGGGAGGTCCCCTACCTGCATGTGCCGGAGGCGCTCGGTGCGGGCGCGGCGACGATCGACGCGGTCGTCCTCACGCACGCCCACCTCGACCACTCCGCGCTGCTCCCGCTGCTGTTTAAGTACGGCTACGACGGCCCGATCTACACGACGGAGCCGACCCGTGACCTGATGGGACTGCTCACGCTCGATTACCTCGACGTCGCCGCCAAGGAGGGCCGGACGCCGCCGTACGAGTCCGCGCAGGTTCGCGAGGCGATCAAACACACGATCCCGCTGGAGTACGGCGACGTGACCGACGTCGCTCCGGACGTGAAGCTCACCTTCCACAACGCGGGTCACATCCTCGGCAGCGCGGTCACGCACTTCCACATCGGCGACGGGCTCTACAACGTCTGTTTCTCCGGTGACATCCACTACGAGGACACCCGGCTGTTCAACGGCGCCGTCAACGACTTCCCGCGCGTCGAGACGCTCGTGTTGGAGTCCACCTACGGCGGCCGCAACGACTACCAGACCGACCAGGAGGACTCCGAGCGGAAGCTCCAGAAGGTGATAAACGAGACGTACGACCAGGGCGGCAAGGTCGTCATTCCGGCGTTCGCGGTCGGTCGATCCCAGGAGATCATGCTCGTCCTGGAGGAGGCGATGCGCGAAGGCGACATCCCCTCGATGCCCATCCACCTCGACGGGATGATCTGGGAGGCGACGGCGATCCACACGACCTACCCCGAGTACCTCCGCGACGGCCTTCGCGACCGGATCTTCCACGAGGACGAGAACCCGTTCCTCGCGGAGGAGTTCAACCACATCGACGCCGGCGAGGACGAGCGCCAGGAGGTCGCCGACGGCGACCAGTGTATCATCCTCTCGACGTCGGGGATGGTCACGGGCGGCCCGATCATGTCCTGGCTCCGCCACATCGGGCCCGATCCGGATTCGAACCTCGTCTTCGTCGGCTATCAGGCACAGGGGACGCTCGGTCGACGCATCCAGAACGGCTGGGACGAGATCCCCATCTCGTCCGGCTGGGGGAACGGAAACGGCCGCGGCAACACGCTCACGCTCGAGATGGGCGTCGAAACGGTCGACGGGTTCTCGGGACACGCCGACCGGCAGGGGCTGGAGAACTTCGTGAAGACGATGAATCCCCGCCCCGAGAAGGTACTCTGTGTCCACGGCGACGAGCGTTCCGTGCAGGACCTCTCCTCGGCACTGTATCACGACTACAACATGCGGACGTTCGCGCCGAAGAACCTGGAGACGTTCCGATTTAAATAGGAGGCTACCGGCGGTCGGCGCGCGCGAGGAACGCGCGCGAGGGAGCGTTGCCGGGGCGGCGCCGAGCGGTCCGGCGCCGCCTCGGCGAGCGAGGCTGGGGAGGTGTGAGGCTGCGGTACGGGGTTTTCGGGCGGGATTCACGACGGCAATCAGACGGACTCGCACGGCGATGGAAGCACTTGTCAGTTACCCACGACGAAAGTCGTGGGCTCGTGTGCGGTCGGACCAACCCCACAGGGACGATTTAATCGTCGGTGTTCCTCGTCCGCAATTCGAGAGAGGGTTCCTGTCTCGCTTTGGAGTCGTCAGTCCCCGACGTAAGCGCCGACTGACCACGGCCCCTTCCATGAAAGAACCCCACATGGTCAGCCGTAGGGCAACGGTGTTGACGCTCTTTTGCCCTCGTGGAAGTGTCAATAGTGATGGGGGGACAGACGCTTAATTGTGCTGTCGGGCTTCCTCCCACAACTAAAGTCGTGGGCTTCCGCCCTCGGAATCAATGTGAGCGGTTTCGAGCGAAGCCCCTGCCTCAACGACCCGCCGAACGCGGCGAGTAGGCAGGGATAGTTCACAAAACCACTCACAAGCGCGCAACGAGCCACGCGAGTCCGCCTGGCTGTGGCTTTGCAGGCGGTAGAAACCGAGGTGCCTGATCGACCCGCCAACCACCCGGTGATGAATCGATATCGGCCGCGTAAACGTCTCTATTATACTTAGACGCTCGATCACGTCGGCGATCCGTTTTCGGGATCGTTCGGTACGCACACGCCGGCGACCGATCGGAACCGACGACCGACGGGACGCGGGGATCGGCATTCGGTCACCACGTTGACGTCGTCGTGCTCACGGCGGCGGCTTTTCCCACTCCGCCGGCTCGCCGGATGTCTCCCGCGCGGTCGCGGAGACGGTGGCGATGGGTTGTTCATCCGCCGGACCGAGGAACCGGATCTCAACCGAGTCACCCGGATCCATCGGACGGTCGCCCTCGTACAGGACCGGATACCGGTTCTCGACCCTGAAGAACGGCTCGTCGTTTCCGCGGGCAACGTCGTTGAAGTTGGACTCCACGTAACCGAACGGCTCGCTGGTGGTGCTGGTTTCGCCGCCCTGGTCATATCGGTTGTGTGCCATCCGGATCGTCAACTCGTCGCCCGCCCGGAAGGTTCCGGTCGTGAACGCACCGACGTCCTCTCCGTCGTGGTCCTGCTGTTCGGTGTCTTCGCCGAAGCGGTTCGGGTTCAGAAAGCGGACTTGCCCGCCCTCACCGTCGGGTCCCTCCCATCGAACGAGGATCGATCCGACCTCGTCGCCCTCGAAGGGCGGACCGTGTTCATAACGCAGATTGACGGCATCGATGTCGCCGCGGTCGGGCTCTTCAACCCCCGCGTTCCAGCCGCTCCAGCCGCGATGTTCGGCACCCAACACGACCTCCACGTCCGCGAAGACGCGCGGCTCCTGTGGCTCGGTCAGGTCGTCGGTGACGCCAAGGACGGCGACCGCCACGCTCGCGGAGATGACGAGGGTCACGGCCACCAGGAGGACGATCCCGATCACGGGGGTGACGCCACGCTCGTCGCCGCGGAGCGAGGGAAACACGTCGTCACCCGGCACGTTCCGTACTCGCGTCGACGGCCAGGACGATTCGTCGTCCGTACGTACCGATTCGGATGATCGGGTGAATCATACCGTTTTCGGTCGATGTTTCAGGGTTCAAATCACACATCGCCCGACGAACGTGCGCCATCACCGCCGGGCGTGTTACCCGTCATCGCCCAGCCCCATCGAGCCCTTTTATCCGTCGTCGCCCGACTCTGTCGGGTCTTTTAAGCGTCGTCGCCGGAAGGTGAGCCCATGCGAATCGCGCTCATCGCACACGACGAACTGAAAGACGAGATGGTCGAGTTCGTGAGGACCTACGAGGACGTCCTCGGGGAGTGCGATCTCGTCACTACGGGGACCACGGGCAAGCGAATCGCCGAGGAGACGGGGCTGTCCGTCGACCGGCAGGCATCGGGACCGCTCGGCGGCGACCTACAGATCGGCGCGATGGTCGCAGGCGGCGATCTCCACGGGCTCGTCTTCCTGCGGGATCCGCTGACCGCCCAGCCGCACGAGCCCGACGTCTCCGCGCTGTTGCGCGTCTGTGACGTGAAGGACGTCCCGCTGGCGACGAACCTCGCGTCCGCGGAGCTGTTGGTCGAGGGAATGCTCGTCGAGGGGCTGTTGGATCTCGGCGAGTGACGACCCGTCGTCGTCGACGATATCGATTCTGATTCCGTGGCCCGTGGAGTTATGTAACTCACTCGTGTAGGGCGGCGTGATGGATCGAAGCCCGTCGGGCCGTCGTCGAGCGATCGCCGTCGCGGTCACCGTCGGCTGCTGTCTCGCGCTCGTCGGCGCATCCATCGCCGCGGGAGGTGGCGTCGGCGATGCCGGGGCGATGGGCGACGGCGTGCTCGACGGCGACGTGTCCGACGGCGACGCGGCCGCGCAGGCAGCTCCCGGCGACGAGTTCGAGGACGGGTCTGCCGAGCCGCTGACCCGGTGTTTCATCGGCGAAGGGTATCCGATCACCATCGGCGACCCGCCGACCACCATCGACGCGGTCGTCCACCTCTCCGTGCTGACCGACGCGAGCACCGGCGGCGAGTTCGGCGTCGAGCTCGCGGGCACGAATCGTGACACGCAGATCGTCACGCTCGCCGCGGGCGTCCGGCTCAACCGGATCGGCCTGCTCGCGGCCGGCGCGAACCCGTTCGCGGCCTTCGACGTGCTATACACCTACGAGCTTCGGCTGCCGATGTTCGAGGGCGTCATCAGCGAGACGACCTACGAGGAGGACGAGTCGCCGATCGGCTCCGCCGCCGGCGCCGTGCCCTGCTGACGACGGGGTTTCGATACATCGCGTCCGGCCTCCCGGATCGTTCATAAATAATGTTTAACTATTCGGGCGGCGAAGGGGTATGCCATGTACGACGACGACGACCTCGACGCGATCCGGGCGGGCCACGAGGAGTGGCGGTCCGAGACCCTCGCTCCGGTACTCGACCGATACGGGGAACGCCACGACCGGTTCGCGACCGTCTCGAACCTGGAGGTCGATCGGCTCTACACGCCGGCGGACGTCGCCGACCTCGACTACGGCGAGGACCTCGGCTTTCCGGGTGAGGAGCCGTACACCCGCGGCGTCTATCCGACGATGTATCGCGGGCGCACCTGGACGATGCGACAGTTCGCGGGCTTCGGGACGGCCGAGGAGACGAACGACCGATTTCGCTATCTCATCGAGAACGGCCAGACCGGCCTCTCGACCGCCTTCGACATGCCCTCGCTCATGGGGATCGACTCCGACGACGACATGTCGCTCGGGGAGGTCGGCAAGGAGGGCGTCGCCGTCGACACCCTCCGGGACATGGAGGTGCTCTTCGAGGAGATCGACCTCGCGGCGGTTTCAACCTCCTTTACGATCAACCCCTCCGCCCCGGTGATCTACGCGATGTACGTCGCGCTCGCCGACGAGCGCGGCGTTCCGCGCGAGGAGCTGCGCGGCACCCTCCAAAACGACATGCTAAAGGAGTTCATCGCCCAGAAGGAGTGGGTGATCCCGCCGGAGCCATCCGTCGATCTCGTCGTCGACGCGATCGAGTTCGCCGTGGCGGAGACGCCCGGCTTCAAACCCATCTCCGTGTCCGGCTACCACATCCGGGAGGCGGGATCGACCGCGGTCCAAGAGCTCGCGTTCACGCTCGCGGACGGCTTCGCGTACGTCGAGGCGTGTCTCGACCGCGGACTCGACGTCGACGCGTTCGCGCCGCAGTTCTCCTTTTTCTTTAACGCACACAACTCGCTTTTCGAGGAGGTCGCGAAGTTCCGTGCGGCCCGGCGGATCTACGCCCGGCGGATGGACGGGACGTACGGCGCGGACACGGACGCCGCCAAGCAGCTGAAGTTCCACACTCAGACGGCCGGACAGTCGCTGACGGCCCAGCAGCCGCTGAACAACGTCGCCCGCGTCACGATCCAGGCGCTCGCGGGCGTGCTCGGCGGTACCCAGAGCCTCCACACGAACTCCTTCGACGAGGCGCTCGCGTTACCCTCCGAGCAGGCCGTCCGGGTCGCGCTGCGAACCCAACAGATCATCGCCGAGGAGTCCGGCGTCGCCGACACGGTCGATCCGCTCGGCGGCTCCTTCGCGGTGGAGGCGCTCACCGACGAGATCGAGGAGACGGCGCTGTCGTACCTCGAGGAGATCGAGGCGATGGGCGACGGGTCGATCCGCGACGGAGTCCTCCACGGCATCGAGGAGGGTTACTTCCACCGGGAGATCCAGGAGGCCTCCTACGAGTATCAGGAGCGCGTCGACGCCGGCGAGGAGACGGTGGTCGGCGTCAACGCCTACACGGTCGAGGAGGAGACGCGCCCGGACGTGCTGAAGGTCGACGAGACCACCCGTGAACGACAGCTCTCGCGGCTGGAGTCCGTGAAGGCCGACCGCGACGAGGCGGCCGTCGAGGAGGCGCTAGCGGCGGTCCGGGCAGCGACGCGGAGCGGGGAGAACGTCATGCCGACGATCGTCGAGGCGGTGAAAGCGTACGCCACGATGGGCGAGATCATGGCGATCTTCGAGGACGAACACGGGAGCTATCACGAGCGGATCGGCGTTGCGTGAGCCACACGGTCACGGCGAAGATAAAAAAGGGCCGAGTTACGCGAGGTCGGCCGGTCGTTACGCGGGGTCGGCCGGGCGGGCAGCTTCCGCACACCACGCGTTCCCCCGCCGTCCCGCGCGGCGGAGTTCGAGGTGGACGACGGATCCCGCGTTCAGGTCCGCGAGCTCCTCTTCCACCTCCGGATCGTCGTATTCGACGACGTGAAACGTCCCGTTACGCGGGTGTTCACGGAGCGTCATCGCCCCGTGGTCGTTACACGATTTCACGACGGTGTACTTGCCAGTGCGGTTCATCCCGCTTGAACTACACGACCCATAATCATAATGGTTGTGCATGCCTTCGTGGCGGGTGGCCGTGGCAACGGGCGCCCAGCGGGGCGCTTATCAGTGCAGGGTCGCCAAGCGTGGACATGGCAGAGACGGAGATCCCGGAGGACCACCCGCGGCACGCGTCGCTCGTGACGCGACACCGGATCGAGGCGGGCGTCGAGAAGGGGATCACATCGAAACAGGGGCTCATCGCACAGGGACGCGGCGAGGCGTTCGACTACCTCCTCGGTGAGCGGACGCTCCCGAGCGCCGACCGGGCGGCACGGGCGGCGGCCGCCCGCCTCCTCGCCGCGGATCATCCCGTCGTCTCCGTCAACGGGAACGTCGCCGCGCTCGTTCCCGACGGGATCGTGGCGCTCGCGGAGGCCGTCGGCGCCGACCTCGAGGTGAACCTGTTCAACCGAACGGACGCCCGGATGGAGGCCATCGCCGACCACCTCCGCGAACACGGCGCGACGGAGGTGAAGGGGTTCGTCGGCGACGGTGAGATTCCCGGACTCGAACACGCCCGCGGCACCGTCGACGCCGACGGGATCGGCGCGGCCGACGTCGTCGTCGTGCCGCTGGAGGACGGCGACCGCGCGGAGGCACTCGCGACGATGGGGAAAACGGAAGTCGTGATCGATCTGAACCCCGGCAGCCGGTCGGCGCAGTCCGCGGCGATTCCCGTCATCGACAACGTCGCCCGCGCGGTGCCGAACGTGACGAGCCACGCCCGGGAGCTGGCCGAGGCGAGTGACGAGGAGCTGCGGGCGATCGTCGACGACTTCGATGCCGATACGATGCTCGCGGCCGCCGAACGCGCGATCCGTGAGGGCTCCTTTTAACGGCGTGACGGGACCGAACGCGAAGCCGGAAACGGCGATCGACCGTCCGCGACCTTAGACGATCCCCTCATCCAGCGGCGACTCGCGGGCGGGCTTGCCGGCCGTGGCGGTGAACTGCATCGTCTCGGCGAACTCCGCGAGCGTGACGAACCCGACGACCTCGCCCGCGTCGTCCTCGACGAGCGCGTATTGCGCCCGGGCCGTGTTGATCGCGACGAGCGCCTCGAAGGCGTCCTCGTCGGGGCGGACCCGGACGGAGGACTCCGAGAGGATCTCGGCAACCGTGGCGGTCTCGCGGTCGAGCTTCCGGGCGCGTTTCAACGCGTCCAGCGAGACGACGCCGACGAGCCCGCCGTCGCGTTCGACCGGGAAGGTCGTCCGACGGCTCGCGAACATCCGGTCGGCGAACGCCTGCAGGGTCGTATCGGCGGGGATCATCTCGGGGTCACGGGACATGAGGTCGGCGACGGTGACCCCCTCCAGCAGGTCGGCGACGGTGGTGATCCGCGACTCGTTTTTCGCCGCGCCGTAGACGAATATCCCGATGAGGATCAGGATGAGGTCGAACGCGAGGACGCCGAGGACGATGAAGAGGAGCCCGAACGTGACGCCGACGCGGGCGGCGGTTCGGGTCGCGGAGGCGTACGGCCGGTTGCGCGCGAGCAACGCGCGGAGGATCCGGCCGCCGTCCATCGGAAACGCCGGAATACAGTTGAACACCGCGAGCACGACGTTGATCACGCCGAGCCAGCCGACGACGAAAAGCAGGACGGGCTGGGAGGCGGGCACGACCTGCAGACCGAGCAGGAAGGTGATCCCGACGGCGACGCTCGTGATCGGGCCGATGATCGCGATCCAGAACTCGCGGTCCCACTCCTTCGGTATCGACTCCAGCGCGGCGACGCCTCCGAAGATCCACAGCGTGATCGACTCGATCCCGATCCCGTACCGACGGGCCATCCACGCGTGACCGAGCTCGTGAAGCAGGACGCCGAAAAAGAGCCCGAGCGCCGCGAGCGTGCCGATCAGCCAGCGGAACTCCGCGAGCGCGGCCGGATCCAGCTCGGTGCCCGCGAGCGTGCCGATGACGCCAGCGTACAGCGCGATCCCCTCCCCGCTACCGATGAGATACGCAAGCAGCGGCAAAAAGAGGATCAACGAGACGTTGATCCGGATCGGGATGTCCCAGATCCGGCCGACGGTGTAGCTTCGCATGGTCGAACCGGAGGCGTGCGGACAGTTAAAAACCGGCGGAAGCGCGGTTCGGACGTCGACGGCCCGGTCGCAAGGACAAAGGTCGCCGCACCCTACGAGCGGACATGGAACTGGACGACACGGATCGGGAGATCCTTCGGATCCTCCAGTCCGACGCACGGACCCCGTTCTCGGAGATCGCCCGTCGGATCGACATGTCGAGTGCGACCGTTCACGACCGCGTGAGCCGAATGGAGGAGGACGGCGTCATCGAGGGGTACCACGCGAAGGTGAACGCCAAGACGGTCGGGTACGGCGTCAGCGCGCTCGTCGGGCTGCGGGTCGAGCAAGGCCGCGAGGAGGACGCGCTGGAGCGCCTTCGGGAGATCGAGGGCGTCAGGGAGATCCACCTGACGACCGGCGAGTGGGACGTGATGTTGAAGGTGGTCGCGGCGGACACCGATAGCCTCCGCGATCTCATGTTCGGCCGCGTCGCCGACATGGACGGATTCTCCCGATCCCAGACGATGATCATCCTCGGGACCGATTACGAGGCGGACGGACTGCCGATCTGAGTCGACGACGCCGATCCTGTCGATCGGCACGTCGGCGCGTCGGCGGACGAACCGGCCGCCCTCGGTCGGTCGAGCCGTCCGCACGCGACCGGAACGCTCAACACCGGCACCCTCCGAACGTGGACCATGAGTGCTTTCGTCGAGGAGCGACTCGGGGTGGGTCCCGAGCGCGCGTGGGCCGCGGCGGTCGCCGCCGTGACGGGCCTCCTCGTGTTCGGCTCGCTGTTGTTTCCCCGGCAGGTGTACGACGGTTTCCTCTGGCGGTACTTCTGGGGCCCCGTCGCCGCCGACGGACAGGGAGCCCAGTGTGCGGTTCGTGAGGGCGGCTCGACCGAGCTTTTGACCTCCTCCGCCGACTGTGCGAGCGCGGTCGCCGCCGGGCGGATCGTCGCGTTCCCGGGATACACGACCGTCTCGACGCTCAGCTACGTCGTGATCCTCCTCGGCATGCTGTCCGGGGTCGTCCTCCTGTTGCGCCGGCTCGGGATCGGCACCGAGTTCCGGTTCTTCTACGCGCTGTTCCCGTTCATGCTGTTCGGCGGAGCGCTCCGAACCGTCGAGGATGCCGGCATCGCCGCCACGCGGGCGGGCGTCGAGCCGCTGATTCCGTTCCCGTGGAGCGCGCTCATCATCAGCCCGTTCATCTACTTCACCGTCTTCGCGGTGACGCTCGCCTGCGTGCTCGCCGCGTACGCCGCCGCGGACCGTGAGATCGTCGACGACTACGCCCACGCGCTGTTCGCGATGGGGACCGCCGCCCTCGCCGTGGCGCTCGGCTACCTCGGGTTCCTCGCGGCCACGAGGGAGTACGTGACGTTCTACCCGCAGATCGCGGCGCTGACGCTCGTCATCGCGACGCTGTCGACGTGGGTCACCTGGAAGCTGATCGAGGGCTGGCGTCCGTCGATCAACCAGGGAACCGGCTTCGCGGGCTTCCTCATCATCTGGGGGCACGCGGTCGACGGCGTCGCCAACGTGATCGGGCTCAACTGGATGCCGGAGCTGACCGGCACCGCGAACCTCGTCCCCAAACACGTGGTCAACGAGCTGATCGTGAACTGGACCGGTCGACTGCTGCCCGACTCGATCGTCACGATCACGGGGGACGCGTGGCCGTTCCTGTTCGTCAAGCTCGCAGCGGCGACGTTCGTCGTCTGGGTGTTCAACGGCGAGATGTTCGAGGAGTCGCCGCGCTACACCCTCCTGCTTCTCATCACCGTTCTCGCCGTCGGGCTCGGGCCGGGAACCCGCGACATGCTCCGGGCGACCTTCGGCATCTGAGCCGGGAATCGGGCGGCCGAGCTCGAATCACGCCGACGGGGCGGGCGAACCCCGTTGACGTCCTCGTTTTATAATCGACCCCTGAGAACCGTCGACCATGGGCACCCACGACGACGGAGACGTGAACCGTAGCGATCTCGAGATCGCCCGGGAGGCTGACCTCAGGCCGCTCGAGGACGTCGCCGCCGACCTCGGGTTCGGGCCCGACGCCGTCGAGCCGCGCGGCGAGGGCGTGGGGAAGCTCACGCTCGGGGCGGTGCGGTCGGCGCTGGCGAAACCCGAGGAGGGGGACGCCCGTGAGGAAGGCGATCACACCGGCCGAACCGTCCTCGTCACGGGGATGACCCCGACGCCGAAAGGCGAGGGCAAGACCGTCACTACCGTCGGGCTCGGACAGGCGCTCGCGACCGTGGGCGAGCGGGCCGCCGTCGCGATCCGCGAGCCCTCGCTCGGGCCCGTATTCGGGATCAAAGGCGGGGCGGCCGGCGGCGGGCGCTCGCAGGTGCTCCCGATGGAGTCGATCAACCTGCATTTCACCGGCGACCTCCACGCCTTGACGTCGGCTCACGGCCTGATCGCCGCGGCGCTCGACAACCACCTCCATCAGTGCAACGAACTGGGCATCGACCCACGTCGCGTCCGCTGGCCCCGGGCCGTCGACTGCAACGACCGGGCGCTCAGA
The DNA here is from genome assembly GCA_964538415.1 of uncultured Halobellus sp. Taxonomy (GTDB): domain Archaea; phylum Halobacteriota; class Halobacteria; order Halobacteriales; family Haloferacaceae; genus Halorubrum. Next base: position 56,599 of record CAZIFX010000007.1, read on the forward strand.
AACGCCGTGGTCGGACTCGGTGGCGAGACGTCGGGCGTCCCCCGCGAGGACGGATACGTGATCACCGCCGCCTCGGAGCTAACGGCCGTCCTCGGGCTCGCGGAGGATCTCGACGACCTCGAGGCGCGGATCGGGCGGATCGTGCTCGCGTACGACGAGACGGGCGAGCCGGTGACGCCCACGGACCTCGAGGTCGCCGGCGCGGCGGCCGCGCTACTTCGTGACGCCTTCCGCCCAAATCTCGTCCGGACGAACGAGGGCGTACCGGCGTTCGTCCACGGCGGGCCGTTCGCCAACATCGCCCACGGAACGAACACCCTCGTCGCCGACCGAGTCGGGGAGGCGACCGCCGACTATCTCGTCACCGAGGCGGGATTCGGCGCCGACCTCGGGGCAGAGAAGTTCCTTCACATCATGGGTCGACGAGGGGTCGTCCCGGACGTCGCCGTCGTCGTCGCCTCCGTACGGGCGTTGAAACGGCATGGACTCGACCAGTGGCCCGCCGACTTCGATCGACTCGACGAGACCGACCCCGACGCCGCCGTCGACGGCCTCCCGAACCTCCTCGAACACGTTCGGATCGTCGAGTCGATGGGCGTCCCGGCGGTCGTCGCGATCAACGTCTTTCCGGACGACGCGGAGGCGGAACTGTCCGCCGTCGAGACCGCGCTCGCCTCCGAGGACGTCCCCGTCGCGCGCTCCCGGGTCTTCGAGAAGGGCGGCGAGGGCGGGATCGACCTCGCGAAACGGGTTCGGACGGCGGCCGAACGCGGCGGCCCGTTCTCGCCACTGTACGACCTCCCTGACCCGATCGAGACGAAGATCGCGACGGTGGCCGGCGAGGTCTACGGCGCCTCGGACGTCGAGTACGTCGACGGCGCGGCCGCCGACGTCGAGCGGCTGGCCGAACTCGGCTACGACGACCTCCCGATCTGCGTCTCGAAGACGCCGTACTCGCTTTCGGACGACGCCTCGCTGACCGGCGTCCCCGAGGGATGGACCCTGACGGTCCGTGACGTCTCCGTCTCGGCGGGTGCGGGCTTTCTCGTCGTGAAGACGGCGGACGTGATGACGATGCCGGGGCTCCCCGCGGAGCCGGCGGCCGAGGACGTCGGCGTCGAGGACGGCGAGATCGTCGGCCTCTTCTGATCGCGTCGGGCCGTTCTGGTCGCGTCGGGCGGCCGTTTCGGTCCGTCCCCTCACGTCGTCCCGTGCGAGGGGTCCCACCCGAGCCCCTCGCGGACGCCGAACTCCAGCGCGTTGATGACGTAGTGAGCGACGATGACGAGAAGGAGGCTTTCCGTGAGGACGAAGAGCGCGGCGAGGACGAACCCGAGCGCACCCGTGACGAGCACGCCCAGCCGTCCCTGCGCCCCGTGGCCCAGCCCGAACAGCACGGAGGAGCCGACCGCGAGCAGCCATGGGTCGAGCCCGAAGCCGATCGCGAACGCGCCGATCAGTGCCCCGCGAAACAGCGCCTCCTCGAAGACGGCGATGACGGGGAGGACGACGAGAA
>CAZIFX010000008.1:0-51812 GCA_964538415.1 uncultured Halobellus sp.
TCGCGTGGGGTTCGGATGCTGGGTCGGTGTGAGGTTCGGATGCTGGGTCGGTGTGGGGTTCGGATGCTGGGTCGGTGTGAGGTTCGGATGCTGGGTCGGTGTGAGGTTCGAACGTTGATTCTCGTGCCGTCGGTTTAGGCGTCCTCGAGGTCGACCTCGAGTTCCGCGTCGACGATCAGCACCCGCTCGTCGTCCAGCCGCGTCGTCTCGACGTTCCGCAGCGCGTCGCTCTCCTCCGCCGCCTCCTCGCGATCGGTCACCGCGGTCGCGAATCGGTCCGGGTCGGCGAACCGGAATCTTGTCGTCACCGAGACCAGACCCGGCTCGACCACGTCGTACCCGTCGACCTGCATCCGCTCCTCGTCGGCGGACTCGAACGCCGCGATCCCCGAGAACTCCTCCAGACCGTCCGTGAGCGCGGCCGGATGGGCGTCGGGCCCGAAGTAGCGCTTCGACTCGTCGACCGGCGCCGCGAGCATCGCTCCGACGGCGGCCGGGTCGCGACCGTAGATGACCGCGTCGCCGTCCCTCCCGACGGCGCCGTCGCTCGACTCGAGGAGCCGGTCGGCCGGGGAGTCGCGCTCGACCGGCTCGTCGTCCATCCCGTCGGCGATGGCCGAGACGGTCTCGTCGGCGTCGAACTCGCCTTCGAGGAGCGTCGCCCGTCCCTCCCGGCCCTCCGGCAACTCGGTCGCCACGTCGCATACGGCGTCGAGGTCGTCGGCCGAGAGCCCGCCCGCCGAGAACACGTCGGCCGCGAGCGCGTACGGGTCGTCCACGATCCGATCGATCACGTCGAGCGCGAAGCCCACCTCCCGCATCTCCGCGTCGTGTTCACGCACGTGGCGAGCATCGAACTGCTCGGCCAGCAGCACCGCGCGATCGTCGACCTCGACCGCCGGAAACCGGTTCCGGTCCGGCCGCCAGTCAGGCGAGTCGTCGTCGCGCGTGCAGCCGGCGAGCACGGTTGCGGCGGCCACGCCGACGCCCGCGAGGAGGGTGCGACGATCGGTTCGCATCACGTGCCGTGCTGAAAGACCGGAGCAGTAAACGTCTTCGGGCGGACGACGGTCGGCACGGGAACGAGAAGGTGAGGGGACGAGATGGTGGGGGGACGAGAACGTGAGGGAAACAAAAGGGAGAGAACGAAAACGAGAGGAAAACCGGGAGCCGTTTCGGGCGTGGTTCGTGTTCAGACGCCGCGGCCCTGCAGCCGTTCCTCCTCGGGGATCGAGTCGTTCGACTGTCCTTTCATGCCCTTGCCGGTTCCGGAGGCGATTCGCGCGAGCTCCTCGGGGTCGTCCCAGTTGTTGACGGCCTCGACGACGGCTTTGCCCATCCGGACGGGGTCCTCCGCGCCGAAGATGCCGGAGCCGACGAAGATGCCGTCACAGCCGTGGTACATCATCAGCGCCGCGTCGGCGGGGGTCGCGATTCCGCCCGCCGCGAAGTTGACGACCGGAAGCCGGCCGGCCTCCGCGGTCTCGTGGACGAGATCGCGTGGCGCGCCGTGCTCGCGGGCCCACTTCTCGCGCTCCTCGTAGTTGAGTCCGGTGAGCGTCCGGATCTGGTGTTTGATGGTGCGCTGGTGTTTGACCGCCTGGTTGACGTCCCCGGTGCCGGCCTCGCCTTTCGTCCGGATCATCGCCGCGCCCTCGCGGATCCGGCGGAGCGCCTCGGGGAGGTTCCGGGCGCCACAGACGAACGGCGCCGTGAAGTCGCGCTTGTCGGTGTGGTACTCGTCGTCGGCGGGCGTGAGAACCTCGGACTCGTCGATCATGTCGACGCCGAGTGCCTCGAGAATCTCGGACTCCTTCCGGTGGCCGATACGGGACTTCCCCATCACCGGAATCGACACCTCGTCGATGACCTCCGGAACGCGCTCGGGGTCGGGCATCCGCGCGACGCCGCCGCGCTTGCGGATGTCCGCCGGCACGTTCTCGAGGACCATCACCGCGACCGCTCCGGCGTCCTCGGCGATTCGGGCCTGCTCCCGATTGACGACGTCCATGATGACGCCCCCCTTCTGCATTCGCGCGAAGCCGCGTTTGACCAGTTCGGTTCCGCGCTTCAACTCCTCCAGATCCGTGGCCTCTGGCATGAATGTCCGTTGGGTCGGCGTCCACTTAACGGGTCGCTTTCGACCCCCATCTGCCGGAGCGCGTCTGCGGCCGTCCCGGCGCGTTTTGCCGGCGTTAGCTCCCCTCGCCGCCCTCGAACGATCGTCCGATCGGCGTCGCCTCGTCGACGACGTCGGACAGTCCGAGTCGCTCGATCGTCTCCGCCGTCGGGAGCCCGTCCGGTCCCCAGCCACGCGCCCGATAGTAGTCCTCGAGCAGCGACTCGAACGCCGTCGGATCGATCCGACTTCCGGCCGCCGGTCCGTCCGGGATCGGCTTCGAGAACGCCGGCGGAAGCCGGTCGTCCTCGCGGTCGGCTCCCTCCCTCGCGTTGAACAACCGCACGAGCGTCCAGATCCGTTCCCCACATCGGCGGAGGTCGGTCGGGTCCGTCGGGATCGCGGCACCCGTCGCCGCGACGCGTGCGGCGGCGAACGTCGCTCCGCAGTCCTCCCACAGCGTTTCGCCGGCGAAGTCGTCCGCGACGAGGCTCCACAGCACGGACCTGACGTTCTGTGCGCCGATCACTGCCGCGACGCGGTCCCCATCGTCCCACGCGGCGAAGACCTCCTCCTCGATCGGGCGAGCGCGTCGATGACAGCCCCCGCGGTCGCTCGTCGCGTACGCGAGCGCCATCCCGGCCGCGACGCGCGGATCGTACCCCGGCAGCGACATGGATTTCATCGTCGGGATCGCGTCGTAGCCGAAGCGCTCGGCCGCGACGTCGACGCCCCCGCGAAGCGCGTCGAGGAGGTCGTCGACGTCGGATGCGTCGGACCCAGCGACGTCGGCGTTTGCGTCGGCGTTCGCCGGCCCCGCGATCGCGAGGACGAGGTCCCGCGCGGCTGTGGCGTCGCCGAACCGCACGTCCGCGACGTCGGTACCGCCGGGAAGCACGCCCGTGACGTCGAGCGCGTCCGCCTCGTTCGCGCGGGCGACCCACGCGACGGCGGTGCCGGCCTCGATCACGTCGACGCCGAGCCGATCACAGAGCCCGCCGAGCGCCGCCACCGCGTCGAAGTCGTCGACGCCGAGGCCGGCACCGAGCGTCATCGAGGCGGCGCCGCGGGGAATCGTCTCGCCCGCGTCCGTCGCGATTCGAAAGCCGCCGGGAACCGGATCTTTGGGGTTCTCACGGCCGGAAGACGCCGTTCGGGCCGCGTCTATCCCCACGTCGTCGACGCCCTCGAACCGGCCGCCCTGCCATCCCTCCGTCGCGAGCGCGCCGACCGCGTCGGCGAAGTCGACCGATTCGAGCGTCCCGGCTGCCGCCTGCCATCGACCCACGTCCTCCTCGGCGTATCGCACGTTCGCGGCCTCCCGAATCGCCGCGAGCGCCTCGGTCGGCGGCTCGGCCGGCGGCCCGCGGGCGACCACCGCCTTGAGCCGCTTCGCGCCCATGACCGCCCCCGCGCCGCCGCGTCCGGCGTGGTGTTCGCCGCCGTCGCTGGCGATCGTCGCGTAGCGGACGCCGCGCTCGCCGGCCGGGCCGACGCACGCGACGGCAGCGTCCGGATGGACGGCCGCGGTCTCGGCCGCGTCGTCGCCCCACGTCTCCACCGGCCGGATCCGGGCGTCTCCCCCGTTGATCTCGATGCGAACCGGCTCGGATGCGGCGCCGGAGACGAGCAGGCCGAGGCAGTCGTCGAGGCTCCCGGCGAGCCGCGTCGCGAACTCGCCGCCGGCGTACGAGTCGAGAAACAGCCCGGTCAACGGCGACTTCGTCACCGCGGCGTATCGGGGCTCGCCCGGCAGCGAGCCGGAGAGCGGTCCGATCCAAAACCCGAGCGGGTTCCCGGGGCCGAGCGGATCGACCCCGGCGTCGACCTCGTCGTGGAGGTAGCGTGCGCCGAGCCCCTTCCCGCCGAGAAACCGCCGACGCCACCGCTCCGGCACGCGTTCGCGGCTGACGGTTCCGGCGGTCAGGTCCGCCCGAAGCACGTGGGTTCGCCGCGTCATTCGGTATCATGGAGCGTCGTCGTCCGGACGTATAGCTTGTCGGGTCGCGGCGCTCGTGCGGGATCGATGTCCGTCGTGACCGCAAACGCGAAGACCCCTCGCCGAGAGTGACCCCACATGACGACCGGAGCCATCGTCGCGGGCGGCCGATCGACGCGATTCGGCGAGGCGGACAAGTCGGTCACGTCGCTTGCGGGCGTCCCGATGGTGCGGCGGGTGGCGAACCGGCTCGCCGGCACTGACGACCCGATACCGCCCGGTGCCGAGCGCGCGTCGAGCGGGGACCCCGTCGTCGACGACCTCGTGATCAACTGTCGTGCCGACCAGCGGGACGCGATCGAGACGGCGCTCGACGGCTTACTCCTGCCGATCCGGTGGGCGATAGACGAGGAGCCGGATCTCGGCCCGATGGCGGGGATCCGCAACGCCTGTCGAGCGGCGCCGAGCGAGTACGCGTTCGTCGTCGCCTGTGACATGCCGTTCGTCGATCCTGGTTTCGCCGAAACGCTGTTCGCGGACGCGATGAACCACGACGCCGCGGTCCCGCGGGTCCAGGACCGTTGGTTCCAGACGACGCAGGCCGTCTATCGTGCCGAGGCCATGGCCGACGCCTGCGAGCGTGCGCTCGCCCGTGGCGACCGGAAGATCGTCGATCCGCTGTTCGAACTCGAGTACGTCGTCGTCGACGACGCGGCCATCCGAAGCCGAACCGACGAGCGAACCTTCGAGAACGTCAACACCGACGAGGACCTGGAGGCGGCAGAAGAGGCGGTCGAGGCCGTTCTGGGGTAGGCGCCGACGGAATGGCTCCGTCATCGGAACCCGTCGTCCGGCCGATGCCGGCGACCCCCGCCGCCGGCCGAACCCTTTTATTCGGGCTTTGCCAGCCTCACCCATGGACACCGAAGCGATAGCCGCGTCCGTCGAGGAGCGGCGCGAGCGACTCGTCGAGCTCTCGAGGGACGTCTGGGATCACCCGCAGACCGCGTTCGAGGAGACGTACGCCGCAGAGCGTTTGATCGAGGTTCTCGCCGACCGCGGCTTCGAGGTCGAGGTCGGCGTCGGCGACGTCGAGACGGCGTTCGTCGCCCGCTACGGCGACGGCGAGCCGGTCGTCGGCACGATGGGCGAGTACGACGCGCTTCCCGGCCTCTCCCAGCGCGTGGCCGCGACGCGGGACCCGGTCGAGGAGGGGGCCGCCGGACACGGCTGCGGACACAACCTCTTCGGCGTCGGCTCGCTGGGCGCCGCGCTCGCGGTCGCGGATGCCATCGACGAGGGGCTCGAGGGGACCGTCGTCTACGTCGGGACGCCCGCTGAGGAGGCCGGATCCGGAAAGATGTACATGGCCCGGGCGGGTGCCTTCGACGACCTCGACGCCGTCGTCTCCTGGCATCCCGGCTGGTACAACGCGCCGACCAAGGGATCGTGTCTCGCGGTCGATAGCTTCGAGGTCACCGTGCGGGGCGAGTCCTCCCACGCCGCGGCCGCGCCGGAGGCCGGCCGGAGCGCGCTCGACGGGATCCAGCTGCTCAACACCGCCGTCGAGTACATGCGCGAGCACGTGCCGGATCCGGTGCGCCTTCACTACGTCATCACCGACGGAGGGGGCGCCGCGAACGTGGTCCCGCCGGAGGCGACCGCGGAGTATCTCGTCCGTGCGCCGAGCCGCGACCTCGTCGAGGAGGTGAGCGACTGGTTCCGGAACGCGGCCCGTGGCGCGGCGCTGATGGCCGACGTCGACGTCCAGGTGATCCAGACCGCCGGCATCTACGGCGTCCGGCCGAACGAGACGCTCGGCGACGCGATCAGCGAGACGATGGCCGACCTCGGCTCGTTCGAGGTCGAGGACCCCGCCTTCGCAGCGGAGCTCCGGGAGTCGCTCGGCGACGTCTCCGGCGAGCTCGCGAAGGTGCCGTCCGAGGTGCGCGAGCGCGCCGCCGACGAGACGTACTTCACCGAACCGATCGACGCGACCGACGCGGGGACGACGGGATCGTACTCGACGGACTCCGGCGACGTGAGCCAAGTCGTCCCGCTCGGGCGCATGACGACCGCGACGTGGCCGGTCGGCACGCCGGCCCACTCCTGGCAGGCGGTCGCGGCCAGCGGCTCGACCGGCGTCGACGGGATGTGTTACGCCGCGAAGACGATCGGCGGTACCCTCGTTCGGTTGCTTTCGGACGACGATCTGCGGTCCGAGGTCGTCGCCGAGTTCGAGGAGCGCGGCGGCGCCGAGGGCTACGAGCCGGCGATGCCCGCGGACGCCGACCCCTACGAGCTGTTCGACGTCGAGCGGCGCTCCCTCGACCTGGACGTCGACCTCGACGGACGCGTCGAGGTCACGAACGCCGACGATTGAGGTCGTTCGATCGCTTCGCGCCGCACAAAATCGATCGTAACCGCTTCCGTCGGGCCGTACCCGGCATGGACCAACCCCGTTCGATCACCCGAACTGGATCGCATCGTAGCAAAACGCCACGAAATCCCACCCGTGGGGGGGTTGCTGGATTCGTGCCCGGTAATCTCACGGAAGCACACGTCGGAACCGACGGATTTCACCGGCGGCGTTCGGTCGTTCGGATCCGGCGTGCCGGTCACCCGCCCCGCCGTTTCCCGTCCCGGACCGCTCCGACGACCGCCTCCGCAAGCGCGTCGAAGTCGGCGTCGTCGGGGACGACGTCGACGTCGATCCCGCGTTCCGCCGCCGTCTCCGCCGTCGGCGGGCCGATGGCGCCGACGACCGCGTCGTTCAGCCCAGCGATCGCCGCCTCCCGCACCCCTCGCTCGGCGGCCGCATCGAGGAAGTGGGCCACGGTGAGCGAGGACGTGAACGCGACCGCGTCCAGCTCGCCGGCCGCGGCGAGCGCCGCCGATTCCCCGCTCCCATCGGGTCGCGTGAGCCGATAGAGGACGGTCTCGTGAACGTCGGCACCCGCCTCGCGGAGCCCGGTTAACAGAACGTCGCTGCCGTGGTCCGATCGCGCGACCTCCACGCGCTCGCCGTTCACCTCGTCTTTCAGGGCCGCGACGAGCCCGGCCGAGGTGTACTCCTCGGGGACTAGCCCGACCGTCCAGCCGGCTTCACGGGCGGCTGCCGCGGTCGCGGGGCCGATGGCGACGAGGGTCGCGTCGCCGGGCTCCCAGCCCGCCTCGGCCGCGAGCTCGACGCCCGTCTTGCTCGTGAGTATCACGTAGCGTCCCTCCGCCGGCGCCGCACCCGTCGGCTCGACGGCGAGCATCGGGTCGGGGACGGGTTCGGCACCGAGCGCGTCGAGCCGGTCGACCGCGTTCTCGATCCGTTCGTCGTCGGGGCGGAAGACGGCGACCCGGGGACGGTCGGCGGACGCGTCGGCTCGATCGACGGCGGCCTTCGAGCGGTCCGGCGGACTCATTCGCTTCCTCCGTGAGCGTTTCGCAGGAATCCGAGCACGCGCTCGCGGGTCGCCGCCACCTCGCCGATCACGGTGATCGCGGGCGGTCGGATCCCGGCCTCGTCGCGAACGTCGACGATCGTCCCGAGGGTGCCGGTCGCGACGCGCATGTCGGGCCACGTCGCCCGCTCGACGAGCGCGACGGGGACGTCGGCGTCGAGCCCGGCCCGCCGGAGTTCGGCGACGTAGTCGGGAAGCTTGCCGACGCCCATCAACACGACGACGGTGCCGCCCGTGGCCGCCAGCGCGTCCCAGTCGACCGCGGACTCCTCCTTCGTCGGGTCCTCGTGGCCGGTGACGAACGAAACCGAGGAGGCGTGATCGCGATGGGTGACGGGGATGCCGGCGACGGCCGGACCGGCGATGGCGGAGGTGACGCCGGGGACGACCTCGAAGGGAATCCCGTTCGCGGCGAGGTGCTCGGCCTCCTCGCCGCCGCGCCCGAAGACGAACGGGTCGCCGCCCTTGAGCCGGACGACCGTCAATCCCTCCTCGGCCAGCTCGACGAGCCGCCGGTTGGTGTACTCCTGGGGGGTCCACTCGCCGCCTGCGCGTTTTCCGACGTCCTCGCGTTTCTCCTCCGGGATCCGGCCGAGGATCTCCGGGCCGGGCAGCTTGTCGTGAAGGACGACGTCGGCCTCGTCCATCAGTCGCTCCGCCTTCACGGTCAACAGATCCGGATCGCCGGGGCCGGAGCCGACGAGGTAGACGACGCCGATGCCCGCTCCGCCCTCGCCGTCGGATCCGTGGCCGTCGTCGCCCTCGCCGTCGGATCCGTGGCCGTCGTCGCCCTCGCCGTCGATTCCGTGGTCGTTGGCTCCGTCCTCGGTCATTCGTCGTCCACCTCCGCGCGGGCGGCGGCGATCAGCTCGTCCGCGCCACGGTCCGCGAGGTCGGCCGCGAACGCCTCCGCCTCCTTCGCGTGGTTCCGTATCGGCAGATCGCGGGCGTCGGCGACCTCCTCGGTGCCGTCCGTCGAGAGCACCCGTGCGCGGACGTTGACGTACTCGCCCTGCACGCGCGCGGTCACGCCGATGGGTGCGATACAGCCGCCGTTGAGCCCGGCGAGCACCGTCCGCTCGACCGTGGTCGCGACCCGCGTCCGCGGGTGGTCGACCGCGGACCGCACCGCCTCGATCACGTCCGGAGCCGTCGCGGTGACGGCGATCGCCCCCTGGCCGGCGGCGGGCACGAACTCATCGCGCGGCAGCCGCTCCGTCGGCACCGCGTCGTCGAGTCCGGAGCGGACGAGCCCCGCCTCCGCGAGCACCAACGCGTCGTACTCGACGTCGACGGACCGCTCCATCGCGGAGCGTTCGAGTTCGGAGAGGTCGTCGAACCACTCCTCGACCGTCCGGTCGAAGTCGCTCGCCTCGTCCTCCTCCGCCACGCCGTCCTGCTCCTCCGCCACGCCGTCCTCCTCCGCCACGTCGTCCTCCTCCACCACGCTGTCGTCGTCCGTCCCCTCCTCGCCTCCCTGCTCCGCGGTCAGCGTGTGGGCTTCGCCCGAGGCGATCAACCGCCGTTCGTGTTCCGTCTGCAATCCGGGCGCGAGAAGCTTCTCGATCCGAGTGTCGACGTTGCCGCGGATCGGCTCGACCTCGAGGTCGGGGCGGGCCGCCTTGATCTGGGCGGTTCGCCGGAGCGATCCCGTGCCGACCACGGCTCCGGACGGGAGGTCGGGGAATTCCAGTCCGTCGGGGTGAACGAGCACGTCGCCGGCGGGAGCGCGCTCGGGCACGCCGGCGATGACGAGGTCGTCCGCTCCCATGCCCTCGGTCGGCACGTCCTTCAGGGAGTGGACGGCGAGGTCGGCGTCGCCGCCGATCACCTCCTCATCGAGCGCATGGACGAACGCGCCGATTCGGCCGAGCCGGTGGATGAGTTCGTCGCGTATCTCGTCGCCACGAGTCTCGACGCGACGGATCTGCACGTCGCGTCGGCGACTCGACAGGGCGTCGCGGACGGTCCCGGCCTGTCGAAGCGCGAGGTCCGATCCGCGGGTGGCGAGTCTGAGCGTGTCGGTCATGGCTGAACCGAGACTCCCCGGACTCAAAAGGGCACCAGTTCGTCCGTCAACGGATGCGATCCGGATCGCCGTCGGGCCGTCACCGGATGGTCGCCGGATCGGTATGCTCCCGAGGCCGGCGGCACGCTCCGCTTTACCGGGGTCACGCTCCGCCTCGTCGAGTATGCCCGTGGACTGGGGTTCGTCTCGAACCCTCCCCGGCGGAACCGGCCTCGACCGAACGCTGACGGTATCCCCGCGAATCGGCCGAAATCGGCACGGAAGACGGGATCCGGGACGGTGGCAACACGTGCCGAACCGAAGACGTGTTGACCCTCGGGCCCGAAGGTTCGGTGATGGGAGTTCAGGAACAGTACCCGTTCGACGTCGAGGCGGTCCGCGCCGACTTTCCGATCCTCGATCGGCTCGTCGGCGGCGACCCCACGACCGTCGGACAGGACGAGCGTGACGATACGCCGCTGGTCTACCTCGACAACGCGGCGACGACGCACACCCCGGAACCGGTGGTCGACGCCATCGCGAACTACTACCGCGGCTACAACTCCAACGTTCACCGCGGCATCCACCAGCTGAGCCAGGAGGCCTCCGTCGCCTACGAGGAGGCTCACGACACGGTCGCCGACTTCATCGGCGCCGCGGGCCGTGAGGAGGTCGTCTTCACGAAGAACACGACGGAGGCGTTGAACCTCGTCGCGTACGCCTGGGGGCTGGAGGAGCTCTCCGCGGGCGACAACGTCGTGCTCACCGAGATGGAGCACCACGCCTCGCTCGTCACCTGGCAGCAGATCGGCAAGAAGACCGGCGCGGACGTCCGATTCATCGAGGTGGACGACGACGGCACGCTCGACATGGACGACGCGGCCGCGAAGGTCGACGACGACACCGAGATGGTCTCCGTCGTCCACGTCTCGAACACCCTCGGGACGGTGAACCCGATCCGCGAGCTGGCCGACCTGGCCCACGAGCGGGACGCGTTGATCTTCGCCGACGCCGCCCAGTCGGTGCCGACACGTCCGGTTGACGTCGGCGAGCTCGACGTCGACTTCCTCGCCTTCTCGGGCCACAAGATGTGCGGCCCGACGGGCATCGGCGCGCTCTACGGTCGTGAGGAGATCCTCGATGGGATGAGCCCGTACCTCTACGGCGGCGAGATGATCCGCCGGGTCACCTTCGAGGACTCGACGTGGGAGGACCTCCCGTGGAAGTTCGAGGCCGGCACGCCCTCGATCGCACAGGGGATCGCGCTCGCGGCCGCCGTCGAGTACATGGAGGAGATCGGCATGGAGCAGGTGCAGGCCCACGAGGAGCTCCTCGCGGAGTACGCCTACGACCGGCTGACCGACCTCGGCTGCGTCGAGATCTACGGTCCGCCCGGCGACGAGCGGGGCGGACTGGTCGCGTTCAACGTCGACGGCGTCCACGCCCACGACCTCTCGAGCATCCTCAACGACTACGGGGTGGCGGTTCGCGCCGGCGACCACTGCACCCAGCCGCTTCACGACAAGCTCGGGATCGCCGCCTCCGCGCGCGCCTCCTTTTACGTCTACAACACCGTGGAGGAGGTCGACGAGCTGGTCGAGGCCGTACGCGAGGCGTACGAGCTGTTCGCGTAGTCGTCGAGACGCTCGCGTGACTCCGGATCGACGATCGTCCCGGCCGACGGAACGCTTTTGACCCGAAGCGGTCTACGTGAAACCGATATGGGACTGGGCTCGGACATGTACCGGCAGCAGATCCTCGACCACTACAAGAACCCCCGGAACTACGGGGAACTCGAGGATCCGGACTTCACACACGTCGGCGAGAACCCCTCCTGTGGCGACACGATCCGCGTCGACGTCGCGCTCGACGATGACGAGGAAACGATCGCCGCCGTCCGCTTTTCGGGCGACGGCTGTGCCATCTCGATGGCCTCCGCGAGCATGCTCTCCGAACGGCTCCAGGGGATGACCGTGGAGGAGCTTCACGAGCTGGAGACGGACGACATCACGGAGATGCTCGGTGTCGACATCTCTCCGATGCGCGTGAAGTGTGCCGTGCTCGGTCGACAGGTCACGCAGGACGGCGCGAAGATCCACCGCGGCGAGCTCGACGTCGACCGGACGAAGACCGAGGACTGAGCCGATCGGACGCCTCGAGACGGGCATCCCGATGCGGACGTCACGTCGCGGACGCCTCGAGACGGGCATCCCGATGCGGACGTCACGTCGCGGACGCCTCGAGACGGGCATCCCGATGCGGACGTCACGTCGCGGACGCCTCGAGAGGGACGCCACGTCGAGGGACCCCACATCGCCGTCCCGAGCCCGCGGGACTTTTCGGTGCGAACCGCGTTGATCCGCCCATGAGTGACGGGTTCGACAAGGAGGCCGAACGCGAGAAGCTGCGAAAGAAGTTCGCGAAGGACGAGAAGAAACGCGAAAACACCCAGCGGATGTCGGAGCTCCTGTTGAAGGGCGCGACGATGACGAACCGGCACTGCGAGGAGTGCGGGGACCCGATCTTCCGCCACGACGGCCGGGAGTTCTGTCCGACCTGTCACGCGCCGGCCGAGGACGGATCCCCGAACGACGTGGCGGCGGTCGCGGGGTCCGGCCGACACGAGGGCACGAACGCCACGAACGCTCCGGACGCCACGAACGCCGCCGGAACGGCGGCCGGTGCCGGCACCGACGCCACGAACGTCGCGTCCGACGCGAACGCCTCGAACGCGCACGGATCGACCCCGGCCGACGCCGACACACCATCCCGCGATCCGGCCGCACACGACGTCCCGTCGTCGCCGAGCGTCGGTGCGCCGGATCGTGACGCGGCGGGCGACCTGGCGACCGCCCGTGAGTCGCTCGTGCGGACCCTCACGCGCTTCTCGCGGGCCGCCGAGGGAACCGAGGACCCCCGACGGGCCCGCGAGCATCTCCGTGCGGCGCGGGAGGCGGCCGAGACGCTGCGCGCGCTGGAGTGACCTCCTCGGCAGTTCATCGACGACTCATCGACGACGCCAGGGTGCCGCCACGGCGTCACTCGTAGGGCGCGGCGACGACGTCGCGGATCCGCTCGGCGGTGACGGAGCCGACGCCATCGACCCCGATCAACGCCTCCTCGTCGGCGGTCATCACCGCCTCGACGCTGCCGAAGTGTTCCAAAAGCGAGCGGGCGGTGATCGGGCCGATATCGGCGATGCTTGAGACGACGTACTCCTGTTGCTCGGCGCGGGTCTTCGTCGTCTTCTCGCCGTGGACGCTCACCTCGCGGTCGCGCGTCTCCTGCTCGCGTCGGGCGATCGTCGCCAACAGCTCCGTGGTGTCGGTCTCGCCCTCGGTGCGGAGCACGCTGACGCCGAAGTCGACCGCGAGCGCCGAGAGCGCGCCACGGATCGCGTTCGGATCGATGTCGCGCTGGCCGTAGAGGTTCTCGCCCTCGACGATGACGACGGGGCGGGCGTACGCCCGCGAGAGTTCGCCGACTTGCTCGAACAGCGAGCGGTCCGCGTCGAGCATCGAGTCGACGAAGTCGGCCGCCGACTTCCGCTCGACGGCGACGCGGTCCGAGAGGACGTAATCGCCGACCGCCAGCGTCTCCAGCCGGGTGAACAGGCCGTCGCGTTTCGAGAGGTCCTTCGCGATCGAGGAGTCGAGTTCACGCTGGTCGATGACGATCTCGACGCCCTCGTCGACGCCCGCGGTCGCGACGATGCCGTCGCCGCCGTCGCCGGTGTCGTCCCCGTCGGCGTCGGAATCATCGTTCCCCGTGGCTTCGGCGTCCTCGCCGTCTTCGCTTCCGTTCCGGACCTCGGCTGCGAAATCCGTGAGCGCGGGGTCCTCGGAGTCGTCCGCGACCGCATCGGTCGCTCCCGACCCGCTCTCGGCGACCCCCTCGCTCGTCCCATCGGCCTCGCTCGCGAACGCGTCGAGCCCCGCCTGCCCGTCGTCGGTGACACGCGATTCGATCTCGTCGGTCGCCGCCTTCAGGTCCGAAAGCTCCGACTCCATTCGCTTCTCGCGGCGTCTGGAGATCCAGAAGAACGCCTCATCGCGAGTGTCCTTCGCCATCAACACGACGACCTCGCCGCTCGCCTGCCGGCCGGTCCGACCCTTCCGCTGGATCGACCGGATCGCTGTCGGGACGGGTTCATAAAAACAGACGAGGTCGACCTCCGGCACGTCCAGCCCCTCCTCGGCGACGCTCGTCGACACGAGTACCTCGAACTCGCCCGCCCTGAAGGCGTCGAGTGCCGCCTGTTGTTGCTTCTGGGTCATCCCGTCGGAGCCCTCCTTGTCGCCCTGGCCGACGAACTTGCGGACGTCGAAGCTCGGTTCGAGGAACTCGACGAGCGCCTCCGCCGTATCCCGCGATTCCGTGAAGAGGATGGCCCGCTCGCCGCCGTTGATCCCGAGCGTCTCCGCGAGCAGGATGCGGGCCTGCGAGAACTTCGGGTGGAGCCCGTCGAAGGACTCGGCCTCACGCATCGCCCGCCTGACGGCCGGGTCCGCGATCATCCGCTGGCTCGCCTTCGAAGCCCCCGAGGAGCGTGCCGCGTTACGCTGGCGTTCGAAGTACCGCCTGACCGACTCGACCGACTGCGTCTCCACCAGCTCGACGGCCCGCCGGAGCTTCATCACCTCGGCGTGCGTGGACAT
This sequence comes from uncultured Halobellus sp., assembly GCA_964538415.1. GTDB lineage: Archaea > Halobacteriota > Halobacteria > Halobacteriales > Haloferacaceae > Halorubrum. Next base: position 14,180 of record CAZIFX010000008.1, read on the forward strand.
GCCCTTGTATCCCTCCGACTGGTCGTCGTCCATCATCCGCTTGAGCTTCCCGCGCATCTCGTTGAGGTCGCGCTGGGAGAGCTCGGGATTCGTCGAGTTCGTCACCCCCAGCGACTTCAGCTTCTCGAGTCGGTCGGCGATCACCTCGTTCAGCGCGTCGCGGATCGCGAGCACCTCCTTCGGTAGCTCCACCTCGACCCACCGGACGTCGGTGTCGTGGGTGTACTCCGAGACGTCGGCGTCGTCCTCGGTCATCACCTCCACGTTGTGGAGCCCGAGGTTCTCACAGACCGTCTCGATCTCCTCGGTGTCGCCGCCGGGCGAGGCCGACATCCCCGTGACGAGCGGGTCGATGGCGTCCGCGTGGTAGCGCTCGGCGATGTAGACGTACGCGTAGTCGCCAGTCGCACGGTGGCACTCGTCGAAGGTCAGGTGCGTGACGTCCCGCACGGAGATCCGGTTGCCGACCAGGTCGTTCTCGACGACCTGCGGCGTCGCGATCACGATCCGCGCGTCGTTCCAGAGCGCGGCGCGATCCTCGGGTTTCACGTCGCCGGTGAAGACGACGATCTCGTCGTCGGGGATCGTCAGCGCCTCGCGGTAGAAGTCGGCGTGCTGCTGGACGAGCGGCTTGGTGGGCGCCAAAAAGAGGGCCTTGCCGCCGGCCTCGTGGAGCCGCTCGGCCGTGACGAGCAAGCTGACGGTCGTCTTGCCGAGCCCCGTCGGGAGACAGACGAGGGTGTGTGCGTTCCGGGCCGCGTCGGCCAGCCGGAGCTGGTAGCGGCGTCGCTGGAGGAAGTCGTCGACGAGCAGCGGGTGGTCGATCCCGGCGGCCTCGGTCGCCATCGGCGACTCTTGGCCGGCTTCGCCCTAAAGGCTTCGCGAAGCGCGGTGAAAGTTATCGATCCGCGTCCTCGGGCTCCCGGATCTCGTCCGGGACGCTCTCGTCGACCAGTTCGGCCCATTCGACGAGTCGGTTTCCGGACGCCGTTTGCGAGGTCATCACACCGTACGTCTCCTTCATGAACCTTAACGGTTTCTCCGATTCCAGACGCGTTGCAACCGCCGTGTGAATCCATCCCGAACACGTTCGTCCGCGATCGCACGCGTTCGCCCGCGACCGTCGCGACTCGGGCGAGCCCCACCGGCGCTCGTGAGCTCGCCGCCGGAACACGGACGCCTTTTACGGATCACGCCCGTCGGACCGCCATGAGCAACCTCGACGAGTTTCTGGCCGGCGATCGGCTCGACGACGTCGTCCTCTTCATCGGCGACGCCTTCCTCGATGACGACTCCCGACTCCGGAACGTCGGCGTCGAAACCGACGACGGCGTGCGGCTCGTGCTCGACGGCGAGACCGGCCGGTCGGCGTTCCAAGCCGGCACCGGCATGGACGCCATGGAGTTCGCACAGTCCGCGATGGGAACCGAGGGAACGATCGACCGAACTCTCGACGGCGGGGACTGTCCGTTCGCCGAGAAGCGGCCCGACGAGGACCACGGGGTCCGCTTCGTCTTCGCGTTCGCCGAGGGCCAAAACGAGGAGGTCGGCGGCCTCTACGCCGAGGGCGACGTCGTCCACGCGTACGCCCACTGCACCTGTGGCGGCAACTACTCAGATAAGTGGATCGTTGGCGACCGGGCGTAACCGACTCCACCCTACCTCGCTCGCCCCGCGGGCTCGCTCGTTGAGGACGGAGGCTCCGCCTCGAGGTACGCTGAACGAGCACGGTGGGATTCGAACCCACGACCATCGGATTAGAAGTCCGACGCTCTCTCCTGGCTGAGCTACGTGCCCTCGTCAGGTTTCAGGAGGTCGTCGGTTAAAAACGACCGTGGTTCGACGCGGGAGCGTTTACGAGTCGGGAGGGATCGTCGGCGCCCGCCCAACAGCAGACCTAAGTCCGTCACGCGGGTATCCGCGGGTAATGAACGTCTACGGAACCGTTGGGCTCCCCGGCAGCGGCAAGGGGGAGGCGGCGAACGTGGCCGAGGCGGCCGGCATCCCCGTCGTGGTCATGGGCGACGTGATCCGCGAGGAGTGCCGCCGCCGCGAGCTCGACCCGGCCGAACACCACGGTCGGATCGCCGGGGCCCTCCGCGAGGAGGAAGGCGCCGACGCCATCGCGGTGCGAACGCTTCCGCGGATACGCGAGGCGGCCGCCGAGAGCGACACGGGAACCGTCGTCGTCGACGGCCTCCGATCGACCGTCGAGCTGGAGCGCTTCCGCGAGGCCTTCGGCGACGACTTCACGCTCGTGGCGATCCACGCGCCATTCGAGGTCCGCGCCGAACGGCTCGCCGACCGCGGCCGCGACGCCTCCGATTCGACTCTCGAGACGCTCCGCGAGCGCGACGCCCGCGAGGTCGAGTTGGGCCTCGGCGAGACCCTCGACCGCGCCGACGTCGAGATCGAAAACGCCGACACGCTGGCGGCGTTCCGCGAGCGCGTCCGGGACGTGTTCGGCGTCGTGGCGGGCGATGCCGGGGGTGAGCCGGCGTGATCTACAGCGTCGACGTCCGGATCGAGACGCCCGTTCGGGACACGGAGGTCACCGACCGCGTACACGACGCGGTTCGGAACGTCTTCCCCGACGCGGAGCCGGTCCACGAGAACGGCCGGCTCGTCGCGGAGGCACACACCCTCGACGCCTTCTCGGACGTCCTCCACGACCAGGAGATCCTCGACACCGCCCGCCGGGTCTTCCGCGACGACGCCACCGACGAGGGATTCACCTTTTCACTTAAAAAGCAGGCCGCCTTCGAGGGCGTCGTCAACTTCTCCGTCGGCGATCCCGACGAGCTCGGCGACATCGACGTGACGGTACGGGTGCGGGAGCCCTCGGTCGCGGAGTTCATCGACTACGTCGCACCCGAGACCGACGAGGGACAGCCGGTGGATCCCGTCCGGGAGTACGGCGACCGCTACGACCCGGACCCGGCGGACTACTGAAGAGGCACCCATCGGTGACTCCGGAGTGAGGTTTCGATCCGACCGACGCCGTTTAGGTGACGGCCCATGAATCGGACGACATGGAGCCGGTCGACGACTGGCGGGCGGCGCTCGCGGACGCCGGCGAGCTCACCGGGCCGATAGCCGCCGCCATCGTCGAGGCACACGGCGACCGCGGAAGCCGGGCGCTGGAGGCGGTCGCCGAGGAGCGCGTTAAGCGCTACCGTGACTTCACGGTCGTCGTCGGCCACGACGACGAGTACGTCGTGGAGGAAGGTCGCTGCACCTGCAAGGACGCGACCTACAACCTCGATCCCGAGGATCCGACGGAGCGCTGCTGGCACGCGATCGCGGTCGACGTCGCGGAGGCGCTCGAGGTCGTCGATCACCACGACATGTGGTACTCCGAGGTCCGTGAGTTCCTCTGAACGCCCTCGATCCGTCCGAACGGCCGGTACGACGACCGACACGGCCGCCGCATCCCGGGGGGTCCAGTCGGAAACGTTTAGAGCGCCCCCGGGCTATCGGACGGCATGGCGGACTGTCCACTCGCCGACGAATGCCCCAGCTTCGACGAACGGATCCAGGGGATGGGGTGTCAACACTACGGCAACAAGGGCGGCGCCGAGTGGTGTAACCACTACGACATGCCGATCCACGAGCTGAAACGCCAGCCGGTACAGCCCGGCGAGGAGGTCGTCGTCGAGGTCGACGACATGCACGAGAGCGGCGCCGGCGTCGGACGCACCGACGACGGCTTCATCATTCTCGTCGACGGCCTCCTCCCGCCGGCCCGCGCCCGCGTGGCGGTCGATCGCGTGAAGTCGAATCACGCCACTGCGAAGCGAATCGTCGAGCGGCTTCCCGAGGAGGACGACGACGAGGAGGGGGAGTCGGCGGACGACGACGCGGACGAGGAGGAGGCCGACTCCGGACGCGACCGTCCCAGCCGAGCGGACCGAGAACGGCTCGGCAGCCGCGAGAACTTCTGGGGCAAGTGAGCCGGATCGGGGCGGCCCACCCCACGGACAGTCCGGACTCCGGCGATCGCGTCCCCGCCTTCGACCGCTGGAGCCCTTTTGACCCTCTTTCGACTCCGTTGATCCCGCTCGACGCTCCTTGACGAGCGCGCGGCTCTTCCTCGGCCGCGTTTCCCTGTTCCTTTTGACCCCGCGCCACCTTCGATGAGGCATGGTCGCAGACGACGCCCGTCCGGTCGGCGAGGACGGCACTTCGGGAGACGCGGACCTCGAGGATCTCGATCCGGACGCGCTCTTGGAGCGCGTGGGGTTCGATCCGGAGACCAACGTGCTCACCCGCCGGCAGGCCGAGGTGCTCGCGCTCCGCGAGCGTGGCCTCCGACAGTCGGACATCGCGAATTACCTCGGGACCTCCCGCGCGAACGTCTCCAGCGTCGAGGCGAGCGCGCGCGACAACGTTCGACGCGCGAAGGAGACGATCGCCTTCGCCGAGGCGCTCTCGGCGCCCGTCCGCGTGGAGATCGGGGCCGGAACCGACCTCTATGACGCGCCAAAGCAGGTGTACGACGCCTGCGACGAGGCTGGCGTGAAGGTCAACCAGACCGCGCCGGACCTGATGAAGACGATCGGCGACCGCGCGGGCGACGCGGTCCACGGCCGCGAGGTTCGAAGCCGGCTGTTCGTCACCGTCGCGAACGACGGGACGCTCCGCGTCCGGCAGCCGTGAGCGACGGGGACTCCCTCCGGCTCGCGGTGACGACGGACGCGGAGACGCTCGCACGGATCCGCGACCCGCTCGCGACCCGCGGAATCGACGCCCGTCACCTCCCCGCGAAGGGTCGATCGATCCCGGTCTCGATGGGTGACGGGGGCGACGACCTCGCCGGGGCGGACGCGTCCGCCTTCGACGTCGGCTTCGTCTACCCGTCCCGCGTGATGGAGGGCGGCGCGCTCGACGCCCGGCTTGGCGTCCCCTGGGTAAACGGCCGCGACGCCGTGCTCGCGTCACGGAACAAGGCCGGCGTCATCGCGGCGCTTGACGCGGTCGGCGTTCCCGTACCGCGAACGACGATGATCTCGAATCCGGTCGATGAGGCGGTCGTCGCCGAGGCGGTCGCGGACCTGTCGTTTCCGGTCGTGGTGAAACCCAACTCCGCGACTCGCGGCGTCGGCGTGGCGAAGGCGGCGGACCTCGATTCGCTTCTCGGCGTGGTCGACTACCTGAACCTCGTCCACGACTACCGCGCGACGGGCGACAAGTCCTACCTGATCCAGGAGTTCCTCCCGAACGCGACCGACTACCGCGTCATGGTCGTGGATGGCGCGTGCGTGGGCGCGGTCGAACGTCGGCTTCCCCCGAACGCGCTGGAGGCCGGCCGCTGGAAACACAACGTCCACCGCGGCGCGACCGCCCGCAGCGTCGATCTCGCCCCGGAGGCCCGCGCGCTCGCGGAGCGAACGGCCGAGGTCCTCGGGATCGACTGGCTCGGCGTCGACCTGCTCGCGGTTGGCGGTCGAGACGTGACCGCCGACGGGGAGGACGGAGACTCCGTTCCCGGCGACGGCGGCCTCGGCGCGGACCGACTCCTCGTCAACGAGACCAACGCCCGCCCGACCGTCGACGAGGCGACGAAGTACGATCCCGACTTCTACGACCGACTCGCGGCGCTGATCCGACGGGTGGCCGACCTGACGTGATTCGAGGGGTTGCCGCCCCGTCGTGATCCGTCACGTCGCCCATCCCGCTCACTTCGGACCGGGCGCCTTCTCGCCCGCCCGAACCGTCGTCTCCAGCCAGTTCTCCTCGGGAGGAAGCGGGCAGGAGAACGTCTCGCTGTACGCACAGAAGGGACTGTACGCGAGGTTGAAGTCGATCGTCACGACGTCGCCGTCGGCGAGCTCCCCGTCCGGATCCAGCTCCATGTACCGGCCCTGCCGGTAGCTCTCCTGTCCGGTCGTCTTGTCGCGGAAGGGAACGAAGAGCGCGCCGTCGTCACCCTCCCGGCGGTAGCCGGCGAGCGTGTGCTCCTCGCCGTCGATCTCGAACGCGAAGGTGACGATCCGAAGGTACCGAACCGGGTTGCTTGCGGTCGTCTCCATCTCGACGGGGTCCGGCTCGTCGTGGACCGTGACGGTCGCGTCGACCCGGTAGTCGAGATCGGGGGCGAAGTAGTCGAGCCCGCCGAAGTCGTCGCGGTGCTCGGGTGGAATCGGCGACTGCGGATGGTCGGCGAAGAACTCGTCCTTCTCCCGGCGGTTCGCCCGGAGCTCGTCGGCGTAGCCGGTCGGCCTTTCGGCGTGGTCGTTCGGCATGTGCGGACTCAGGGGGTCGAGTGGTTTCAGGCGTCCGGATCGCCCGCCCGCCTCACAGCTTCTGCAGGTCGACGAGGCAGTCCTCGAGGTCGCGCGTGGAGGTCGCGAGCGAGAAGCCGTCGACGCGGGCGAGGTCACCGGCGTGCTCCCAGAGGTCGTCGGCGTCGATGCCGTGGAGGACGACCGCGTTCGGAGTCGGGCTCACGACGCGCATCGCCACGAGGGGCGACTCCCCGCGCGTCACGCGGGTGAACACGAGCGCTCGGTTCGTCGACTGGCCGTAGAGCCGGTAGAACTCCTCGCTTGAGAGGCGGGTGATCGCCTGGATCGAGTCGATCACGGTGTGGCCATTGACGTGGTCACGGTCGCCGCGGACGATCTCGGTCGCGCCCATCGCGTCGTAGAAGTCCTCGAGGGGGATCGCGGTGGAGTACTCCCGGAGGTCGTGGACGATGTCGCTCTCGAAGCCCGCGGAGAGGACCCGGGCGTACTGACGGAGCCGGCCACCACCGCGCCGCTCGTCGATGTCCAACAACCCCTCGACGGTTCGCCGGACGACCCCGATCCCGGGGCTCTCACGTCGGCCGCTCTCGTAATCGGAGATGACGGAGGAGGAGACGCCGAGCTGTTCCGCAAGCTCCGTCTGGGAGACGTCGAAGTCGGTCCGCCACTTCCGGAGGGTTGCGCCCGGATCGTCGCTCAGCGTGATCTCCCCCGCGATACGGCGGGAGAGTTCCTCGCGTGCGTTCTCGCTCATGATCGGGACCCACGCGGAACTGTCGCAAAAGGATGTCGAAACGGGGGTTCGTCACTCGACGTATAGCGAGTAGACGATGACGCCGAAGCCGAGGGCGGTGAGCGCGCTGTCGATGGCGATCCCGACCGCGAGGTCGGCACCGACCAACTGGTGGGAGACCCCGCCGATCAGCGCGCCGACGGTGACGATCCCGAACCCGATCCCGAGCGCGCGAAGCGACCGGTTGCCGGTGCGTCGATACGCGCGCAGGGCGTAGTAGGTGATGCTCCCACCCAGAAGCAGGATGGCGGTCTTTGCGACGATGATTGCGAGTTCCACGTGCATGCTATGTCTCCTCCCGAAGCTCGGACCACAGCTCCGCCAGCCGCTCGTCCCGCGTCCGGTCCGGCCGGCTGAACTCGACGACGAGTTTCCGCTCCGATTCGTCCTCGATCGTGATCGTGATCGACTCGAACCCGACCGCGTACCGCGTCGTGTGCTGTCCGTCACGACGGATCTCCGTCGACTCCTCGAGCAGCGAAGCGTCGGCGAGCTTTTCGAGTTTTCGATAGGTCGTCGATAAGGGGACGTCACACTCCTCGGAGAGTTCGCTCGCCGTCTTCGGCTCCGAGAGGGCTCGAACGAACTGCTGGGCTGCATCGTCGGCCAGCGCATCCAACACCTCCTCGGGGGACGGCGGCTCCTCGTCGCGTGACGGATCCCGCACCATGCCCGACGCTTCCGACCCCCGAGGCTTAAATGGTTCAATTTCCGTCCGGTGCGAGGTGACGTCCCGTCGGGCTCAGCTTCCGACGTTCGCGCCCGAGAGCTCGGCATACACCGGCCAGGAGGCGTCGCCCTCGGGCGGGGTCGTCTCCTCGCCGTCGATCGTCACGCCCGATCCCTCGCGTACCGTCCCGATCGTCGCGGCCGGCGTTCCTCGATCCCGGAGTGCCTCGACGACCGCACCCGCGTCCGTCGGCGCGACGGCCGCGAGCAGCGTCCCGGAGGTGGTCGCCCGCCACGGATCCATCCCGAGCGCCCTGCAGACCGCCTCGACGCCGGGAGCGACGGGAACCGACTCACGATCGACCTCGAACCGGACCCCGCTCGCACCCGCGGTCTCGTGGAGCGCGCCGAGCAGCCCGCCCTCCGTGGCGTCGTGCATCGCGTGGACCTCGCCGGCGGCCGCCGCGGCGAGCGCGTCCCCGACCAGTCGAACGTCGTCGAGCCGCTCGGCCGCGGTCGCGACGCTTTCGGCGTCGAGGTGATCCGATAACGCCTCGGGATACAGCGAGGCGAAGAGGCCGGTCGCCTCCACCGCGGGTCCCCGCGTGAGGACGAGTCGGTCGCCCGGTCGGGCGCCGTCGGGTCGAACGATCCGGTCCGGGTCGCCGATCCCGAGGACCGTCGCCGCCCCGACCCACGGCAGCGTCGCGCCCGGATACCGCGCGGTGTGGCCCGTCGCCACGGCGATCCCGAGACGCTCACACTCGTCGCTGATCGCCCGCCAGAGCGTCGCGAAGTCGTCGTCCGCGACGTCGGTCGGCAGCGAGAAGGCGATCGAGAGGTGTGAGGGGGCGATCCCCGAGACGGCGACGTCCGAGAGGGCGATGTGGAGCGCGAACCGTCCCGCCCGCTCGTAGCCGAGGGCCGGCAGCACCGAGATGGGGTCCGTCGCGATGACGGTCGCGAGCGACGACGGGGCTGCTGACGGAGCGACCCCGTCGCCCTCGACGTCATCGCCTTGCTCGTCGCCCTGGAACCGCGGACCGGCGTCGGCACGGGCCGGCTCGATCACGCCGAAGTCACAGCCGTGGGCGGGACCGAGGGTCACGTCGGCTCGCTCCGCTCCGAGATGCGGGCGGATGCGTTCCTCGAAGAAGCGGCGTCCGATCTTGCCGTCGCTCATGTCCGTGAATTCCGTCGCCCGGAAAAAACGATTCGGGTCGACGGCGGCGCTGCGGTCGCCGCGTTCGTCCGTGTGAGCGTCGGCGGGCGCTTCGTGTGCGTCGGTCGCCGCTAGTCGTCCTCGAGCGCCTGCGCGATGCGCTGGAGCTGGCGGGTCGCGTCGCGGACCTCGTCACGAAGCTGGCGCACCTCCCGCACGAGCTCCTCGTTGCCGGCGTCGCCGCCGCCCCGCTCCTCGCGGCCGCCGGGACCGCCGCCCATGCCCGGCGGACCGCCGCCCATGCCGCCCGAGCCGCCGGGCCCGCCACCGCCCATCATGCCCGACATCATCTGTGCGAACGGGTTGCCGCCGCCGCCCATGCCGGGCGGGCCGCCGCCGCCACCCATCATCTCCTCGGGGCTTGGGCGGTCGCCCTCCTCGCGTTCCTGTTCGCGCCGCTCGCGGATCTCCTCGACGCGCTCGCGGAAGGACTTCTCCTCGCCGTCGCCGGATCCGTCTGTCTCGTCGGATCCGGCGGCCTCGTCGTTCCCAGCGGCCTTTTCAGCGTTCTCGTCGCCCGCCTCGGGGTCGGCGTCGTCGTTTGCCATGGAAGGCGGTTCGGCAGCCCGTCCGAAAAGGGTTGTTGCTGCGGGCTCGACGCAGGGTTTAAAACGTCAACCGAGCCACGGAGCGGAATCACACTGGCGCGTCCCGATCGTCGCGTGAGCGCCACCCCTGCTCGTTCATCGCCTCCAGCTCCGCGGCGTGTCGGGTGCGAAGGGTTTCGCGGTCGATCCGATCGTCCAACAGATCGCCCAGGAGCGATTCGAGCCGCTCGGCGGCGAGCAGGTCCGGCACGATCACGAAGGATGCGCCCGCCTCGCGGAGCGTGACCGCCTCGTCGGGATTCGCGGACCGTAACACGACCTCCGCATCCGGTTCGAGTTCGAGGATCCGGTCGGAGACCCGACGCTGGTCAACGGTCGATATCACGAGACGGGCCTCGTCGATGCCGGCGATCCGCCAGACGTACTCGTACATGCCGTCGCCGACGACGAACCGTTCCGCCCCACGATGCAGCGCCGGACGCATCGCGGGGTCGTTTTCGATCACGATGTACTCCTGGCCGGCCTCCTCGCAGGCGTCGGCGAGCCGCCGGCCGATCCGGCCGTATCCGAGGATCACCACGTGATCGCTCGGATCGTCGGGAACGTTGCTCTGTTCGTCTATCTTTCGGGTCTGTCGCTCGCCGATAAGCGGGCCGGTAACGTTCGTGAAGATCCACTCGTCGTACCGTCGCGTCAGTGAGGAGGTTACCATCGTGAGCGCGGCCGCGAGGATGATCGCATCGAAGAGTTCGGGAGCGATCCGTTCGATGAGCAGCGCCTGGATCGCGATGATCAGCGCGAACTCGCTGATCTGATCGAGGCTTGCGCTCGTGAGGGTGGCGGTGCGAACGTCGTATCCTTCCCATAGAAGCGTCATTGCCGTGATGACGGGTTTCACCATCGCGGTGAGAACGACGAGTACGGCGGCGGTGAGAACGGTTCGAAGCGTCGGGACCGCAACGAGTGCGCCGAGGGTGACGAAGAAGATGACGACGAAGAAGTCCGTTATCGACCGGATCCCGTTGAGCATTCCGAGGGTTCGGGTGGCGTCACGACGGATCGCGAGTCCGGCGGCGAAGGCACCGATGACGGGAGAGATTCCGAGCACGTCCGAGAGCGTGAGAAAGCCGATGAGCAGCGAGATGGCGCCGATCATCAACAGCTCCTGTGATCCGCCCGCAAAGCGGATCAGATACTCGAAGAAGTGACGCTGGATGATCAACGCCGCGAGCACGACGACGACCCCGTAACCGATCTTCGCGGCGACGGCATCGGCGGTGAGGGCGGTCGCGCTCAACACCAACACGAGCGCGATGGCGAGGAAGTCGTCGAGCAGATGGATGGATTTCGCCAGCCGGCCGTGAACGAGGTTGTCCCTGATCTCGACCTCCAGCAGCCCGGTCCCGACGAGCGTCGACGAGAGCGATGCCGCGGCGGCGAAGTAGATGGCGTTCAACGGGTCAAACCCGAGCAGGAGTCCGACCCCGAACCCGAGCGGCCCCAGGACGAGCAGCTGGGTGCTGGCGACGAGCTCGCTGTCACGGAAGACCGACGAGACCTTCTCCAGGTCGATTCCGACCCCGAAGACGAACACGAGGAAGGCGATCCCCCACTGTGCCAACTCGAGGAGCACGTCGACGTCCTCGATGAACGCGCCGGCGGCGAACCCCGCGATGATGTAGAAGGGGACCGTCGGAAGCCCGAGCCGGTTGGCGACCAGCAGCAACACGCCCGCCGTGATGAAGATGGCAGAGAGCGCGGCGAGCAGCTCAGACATCGCTTCCACCTCCGAGTTGTGAGACATCCCCGTCCGACGGGTCGGCACGCCGCGGCGAATCCTCGCCGAACCGGCCGCCCGCATCCAGGAATTCACGCAACCGCTCCGCGATCCGCTCGCCCGCGAGGTGGGTGCTCATCACGACGTAGGTGGCGCCGGCGTCGTACAGCGCCCGCGCGTCGGTCGTCGTCTCCGCCTCGACGACGACGGTCGTATCCTCTCCGACCTCGGCGAGGAGGCGTTCGTTCACCTCCCGCTGGACGGTCGAACTCAACACGAACGCGGCGTCAGAGAGGTTCGCGGCCTTCCGGATCTCCCCGTGTCGGAAGTCGCCGTACACCGTCTCGTAGCGGCCGTGAGCCGAAAGCTCCTCGACGTGGTCGACGTTACGGTCGATGATCACGACGTCCTCGAACCGCTCGGCCAATAGCGGCAGCGATCCCTCGGTGACCCCATCGAATCCGACCACGACGGCGTGATCGTCGAATTCGCCGAGGTCCATATCCCGTTTGTCGGACGACTCCCACCGGCTGAAGAACGGCTTGACCCGGTCGTAGATCTCGTGGTTGTAGTTGATCACGTACGTCGAGAGGCTCATCGTGAGCAGCGCCATCAGGCTGAGATACCCCAACACGTCCGTCTCGATGTAGCCCTGCTGGACGCCGAGCGCGCCCACGACGAGCGAGAACTCGCTCACTTGGATCATGTTGAGCGAGCCGAGGAAGCTCGTCTCCACGGAAAAGCCCTCGCGGTCGATGAGGTAGAACATGATCCAGAAGTTCCCGACCATCAGGACGGCGCTCGCGACGATCGCCTCCCACCAGAACGCCAGCAGGTCGTCGGCGGCGATCTGCAGGCCGATGGAGGCGAAAAAGACGAGGATGAAAAAGTCCGTGATGGGCGCGATCCGCTCCTCCAGCTCCTTGCTGTAGGGGAGCTGGGCGAGACTGATGCCCGCGAGGAATGCACCGACCTCGACGGACAGATCGAAGTGCTCGGTGACGGCGATGAAGAGGAACGCCCACGCGAGACCGATGACGAAGAAGACGTCCTTGTTGTCGGCGATCCGTCGAAAGAGCGTCGGCAGAAAGTAGCGCGAGGACGCGAGCGAGAATAGTCCGATGAACGACATCATCACGAGGATGGTCGCGAGGGTGAGCCCCACTTCGGACGCGCTCGTGAGCTCGTCGGCCGAGAACAGGGCCAAGACGATCACGAGGTAGATGTCCTGAACGATCAACACGCCGACGTCGATCTTGCCGGGAAGGCTCGTGATCTCGTCTTTGTCCGTGAGGATCTTGACGATGATCGGCGTCGCCCCGAAGACGGTCGCGAGCGCGATGACGATCGTCGAGGTGAAGTCGAAGCCGAGCGCCCACGCGACGGCGAACGCGAGCGCGGTCTGTAACACCGTCTGGAGGACGGCGATGTTGACGATCGGACGCAGGATGTCCTTAATGTCCGCAAAGCGCATCTTGATCCCCAGCAGGAACAACAGGAACCCGAGGCCCAGTTCGGCCATGAGCTCGACGAGCCCCTCCTCGGTGACGACGTCGAAGACGACGGGGCCGAGGATCAGTCCCGTTAGAATGTACGCGATGATCGTCGGCTGCCCGGTCCGTTTGGCGAGGTAGCCGATGATCGTCGCGGTGACGATGATGATCGCGAAGTCGGTGACGAACGCCTCCTGAAGTACCATCGGGGAGTTACCGGAGGTATTTCTAGCCGCGTTGATAGCAGTTGTGACTCCGGACGGAGATCCCACCCGGGCTCGGCGTCGATGGCTCAGGCGCGGACCGGCATCCGGCAGTTCGGACGCTCCGTCGTCTCCGCGTCCCGACCGATCGCCGGAACGTGGTCGCCGCAGTTGAGACACCGGGTCCGTGTGCGGGCGTATTCGGTGCTCGACCGGATCGAGGTGCGGTCGGTCCCGTCTTTTATACGTGTTTGTCAGTGGCTACCATACAGCTGCGCTTCGCATACCTCCTCTTAAGTACCGTATACGACCCCGCCAACCGTGCTCACGCCCGTCGAATCGGCTTAAATACTCGGCGTGAGCTCGTCCATCTCGAACGACGTTTCCCCGTCGTCCTCGCCGGGAGGGCCCGGTCGCCGTCACCGGGACGATCGCGGGCGCGCCTTCGCCGGAAGGGGGCCCGTCGGCTTCACTCGTGGCCCGACACCCGAACCGGCTCGTATGGCTCCTCCAACCAATCGATGTCCGAGTCGGAGAGATCGATGTCGAGCGCCTCGACGGCGTCCTCCAGGTGTTCGACGCTCGACGTGCCGATGATCGGCGTGTCGACCCACTCCTTGTGAAGCAGCCACGCGAGCGCGATCTGTGCCATCTTCGCGTCCTTCTCGTCGGCGAGTTCCGCGACGCGTGCGTTGACCGCGGGCCCGCCGCCCTCGCGGTACGGATGTTCGTACATGTACTCCTCCGTCTTCCCGCGCAGCGTCGCGTCGATCTCCTCGTCGGGCCGCGCGAGGTACCCCCTCGCGAGCGGGCTCCATGGCATCACGCCGATCCCCTCCTTTTCACACAGCGGGAGCATCTCGCGTTCCTCCTCGCGGTAGACGAGGTTGTAGTGGTTCTGCATCGTGGCGAACCGGTCGTAGCCCAGCCGGTCGCTCGCGTGGAGCGCCTCGGCGAACTCGTGGGCCCACATCGAGGAGGCGCCGAGGTGTCGTATCCGTCCACGGCGGACGAAGTCGTCGAGCACGCCGAGCGTCTCCTCGATCGGCGTCTTCGGGTCGAGTCGATGGATCTGATAGAGGTCGACCGTCTCCATGCCGAGCCGGTCGAGCGAGCGCTCCAGCTCCTGTTCCAGCGCCTTCCGTGAGAGCCCGCCGGAGTTCGGATTCCCGTCGTCCATCCGGAAGTAGCCCTTCGTCGCGACGACGGCCTCCTCGCGGTGGCCCGCGAGCGCCTCGCCGAGGATCCGCTCGGACTCGCCCCGTGAGTACATGTTGGCGGTGTCGAAGAAGGTGATCCCCAACTCCAGTGCGCGCTCGACGAGCTGCTTGCCCCCCTCCTCGCCGAGCACCCACTCCCGCCAGTCGGGGTCGCCGAAGCTCATGCAGCCGAGACAGAGCCGGGAGACGGTCATGCCGGTGTTCCCGAGCGTCGTGTACTCCATGAGAGCTACTGACAGGCAACCCTCAAAAAGGTGGTCTCAGCGGGGGAAGCCGCCGGAAAGCCGTCGAGAACGGTGGTCTCGACGGCCCCGCCGTTCTCCCGCCGTCGTCTCCGCCGTCCTCACTCGTTACGGAACGAGGCCGTGTAGACGAGGAACGCGCCGGTGAGCAGCACGAACGAGAGGAAGGTGACGAGCGCGAGCACGTTCGCGACCGGGTCGAGCGGATTCAGGAACTCCTGACCGGTCGCGTCCAGCACCAACACGGCGAGGAGGGCGGCGATCAGGCCGAGCAGCCAGTTCGTAAGCAGGTCGTCCATGTCCGACCACTCTCCCGGCCCGATTAAAAAGCCCGCGGGGAGCCGTCCCGTGAGGATCCCCGGGGCGGCCGTCCGAGGGCCACCGTCTCGCCCACGAACATATGGTCGGGGCGCCCGTAGCCCGACCGTGAGCGACGACGTGACCTGCTGGCTGCTCGGCGACCAGCTCGATCCGACCCGTGACGCACTCGCGGAAGCCGACGACGTCCTCCTGATCGAGGCGCACGACTTCGCGGACCGGAAACCGTATCACGCCCACAAGCTGACGCTCGTCTTCTCGGCGATGCGCCACTTCCGCGACGAGCTCCGCGCCCGTGGGCACGACGTGACGTACGTCGAGGCCGATACCTTCGGTGCCGGTCTCGACGCGTTCCTCGCGGACCGCCCGGATGCGACCCTGCGGCTCATGCGCCCGCCGAGCCACGGCGCGGGCGAACGCCTCCGCGACCTCGTCGCGGCTCGCGGCGGAACGCTCGAACTCGTCGAGAACGAGCTGTTTGTGACGACTCCCGACGACTGGCACGAGTGGACCGGCGAGCACGAGGCCGGTCGGACGTACCGCCAGGAGCACTGGTATCGACGCGTCAGGCGTGAAACCGGGGTGTTGATGGCCGACGGCGAACCGGTCGGCGGCGAGTGGAACTACGACGATCACAATCAGGAGACCCCGCCTGACGACTGGGAGCCGCCACGGCCGCGACGGTTCGATCCCGACGCGCTCACCCGGCGGACGCACGACTGGGTCACGGAGCGGTTCGACACGTGGGGCGAAACCGACCTCGCGGGGTTCGGCTGGCCGGTGACGCGCGAGGCGGCGCTCGTGGCCCTCGCCGACTTCGTCGACCGGCGGCTCCCCGCGTTCGGGCGGTATCAGGACGCGCTCGTCGCGGGTGAACCCTTCCTCGCGCACTCGCTGTGCTCGCCCGCGATCAACCTCGGGCTGCTCCACCCCCGTGAGGTGGTCCGCGCCGTCGAGGAGGCCTACGAGGAGCGGGGCGTCGAGCCCGGCGCGTACGATCCCGCTCGCGACGGCCTCGGTCACGACGGCTCCGGCGTCACGGCGACCCTCGATCGGTTCGCCGACTCGCACGGGAAGGGCAGGACTCGGGGGGACTCGAACGCCGAGAGCGACGATGACGACCTCCCGCCGATCCCGCTCAACGCGGCCGAGGGGTTCATCAGGCAGGTGCTCGGCTGGCGGGAGTTCATGCGACACGTCTACCGCGAGACGATGCCGGAGCTCGCGGCGGCGAATCAGCTGGAACAGCCCCGGGACCTCCCGCCCGCCTACTGGGACGGCGAGACCGACATGACCTGTCTCTCGGAGGCCGTGAACCACGTCCGGGAGCACGGCTACGCTCACCACATCGAGCGGCTGATGGTGCTTTCGAACTTCGCACTTATATACGGCGTCGACCCCGCGGAGCTGAACGAGTGGTTTCATCTCGGCTTCGTCGACGCCTTCCACTGGGTGACGACGCCGAACGTCGTCGCGATGGGGTCGTTCGGAACCGACGTCCTCTCCTCGAAGCCGTACGCCTCCTCGGGCAGCTACGTGAACCGCATGAGCGACTACTGTGGCTCCTGTCCGTACGCCGTCTCCCGGACGACCGGCGAGGGAGCCTGTCCGTTCAACGCCCTCTACTGGGACTTCCTCAAGGAACACGAGGACCTCCTGCGCGGGACGGGCCGGATGGGGCTGATGTACTCGCACGTCGACGGCAAGGACGACGAGGAGTGGGCGGCGATCCGCGAGCGCGCCGCCGCGGTCCGCGAACTGGCGGCGAACGGTGACCTCTGACGATCGACTCGTGTCCGAGCCGTTCGGTCCGGCCGCGTCCCTCGACCGCGCTACTCGTCCGCGGCCAGCGTCCGGACTCGCGGGAGCACCTGCTCGTAGCCGAGCGCGACGACGCCGACGTAGAGGGCGACGAACCCCATGGCGACCGCCCACAGCCCGACGACGACGTCCCCGCCGGTCATGGCGGCGATCCCGAAGCGTTCGAGCGCGAGTCCGGCGACCGACGCGATCCCGGCGCCGAGCAGCAGGACGAGCAGCTCGAACAGCTCGGTGGCGACCCCGAATAGCTTCTCCATACCGGCCGGGAGAGACCGCTACATATGAAGGTTTCGCAGGAGCTACTGCACCGCGCCGCGAAGCGACGCGCGTGAGCGACCCCGCTTCATTTCATCCCGAACGCGCGCATCGTCGAGTCGGCGACGCCCTTCGCGATCAGCGCGAGGCCGGAAAGCAGGATCATCACGCCCGCGCCGACGACCGGGTCGTGGATCGTGAGCAGCGCCACCGCGAGAAACACCACGATGACGCCGAGCATGCCTTCGAGTCCGAGGGTGTCGCGCATGATCGGAGGCTCGGACCGGATCAGTTTAAAAAGGACCGTTTCGGGTCGCTCGACGACCGCTTTCGTGAGCGTCGACGGCGGCGTGGAGGTTCGTGCGTTCATGCCGTGAGCCACCGTGGAGGGCGGTGTTTTTATGCCGTGAGTCACGTATCGCCGCACACGCATGAGCGACGGAGACGGCCGACGTGACCTCCGGATGCCCGAGGACGACGAGGTGTTCGCCGAGGTCGTGGAGATGCTCGGGGCGAATCGGGTCAGGGTCCGCTGTGCGGACGGCAAGGAGCGAACGGCGCGCATCCCCGGCCGGATGCAAAAGCGGATCTGGATCCGCGAGGAGGACATCGTGCTCGTCGATCCGTGGGACTGGCAGGACGAGAAGGCGGACGTCGCCTGGCGCTACGAGAAGAGCGAGGCCGAACAGCTGCGCGAGGAAGGCCACCTGGGGTGACGTCGGCCCCGCGCGTGGCCGCCCGGTGCGACCCGGACGTCGGACGGCACGCCGGGGGCCACACGCCGCGTTCCGCCCGTTCTCACTCGTCGATTCGTTCGGCAACCCCGACGAGCGTCGCGCCCGCGGTGACGGTCGACTCCCGCGCGACCGAGTAGACGATCCCGTCGCGGTCGGCGGTCGCGACCTGTAACGTCTCGAAGGTCGTCGGGTCGTACACCTCGCCCAGCCGGTCGCCCTCCGTGACCTCGTCGCCGATCCGCAGGTCGCTCTCGACGACGAACAGCCCCGAGTCCGTCGCCTTCACGCGGCCGAGATGGTTCCGAGCGACGGTTCCGTCCCACGCCGTCGGGTCGCCCTCGAGTACCCCCACCTCACGAAGCACGCCGAGCATGCCGGCGACGCCCGCCTCCACCGCCTCGTCGACGATCTCGCGGCTGTGTGCTAACTCGGGGGTGATCGTGGGGATCCCCTCGCGGGTGGCGGCGACCCGGAACTTCCCGCCGAAGTCGCGTTCGGCCCACTCGACGTCGGCGTCGTCGCCCGCGGCCTCCGCCAGCAGCAGGTCGGTGTCGAACGCCTCCGCGAGCGCCCGACAGTCGTCGTCCCCGCGCATGTAGACCGTGTGGGTGAGCATCGACGGCGAGCCGGTGTGGAGGTCGACGACCGCGTCCGCCTCGCTCGCGAACGACCAGAGGCGGTCCGCCATCCGTTCGTGCAGCGATCCGTCCGGATCGCCCGGCCAGCATCGGTTCATGTTGCCGTTGACCGAGTCGATGATCTCCGGCGTCGTGTACGACACGTGATCGAAGGTCAACGGATCCGCGACCGGTACCACGACGAGGGTACCGCCGAGGTCGGCCGCGATCCCCGCTCCGTCCTCCTGGTCGCCGACCAACCGACCGTGGAGCCGACGGAGGACCGCCGTCCCGTTCACCTCGCGGCCGTGTTGGGCCGCCTGCGCGTAGACGACCACGTCGTCGTCCGGGACCTCCAGCGTCGGCCCGTCGTCGCCGTCGACGAGCGTGCCGGCGCCGTAGACGTGGACGGTCGTGCGGATCGGGACGCCCGACGGCAGCCGAGCGAGCGTGAGTTCGCGTGCGTCGTGCATGCCACGTCACTCGTGCCGAATCCGATTAAACGTCCGGGACCGAACCGTCCGGGAGCCATCCGTGCGGGAGCTACGTCCGGGAGCCATCCGTTCCGGTCGCTCGGCCGCCGTGACGCGACGCCGCGGCCATCGGCGTTGCCGTGCGGATCACTCCCGTCGGTGGACCCAGAACTCCTCGGCCTCGGTGGTCTCCTTTTTGAAGATCGGTACCTCGTCTTTCAGCCGGTTGATCCCGTCCTCGACCGTCCGGAACGCCTCCTCGCGGTGGCCGGCGAGTACGACGACGAAGACGATGTCCTCGCCCGCCTCGATCACGCCGGTCCGGTGGTGCATCAGCACCTCGAAGACGCCCTCACGGTCGGTCAGCTCCGCGGCGATGGCGTCCATCCGCTCGCGGGCGACCCCCTCGTACGTCTCGAACGCGAGGTGCGTCGTCCGGTCGTCGTCCGGGGCGTCCTTCGCGCGGACCCGACCGGTGAACGTCGCGATGGCGCCGGACCGCTCCGAGCCCGACGACCGTCGGGCGCGCTCGATGAGCTCCTCGACCGTGATCCACGGTTCGGCGCCGTCGAGCGTCGCGACCAGCTCCTCGACGTCGACGTCGTCCGCGGCGGCGGCCGCGACGACCGTGCCGGGAACGTCCTCGGCGTCCCGGTCGTCCCCGAGAAGGACGGTCGGCATCCGGAGCCGGGTGTAGCCGACGGCGACGAGGTAGTCGTGTCCGGGCGCGAGGCGGTCGAGGACCGTGTCGAATCCGTCGGCTGCCCCGGTTCCACTCCAGGTTCCGTCGTCGGAGAGCGTGATCTCCGTGTCGACGGGCCCCGTTT
Source organism: uncultured Halobellus sp. (assembly GCA_964538415.1). Lineage (GTDB taxonomy): Archaea > Halobacteriota > Halobacteria > Halobacteriales > Haloferacaceae > Halorubrum. The sequence continues at coordinate 33,643 of CAZIFX010000008.1, forward strand.
CGCCCGCCGGCGACGTCGTCGCCGCGAGGCCGCCGTCGCTGGAGGGATCCGTCGGATCGGTCGGGTCCGCGTCGACCGGATCGGCGTCGGTCGGAAGGCTGGCCGGAGCGCCGGCGGTCGCGGAATCGGCCGCACGTCCAACGACCGCGACGCGACCGTCGAGCCGCTCCACGAGGCGATCGGCGAGGCGATCGGCACCGGGCCCGAGGATCGAGATGGGTTGCATGTCAAATGGGCGGCCCGCCAGCGGCTTAGGCGTTTCCCGGCCCGCCAGCGACTGAGGCGTTTTCCGGCGCGTTGGCGGCGTGGGCGCATCCCGGCGCGTTGGCGGCGTGGGCGCATCCCGGCACATCGCTGGCGGCGTCGCCGACGCGTTCCGCCGGTTCGTCGCCGCTTGACAATCCTTAAGAGCGCGACCGGGCTACCCGACGGCAATGAGAGTCGTCGTTTCCATCGGTGGGAGCGTACTCGCGCCGGACCTCGATCCGGACCGGGTCGCCGCCCACGCCGAGGCGCTCGAGCGGCTGGTGGCGGACGGCTGTGAGCTGGGCGTCGTCGTCGGCGGGGGCGGCGTCGCACGCGAGTACATCGGAGCCGGCCGGGAGCTCGGCGCCAACGAGATCGAACTCGACCAACTGGGGATCGGCACCACCCGGCTGAACGCCCGGCTGTTGATCGCCGCGCTCGACGGACGGGCGAACCTCTCGCCGGCGACCGATTACGACGAGGCCGCCGCGTCGCTCCGCCGGGACGAGGTGTCGGTGATGGGCGGGCTCGTTCCGGGCCAGACGACGGACGCCGTCGCGGCCGGCTTCGCCGAGGCGGTCGACGCCGACCTGCTCGTCTACGCGACGAGCGCCGACGGAGTATACGACGTCGATCCGAACGTCCACGACGACGCGACCCGATACGACGAGATGACGCCGGCGGAGCTCGTCGACGTCGTCCTGCCGATGAGCCGCGACGCGGGCGCCTCCGCGCCCGTCGATCTGCTGGCCGCGAAGCTCATCGACCGCGCCGGGATCCGGTCGGTCGTCCTCGACGGCACCGACCCGACGGCGGTCGTCGACGCGGTCCTTCGCGGCGGGCACACGGGCACCGACGTGGTCCCCGCGGGGACCGGCGAACCGAGCTACTGGACGGCGGGAGAATGAGCGGGGACGAGCCGACCGACGACGCAGCCGACGCGCCGACGGACGCCGACTCACCGCACATCCTCTCCGAACGCGCCGGCGACGAGCGGACCACAGCGGACGGCGAGGAGCGATTTCACGCCTTCTGGGCGGACGCGGTCGCCGACGAGATCGAAGCCCGCGATCCTGACGAGCCCATCGTGATCAAGGGCGGCGTCTCCCCTTCGGGCGTCGCGCACCTCGGCAACGTCAACGAGGTCATGCGCGGCTACGTCGTCGCCGAGGTGTTACGCGAACGCGGCCACGAGGTCCGGCAGGTGTTCACCTCCGACGACAAGGACCCGCTTCGCAAGCTGCCCCGGAAGCTGGCGAACGCCGACGGCGAGCTCGTCGGACTCGGCGACGTCGACGCCGGCGCGCTCGGACGCAACCTCGGCAAGCCGTACACTTCCATTCCCGACCCGTTCGGCGAGCGGGAGTCGTACGCGGCCCACTTCGCCGCGCTCCTGCAGGCGGACGCGGAGCGGCTCGGCGTGCCCATCGAGATGATCTCGAACACCGAGCTGTACGCGGAGGGTGCCTTCGACGACGCGATCCGGACGGTCCTCTCGGATCTCGACGGCGTCCGCGACGTGCTCTCGACGTATCAGGCCAAGGTCGACGACGCGTACGTCCCGTTCAACCCGATCTGTGCCGACTGCGGGAAGGTGACGGAGACGGTGACGAGCGTCGACGTCGACGCCGAAACGGTCGAGTACGTCTGTACGGACATGGAGGCGGGCGGCGACGTCATCGAGGGCTGTGGCCACGAGGGAACCGCCACGTTCCGGGAGGGGAAGCTCCCGTGGCGACTGGAGTGGCCGGCCCAGTGGGACGTGCTCGGCGTCGACTTCGAGCCGTTCGGCAAGGACCACGCCGAGGGATCGTGGCCGTCCGGCGTCGACGTCGCACGCAACGTCTTCGGGATCGAGCCGCCGGTTCCGATGGTCTACGAGTGGTTCACGCTGGACGGCGAGGCGCTCTCCTCCTCCGCGGGCAACGTCGTCACCGTGCCCGAGCTGCTCGAGCTGCTGGAGCCCGCGGTCGTCCGGTACTTCTTCGCGCTCCACCCGAAGAAAGCGCGGGACCTCGACGTCGAGCGACTGGACCAGCTCGTCGACCGGTTCGACCGGTTCGAACGCGCCTACTACGGCGAGGTCGACGACGAGGAGCTGACCGCCTTCGCGAGGCGTGCGTATCCCTTCGTCGTCGACGAGCCGCGCGAGGGGACCGTCCGGCTCCCCTACACCTTCGCGGCCGTGCTGGGCATGGTCGACGACGCCGACCTTCGCGAGCAGCTCGCTCGCGACGAAGGGCACATCGACGAGGGAACGCCGGAGTGGGCCGTCGAGGAGGCGCTCGCGCGCGTCGAGAAGGCCCGCAACTGGGCCGAGCGGACCGACAACGAGTACAACTACCGGCTCCAGACGACGCTTCCGGACGTCTCGTTCGACGACGACGTTGCGGCCGCGCTCGAGGACCTCGCGGACTTCGTCGCCGCCGGCCACGACGGCGAGGAGATCCAGGGCGCGATGTACGAGACCGCCCGCGAGCACGACCTCGAGGTCGGCGAGTTCTTCGAGGCGGGCTACCGGCTCTTCTTCGACGAGACGCAGGGGCCCCGGCTCGGCGAGTTCCTCGGCGAGCTTGAACGGGAGTACGTCGTCGCGAGACTTCGTCGCGAGGCGTAGATGACCGAGGACCGTTCGCTCGACGAGTTCGTCGGCGCGGGAGCGGACACGGGCGACTCGAAACCGGCGGAGAATTCGGAATCGGCGGAGGAGGCGCGCGAAGGAGGATCGCTGGCGGCCGACGACGCTCCGACGGAACGGGCCGACGATCCGGCGGGCGAAGTCGTCGTCGACGGGGTGAGCCCGGCGTGGTCGACGGCGACGTGGACCGCCGACGGTGCCGCCTGCGACCGTTGTGGCGAGGTCGTCGAACGTCGCTGGCTGGAAGACGAGTTGGTCGTCTGTGGCGACTGTAAATCGTGGTGATCCCGTGACCGGAACACGATGAAGGTTTAATAGCCGTCCGCATGACAGGTTCTTTACGACCCACTCGAAATCGTTTCAATCGAACAACACTATGAACGATTCCCTCAGGGGCCGTCTCGAGCGGTCTCCCTCGGCGGTCGCGGCCGGCTATCTCATTCTCGCGGCGGCCTGGCTGCTCGCGACGGATCTGGCGTTCGCCTCGTTCGTCGGGGGGTCCTCCCCGATGGACGGGCCGCGGCTGTTGCACGCGTCCGCTTTTCTCGCCTTCTCGACGGGATGTGTCTATCTCGTCACGCTCCGATTTCGTCGCCGTACCGAGGCCGTCCGCCGCGATCTGGAGACCTCCGATCAGCAGATACAGGTGTTGAGCCGCGTGTTTCGGCACAACGTCCGAAACGACCTCAACGTCGTCCGTGGCTACACCAACCTGCTCGAAAAGCACGTCGACGACGAGGAGGGACGGCGGTATCTCGAGACGATCCGGGAGACGACCGACGACGTCGTCACGATCAGCGAGAAGCTCCGGGTCGTCGAGGAGGTCTCCCCGCGCACCACGCAGGGATGCGTCGATCTCGTCGACGTCGTTCACGACGCCGTCGAGGAGTTCGACGACGACGACGTGGAGATCACCGTCCTGATGCCCACGGAGGCGTGGATTCGCGCCGACCGGTCCGTGAGCCATCCGATCCATGAGGTCTTCGAGAACGCGATCGCCCACAACGACAAGCCGGTCTGTCGGCTCGACGCGCGGATCGACGTCGACGGCGCGACCACGCGCCTCGAGGTTCGGGACAACGGTCCGGGGCTTCCCGACAGCGAACGCGCGGTGTTACAGGCCGAAGAGGAGACTCCGCTCTCACACGCGAGCAGCATCGGACTCTGGCTCGTGAAGTGGATGTGCGAGCTTCATGGCGGGACGGTCGGGTTCGAGACGTCCGAGGAAGGGGAGGGAACCGTCGTCCGGCTCCGGTTTGACGCCGCCCTCGATCCGTCCGGAACCTCCACGTCCTCGATCGGCTGAGCGGCGACGCGCTTCGTGGAGCAGCCGAAAGGACGGGGGACGGCTCGATTCGGAAACCGCCAGTTCGGTTCGGCGACCGTCAGTCCAGTTCGGTGATCGTGACCGCGTAGACGGCGCCGCAGTTTCCACACTCGACGTGGATGCCGCGGCTGGTCTGTCCGCGCGTGAACTCGGAGATCTCCTCCGAGCACGAACACTCGAACTGCACCTTCATTGGATCATGCTATGGCAAACGGGAATTTAAAAGCCTCGGCTCGGTTTCGATACTTGATAACGGGGGGCCGCCGTCGCAGGCACCCGCCGCCCTCAGTCGCCGTCGACGATGACCTCGACGGGACCGTCGTCGTCGTCGGCCGTCTCGGCCGCGCCGGCAGCCGACCGCTCGCTCTGTTTGCCCTGCCAGTAGAGCCCGGCGGCGACGGCGAGGACGACCCACGACCGCCAGTTCGCGAGGTTGAGGGTGTAGCCGATGCCGAACGGCTTCTGGACCAGCATGCCCTTTTCGGGCTGCCAGTACGACGAGAGCAGCCGGCCGATGCTCGGTCGCTCGAAGTTGTACGGGATGCCGAATATCTCTCCCGACGGCGGTTTGTCTTCCATACTCGTATCTCACCCGCCGGCAATATAAATCGTGGCGCCTGCACCCCGCAACCCGATCGCTCCCGACGCGTCCCGTCGCCGCGCTGACGCGTTCCGCCGCTGCCATCGACGCCCGACGCGTTCGGTCGTCTCACCGATACCGGCCGCGCCCCTCGACGTCACGGAGCCGATCGAGCACGTCGGTCTCACCCGCGCGCCGATAGCCCGCCTCCAACGCAGCGAGGAGGGGGTCCGGGTCCGTGGCCGTCGCCCGCACCGACCCCTCCAGCACGTGGAGATCCATCGCGTGGTCCTCCACGTGGCCGGCGTGGTAGCCGAGTCCGAAGTCGATCAGAAACGTCGACGGCGACGTTCCCGTCGGTCCGACCCGGACGTTTCGGATCGTCGGGTCGCCGTGGACGATCCCCGCGCCGTGCAGCCGTGCGAGGTGCTCGCCGACCGTCCGCATCCGGTCGACGGAGAGCGCGTCCGCGAGGTCGCGCTCCCCGACGTACTGCAGCGTCAGCGTCGCGTTCGCGAGGTCGACGTCGCACACGAGCGGGGTCGGAACCCCCGCACGCCGTGCCTCACTCGTCAGCCGCGCCTCGGAGACGGTCCGATCCCGGCGGAGCGTCGCGTCGAGCGTCGAATGCCGGTACGTCTTGGGGACGCGACGTTTGATCACGCGTTCGTCTCCCCCGGCCGGATCCGTCTCGACGCTCACGACGGCCTCCGCGCCGCGATGGCGTTCGTCGTCCGCGGGCTCGCTCGCGGTCCCGCTCGCGGCCCGCCAGCCGGCGGAGGGGTCGTTCTCCCGCCAGGTCACCGGCACCGCGTCGGGACGGAAGTTCGGGTCGACCGACGAGTCGGGGATCGCGACGGTGTCGCCCGCGCGGGCCATCTTCGCGCCCAACACGGCGATCATCCCCGCGTTGTCGCGGAGGTATCGTGGGTCGGGCGCGTAAAACCGCGCCCCGCGCTCGGCACACATCGTTTCGAGCATCTCCCGGAGCCGGGCGTTCTGTCCGACGCCGCCGCCGAGGACGAGCTCGTCGGCCCCCGTGAGCGAGAGCGCGCGCTCCGAGACCTCGGCGAGCATCGCGAAGACGTGCTCTTGAAGCGCGTGACAGATATCGGGGACGGGAATCCCGTCGTCGTAGGCGTCGTTGGCCGCGGAGCTGATCCCCGAAAACGAGAAGTCCATCCCCTTGACGACGTACGGCAGCTCCAGAAGGTCGTCGCCGTCGGCCTCCTCCGCTGCCGTCTCCACCTTCGGCCCGCCGGGATGGCTCCAGCCGACGTGACGCGTGAACTTGTCGATGGCGTTGCCGACCCCGGCGTCCATCGTCTCGCCGAGCACGCGATACCGGCCGTCGTGGTAGCCGAGCAGGTGGGCGTTCGCACCCGAGGCGTTCAGACAGACCGGGTTCTCGAAGCCCGACTCGTGGCGTCCGATCTCGAGATGTGCGACCATGTGGTTGACGCCGACGAGCGGGACCTCGAGCGTCCCGGCGAGCGCCCGCGCCGCGGTGCCGACCGTCCGCAGACAGGGGCCCAGCCCCGGCCCACGGGAGAAAGCGACGGCGTCGATCGCGTCGGGACCGTGGCGATCCGCCGCGATCCCGAGGATACGGTCGATGACCTCGGGGATCGCCTCGGTCATGTGTTCGGCCGCCTCGCGCGGATGAATGCCGCCGCTCTCCGGTTCGTACGGATCGGATTCGATGACGACGTCGGCGGTTCCGGCGTCGTAGAGGGCGGCGCTCGCACACCACGCCGTCCCCTCGATGCCCAGAACCCGCATTCAGAAGGGGTCGTTCAGGCTTCCTCGGCCGCCGCGTCCTCGTCCGCGCCGATCTTGTTCCGTTCGAGCATGTACTCCTGTTCGACCTCGAGTGCGTCCTCGGCGGAGTCGTAGACCTTCGCGTAGCCGATCGTCTTGCGCATGCCGAACTTCGTCTCCAGCTCGTGGATGACGACCTCGTCCGAGGACTTGTCGAGCTTCGCCGCGAGGGAGTCACGAACCGAGAGCCGGGAGGGCGTCGCGTCCTCGTGGGTGGTCTCGAAACGAACGTCCGTCCGGTGCAACATGGGGTTCTCCTCCTCGGAGATGATGTCGACGTCCATAGTCAGTTACGGGTATATCCCCGCGAACGCTGTAAAAGGATTTCGAAGCGACCCCTCCGGGCCGCCATCGTGAGGACGTCCCCGGGTCCGGACGGGAGGGTCCGGCCGGCTCCGAGCGGGAGAGTTCGGCCGGCTCCGGACGCGAGTGCCGAAGCTCCGTCCCCGTGTGTCGGCCGTACGTCGGACCTCACGGCCTGCATCGGGCTCTCGGCCATGCATCGGGCTCTCGGCCATGCATCGGGCCACACGGCCGCACAACCGGACGTGTTTGGGACCGAACGTATGTGATCCGCGCTCGAACGGGATCGTATCGATGACCTCGTCGCGCGATCACTGGGACGACCCCGAGGACCGTTCCCGATACGAACTGCTTCGCATGAAACACGGGATCCTCTCGATCGTCCCCGTCGCCCGGAAGGTGCGCTGGTGTGGGTACCTGCTGGTTTTGGCGGCGCTCCCGACCCCGATCGTCATCGCGCTGCCCGCCGAGGTTCAGGACGCGTATTTCACCGCCGATCCGGTCACGACGCCGCTGGCGCTCGTCACCATCATTCTGCTCGGCACGACGAGTCTGCTGCTCGCGACGCTCGGCCTGACCTGGGTCGGCTCCCGTCCCACCGCCGACGAGGAGCTCTCGGAGGAGTGGCTCTGGCGGCTCATCGGGGCGGAGGACGCCTTCACCGGGATCGCCTTCATCACGGGCGCGCTGGCGGTCGTGACCGGGGTCGCCCTTCTCGCGAGCGGACTCGGTGGGGCGGATGCCGTGGCGTGGCTCGAGGCCAACGGCGTCGACCCGTACCTGTCGGTTCCGGGACTCTCCGTTCCGCCGTTCGCCGGCACGGCCGCGTCGTTCGCCGTCGCCGTGGTCGCCTTCGGCTGCAGTCGATGGGTCGCGCGGCGATGAGCCCCGTTCCGCGAACGCGGCATCGTCGACGTTTATACTCGTCCGGACGGAACGGCGACCGATGGCCGACCTCAACCCCATCGCCAAGCGGATCCACAACGTCCAGCCGAAGCCGGTTCGCCTCGAGCTCGATTCGGTGGAGACCGGCGTCTTCGAGTTCTCCTCGACGGAGTTCTTCCAGCGCGAGTTCCGCGGGGAGGGCGTTCGCGTCGACGCTGACGTGGACGCGGACTACCGTCTCATAACCTCGGAGGACTACGAGCACGTGCTGCTGGGTCGATCCGGGCCCGACGAGGAGGGCTGGGAGATGATCGGCGAGGTCGTCGGCGCCGAGGCGGTCGAGCCCTAGGGTGCTCGACGGCGACGCCGTCGGGACCGGCATGACCGTCGCGATCGGGGCAACCCATACTCGTTAGAAGCCCCCGATATACCGCCGCATCCATAACGACCCCGTACCGAAATGGGGATCACTGGGCTAGCGTCAACGGACGGTGGCACGGAAGGCACGCTCGCGACGAGCACCGACGCGAGCGAATCGACCTCGGTCGCGGCCGGAGGAGGATGCCGTCCGGACTGAAACGCGACCTCGGTCTGGCGGAGACTACCGCCATCGCGGTCGGCGCGATGGTCGGCTCCGGGATCTTCATCCTTCCCGGGATCGCGTACGTCACCGCCGGGTCGGCCGCCGTCCTCGCGTTCCTGATCGCCGCGGTGCTCGTGTTGCCCGCGGCGCTGTCGGCGGCCGAGATGGCGACTGCGATGCCCGAGGACGGCGGGCCGTATCTCTTCGTCGAACGCGGCATGGGGCCGCTCATGGGAACGATCGCCGGCGTCGGCACGTGGATGATGCTCTCGTTGAAAAGCGCCCTGGCGCTCGTCGGGGGCGTTCCGTACCTGGTCTACGTGGAGCCGTCCCTCGCCGAGCTGATCACCGTTCTCGCCGTCGGGTTGGCGCTGTTTTTCACCGTCGTCAACCTCGTGAGCGCGGAGGGATCCGGAAAGCTCCAGTTCGGCATCGTCGCCCTGCTGCTCGTCGTGCTCGCGTGGCTGGTCATCGGCGGCTTCCCCGACGTGCAGCCGGATCGAACCGCCGGTGCGTTCGACCCCGCGAGCGAGGGGATCCTCGCGGCGACCGCCATCGTCTTCATCTCCTATGCGGGCGTCACGAAGGTCCCGGCCGTCGCGGAGGAGGTGAAAAACCCCGGCCGAAACCTGCCGCTGGCGATGGTCGGCGCGCTCGCCATCGTCGCGGTGTTGTACGCCACGGTGGTCTACGTCACGGTTGGCGTGCTCGACGTCACTGCGGCGGTCGAGGCCGGCGACCTCCAGTCGGACGGGGAGGGAGCGATCATCGCCCTCGTCGCCGACCAGCTATTCGGCTGGGTCGGCGTGATCGCGATCGTGCTCGCGGCGATCCTCGCGCTCGCCTCGACGGCGAACGCGGGGATCCTCGCCGCCTCCCGCTTCCCGCTCGCGATGGCCCGTGACGGCGTCTTCCCGCCGGCGCTCGAACGCGTCAGCGAGCGCTTCGAGACGCCCGCGAACGCGGTTGCGCTCACCGGCCTCGTGTTGGTGCTTCTCGTCGCCGTCTTCCCGATCCAGGCGGTCGCCTCCTTCGGGAGCGCGTTCCAGATCCTCGTGTTCATCCTTCTCAACGTCGCTCTCGTCGGATTCCGCGAGGGGGCGATCGACGATTACCGCCCCGCGTTCAAGGCGCCGCTGTACCCGTGGCTGCAGCTGTTCGGCATCGTGGGCGGCGGGTTCGTCCTCTTCCAGCTCGGCGCCGTCCCGGCGTTCGGCGCGCTCGGGATCGCGGCGATCGCCGCGGCGTGGTACTTCGTCTACGCACGTCACCACGTGGAGCGGGAGGGTGCCGCCCGCGATGCGGTCCGCCGGGGTGCGGCGAACCGCGCGCTCGAACGCACGCGACGGGAGTTCGAGAAGCAGCGTGATTCCGACGTGCTCGTGGCGCTCACCGAGCGGACGACCCCGGCGTCCGCGCGGGACATGACCCGTATCGCGCTCGACGTCTCCCGACTCCGCGGCGGCGTCGTCGACGTCGTCAAGTTCGAGTCCCACCCGCATCGGGTGTTCACGTCCCGGACGGATCGCGTCGAGCGACCGACCGGAACGCTTGACGACTGGCTCGGATTCGAGGGGGACCCGCCGGCGTGGTTCCCCGGGGATCCGAGCCTCGGTTCGGACTCCGCCGGCGCTGGCGGGGACGACGCGACGCGGCGTGACGGCGGCGTCGACGTCGCCGCCGACGTCACCGACGACGACGCGGTCGGATCGTCGGGCGGCCCCGGCGCGCCGCTTCATCCCCCGGACGAACCGCTCCGCCCGGACGATCCCGACCGGGGGCGGCTCCGGCGGCACGTCGTCGACACCGAGGACATCCCCGACTCGGTCGCGGCGTACGCGGCCCACGAGAACGTCGACCTCGTGCTCGCCGAACGTCGGAAGGAGGAGCTCCATCGGCAGCTGTTGGGCGGGGACACCGCCAAGCTCCTGCGCGAGGCACCGTGTGGCGTCGCGCTCGTCGAGGACCGCGGATTCGACGCGACCGACGACGTCGAGGAGATCGCGGTCGTTACCCAGCGCGGCCAGTACGACCCGCTGAAGCTTCTGATCGCGGACGCACTCGCGGAGGAGACCGGCGCCACGCTCTCGCTGCTTCAGGCGTTGCCCGAGGACCCGCCGTCGACGCAGCGTGAACGGGTCGAGGATTATCACGCCGAGTTGATGCGTATCCTCACCGTGCCGGCCCAGTCGCGGATCCTCGAGGCCGACGACGCGGTCGCGGGGCTCGCACGATTCGCGGAGCCCGCAGACCTGCTGATCACCGCGACGGAGAGCCGCGGGCTGGCGGGCTCGTTGCTCGGACGCCCGGGCGACGAACTCGTCGACCGTGTCGACTGTACCGCCGTGATGGTCCAGCCGGCGGACGAACAGCACGCCGGGTTCGTCCAGCGCTATCTGTTGAGCCGGATATTCGGGAACTAAAGGTTCGGATGTTCGGGAACTAAAGGTCCGGATATTCGGGAACTGAAAAAGGACCGTTCCCGGGTCGACTCGCGTGCGACTCGGATCGGTATCCGACTCGGCTCGCGTGCGACCCGACTCAGTCGTCGATCCCGAGCGCGGCGGCGGCCCCGGCGACGTCGCCGTCCATCGCCCCGAACAGCTCGCGCGCCTCGGCGCGGCTCTCGGGCGTCACCGCCACGTGGACCATCCCCTCGCCGGGCTGACCGTAGACGACGGTGGCGCCGTCGGGCGCCGCGAGGATCGCCGGCAACGCCGCGAGGTCCTCCTCGCCGTCGACGTCGATGATCGTCGGCTCGTCGGCCGCGAGCGCTTCATGAAGGGCATTCAGCAGGGACTCGGAGAGCATTGCCGCCGGATTCTCGACGAACGTGCGACGCTCGTCGGCGGCCGCGAGCGCCTCGTCGATCTCCGACCGAACCGCCTCCCGTTCGGTCCGGCCGTCGACGAGCGCGACGTCCGGGATCCGGCCGGCCTCACGGAGGTGGTAGGTGACGACGTCGCCGACGGCGACGAGCGGTGCGTCCGGGGCATCGAACGTTCGACGGGTCTCCTCGGCGGCCGCGAGCAGCGTCTCGGGATCGGTCGTGACGGGACCCAGCGGATGCTTGAACGCGTCACGGAGCGAGTCCGGGAGCGTGAGCATGGCTCTAACGTGTAGTCGAATCGCGTTACCGGACCTTCAGCGCGTACGAGCCGGGCTTGGAGACGTTCATCTCCTCGGCGATCTCGCTCTCCTCGGGGTGGGTGATGATGACGTAGCCGGCCCAGTCCTCCGTCAACGACGAGGACCCGCAGTGTTCACACGTCTGGGAATCCGGGTCGTTGACGAGATGACACTCCCGACAGGCGAGACGGTCCTCCGCCATCAGTCGTCCTCCGCGGTCCCAGCCTGCTCTGCGCGGCGGCGACGGCCGCTCTCGAGCCACTCGTGTTTGCCGAGCCCGGGCTGTTTGGCCGTGAGGCCGATCTTCGAGTCGCGCGGGTTGCGCTCGTCGATGCTCTTGGTCACGACGCGGACGCGGACGGGGTCGTCCACGCCGAGCGTCTTGTCGGAGTCGGCGGAGGCGAGCTGCTGGTTCGCCCCGTCGAAGGTGAGGTACTCGTCGGTGATCTGTGAGACGTGGAGGAGCCCGTCGACCGGGCCGATCCCGACGAAGGCGCCGAACTCGACCGTCTCGACGACGGTGCCGTCGACGACCTCCTGCATGTCGGGATCGAAGGTGAGCGCGTCGAACTCGACCTCGTAGTAGACCCCCGGCCGGTTGTGTAACACCGCCCCTTCGCCGACGTCGTGTACGTCGATGACGCTGACGACGCTGCCGACGTCCTCGTCCATTCGTCCTTCCAGCTTGTCCTGCAGCAGGGCTTTCACCCGCTCGTCGGTGACGTCCGCCAGGTGTTTCGGCGGGACCTCAACCGTGTCCTTGAGTCGAACTCGTTTGTACATGTGCGTGTGTGCGTGGTGCGCGGTAAACCTGCGCTACGGTTCCGTTATCGCCAGTGCGTTCCGACCCCTTAAACCGATTACTGGTGCGTCCGCCGCGAGCAGCCGGTCCCGCAGGGGGCCGTCGTTCGTGACGACGTAGTCGGCCCGACCCGCGGCGGCCAGCTCGACGAGCGCGTCGTCCGCGTACGATTCCTCGGTCTCGACCGTCCGTGCCCGCGCCGCCAGATCCGCTCCGACGCTCGCGGCGGTCGCCGCCTCGCCGGCGCCCGACCGAAGCCCGTCGAGCTCCGCGAGGACCGCCGCCGGAACGACCGCCTCGTACGAGTCGAGGAGCCGATCGAGCTCCTCGAAGAGGCGAACGTTCGCCTCCACCGGCGCCATCAGCGCGCTCGCGTCGAGCGCGACGACGGGCCGGCGGTCGGTTCCGCGGTCGGGCGCGGGCACGCTACGAGAGCGTCCCGACGCCGATGAGGCGCCAACGGGCGCCGACTCGGCGGTTGATCGCGATCTGTGCGCCCGACTCGGCACAGACGGGGCGTTTGAGCTTCACCTCACACTCGCCGTCGCGCGCGCTCGTCACGGCGCCGACGGTCGTCGCGGTGCCGACGGTGAGCATGAGCGGCTCCCCGGTGGAGATCTCCTCGACGTCGCCCTCACCGACGACGCGGTCGAGGAGGTCGACCTCCATCTCGAAGTCGTGTCGCGTCGGCGGGAGGGTGCCGGGCTCGCCGGCGACCTGTCCCGCGAGCGCGTCGCCCTTGGTCAGGCTCGGATCGAGACCCGTTCCGACGCCGAGCAGCCCGCCCGGCTTCGCGACGTCGACCTGCTGGCTGCCGGCCTGCAGCGAGCGGACGGTGGTCTCGAGGGGACGCCACTCGGTCTGGCCGCCCTCCTCGACCTGCCGGCCGGGGCGGATCTCCAGTCCGTCGTCGACCGCGAGTTCACCCTGCACGAGCGACCCGCCGACGACGCCTCCCTGCAGGTCCTCCGCGGTCGCGCCCGGTCGATTGATGTCGAACGAGCGGGCCGCGAACATCCGGGCGTCCTCGTCGGGGTTGCGCTCCGGCGTGGGGATCTCCGACTCGATCGCGGCGATGAGGAGGTCGAGGTTGACGTCCTGTCCCGCGGAGACGGGCACGATGGGCGCGTCCTCCGCGACCGTGCCGGCGACGAACTCCTGGATCTGCTCGTAGTTGTCGACGGCGCGATCGCGGTCGACGAGGTCGACCTTGTTCTGGGCGATGACGATGTTCTCGATGCCGATGAGATCGAGCGCCATCAGGTGCTCTTCGGTCTGTGCCTGCGGGACGTCCTCGGTCGCGCTCACGACGAGAACGGCCCCGTCCATGATCGACGCGCCCGAGAGCATCGTCGCCATCAGCGTCTCGTGGCCCGGGGCGTCGACGAACGAGACCGTTCGCAGGCGCTCGCTCTCGGAGCCGTCCGGACACTCCTCCTCGATGGTGTAACACTCGGGCTCGTCGACGCCGGGACAGCGACGGAACGTCGCGTCCGCGTAGCCCAGTCGGATGGAGATGCCGCGTTTCATCTCCTCGCTGTGCTGGTCGGTCCACGAGCCGGACAACGCCTGCACGAGCGTCGTCTTGCCGTGGTCGACGTGACCGACGAGACCGATGTTCACCTCCGGTTGTGTGTTGGCTTGGGTCACTTTTGAACCTCCTCAGGGAGTAGTCTTGTGCGAAATTCGCCCCGTGCGACTGATAAAGTTGCTGTTATAGCGCCGTCAGGGATCGGTTGTGGCTCGGATCGGTTGCAGTGGCGTTGCGCCCAGTCGCGTGATCTCCGCTCGTCGCGTGATCTCCGCTCGTTGCATTCGCTTCCGACGCCGATTTACGACCCTCTCCCGTAGCCGGAGCCGTCATGGGATACGCCTGCCCCGTCTGTGGAACCCCGCAGCGCGACGGCGAGCATCTCGCACACCACCTCGCGTTCACGGCGATGATCCACGGCGACGACCACGAGGCATGGCTCGAGGAGTACGCGCCCGACTGGGGTGGAATGGATCCCGCCGGACTCGCGGAGACGATCGTTCCCCACGCCGAGGCGACCGAGTACCACGAGGTGTTCGAGGACACGGTCGACCGCGGCCGTCCGGACGTCGGGGGATACGAGGACGTCGACGTCGGGAGACACGGAGGGCACGGCGCCAGCGATCATGCCCACGGGAGCGAACGCGTGGACGTCTCCGGTCTCGATCCCGAGGCGGCGGCGGCCGTTCGCGAGGCGCGCGAACTCACCCGTGAGATGCACGAGGACGGGGCGAACGACGCGGACGAGGCCGACGATTCACCCGATTCGGCCTCGGACGCGTAGCAAAAGCGCTTTTCGATCCCTCCTCCATCGGTCATCCATGACCGACCGACCGCCGCAGGATCGATCGCCACGGGATCGACCGTCGATGGAGACCCGGGGCGTCTTCGCCCCGGAGACGCGCGAGGAGGCGGCCCAGCACTACGTCGAGGCGGGTCCCACGGCCAAGGTGGTCGTCCGCGAGACCGCGAAGGCGATGGAGTTCGACGCCGCCGAGTACGACGAGCGGGTCACCGCGGACGTCGTCGAGACCGCGCGCGACGCGATCTTCGCCGAGCAGCTCGTTGTCCACGTCGCCGACCGGACTACCTTCGAGGCGTGGCTCGCGGAGAGTGCGTTCACGGACGAAGACGTCGTCCGGCTCGGCGGCGAAGACGTCGACGGGATCGCGTGGCATCCCGTGGCCTTCGCCGACGCGGTGATCGCGACGACGTTTCACGAGGAGGTCGACGCCGCGGTCTCCACGCTCCGACGGAACGCCTTCGGCCGTATCTATCGCGACGTACTCGCGGACGCAGCGAGCGACGATTCCGGTGAATAACGACTCCGGCGAGCGACGATCCCGGAGAACAGTGACTCCGGGGCGTGGCGATTCCCGAGAACAGTGACTCCGGGGCGTGGCGATTCCCGAGAACAGGGGACCGCTTAAACGACGTCGATGGAGGCGGAGTCGTCGTCGCGGTCGAACTCGACCTCGAGGACGCCGTTGTTGAACGTGGCGCTCCCGGAGTGTTCGTCGACGGGTGCGGGGAGATCGACGGTCTCGTCGTACTCCCGCCGGTCGGACGCCGCGGAGATGGTGAGCGACTCCCCATCACACTGCAGGGAGAGCTGCTCCTTCGAGACGGAAGGGAGATCGGCGACGATTCGCACCCGCTCCTCGGTCGCGTACGCGTCCACGTGCGTCTCCGATCCGAAGCCAGCATCGTCGGTTCCCGCGGCGGGACCGCCGCCCGCCATCTCGTTCATCATCCGTTCGATCTCCTCGAAGAAGTCCCCGAACGGATCGTCACGGTCGTCTCTGTCCATGGCGAACTTGATGACCGTTATCCGGATAAGCCTTCTGTCCACGCACGTATTGACCGATATCGTCCTCTCTCGTCGCTGAAACGTCGGTTCCCCCGCTCGTCGGGATCCATGCCGTCAACCGTGTCATTGCGGCGTGTGAACACGCACAGTGATCGATTCGGTCGAATTTAAGTAGCTGCGTTTCGCTTATTCGGATATGAGTAAATCGTACCTTTCGGCAGGCGACGAGGTAGCCGGCGCCGACGTCGTTCGCGTGGGGCTGAACGGCTTCGGTCGGATCGGCCGGAACGTGCTCCGAGCCGTTCTGGAGACCCCGCGTATCGAGCTGGTCGGCATCAACGACGTGATGGACTATGACGACATGGCGTACCTCGCGAAGTACGACACCGTCATGGGCCGGCTCGACGGCGTCGAGCTGGACGGCGAGGCGCTGACGATCGGCGGCACGTCGGTCGATCTGTTCAACGTACAGGACCCCGCGGACCTTCCGTGGGGCGAGCTCGACGTCGACGTCGTCCTCGAGTGTACCGGCGTCTTCCGCACGAAGGACGACGCGGGCGCGCACCTGGAGGGCGGCGCCGACAAGGTCGTCATCTCCGCGCCGCCGAAGGGCGAAAAACCCGTCAAACAGCTCGTCTACGGCGTCAACCACGATGAGTACGACGGCGAGGACGTCGTCTCGAACGCCTCCTGTACGACCAACTCCATCACGCCCGTCGCGCAGGTCCTCGACGACGAGTTCGGCATCGAGGCCGGCACCCTCACGACCGTCCACGCCTACACCGGCTCACAGACGCTCATCGACGGCCCGAAGGCGAAGACCCGTCGTGGCCGCGCCGCCGCCGAGAACATCGTCCCGACCTCGACCGGCGCCGCGGGCGCCGCGACGAAGATCCTCCCGCAGCTCGAGGGGAAGCTCGACGGCATGGCGATGCGCGTTCCGGTCCCCAACGGCTCGATCACCGAGTTCGTCGTCGCCCTCGAGGAGCCCGCCGACGTCGGATCGGTCAACGCCGCCTTCCGTGACGCGGCCGACTCCGGCCCGCTCGCGGGCGTCCTCGGCTACACGGACGAGGAGGTCGTCTCCAGCGACATCATCGGGCTTCCCTTCTCGAGCTACGTCGACCTGCAGTCGACGAACGCCATCGCGGACGGAAAGCTCCTGAAGGTGCTCACCTGGTACGACAACGAGTACGGCTTCTCGAACCGCATGCTCGACATGGCGGCGTACCTCGTCGACGAGTCCTGACCGGCCGCTCCGGCTACGCTTGCCCTCCCGCGCTTCGTGCTTCCGGACGCGCCGTTCTCAGCGGCTTTTTGTGCCCGCCCGTCGACGCTCCGCGTATGACCACCTTCAGGACCATCGACGACGTTCCCGCCGACGCGCGGGTGCTCGTCCGGCTCGACCTCAACTCCCCGATCGAGGACGGAGAACCGCAGGACAACCGTCGGTTCGAGCGACACGCTCGGACCGTCCGCGAGCTCGCCGAGGCGGGCCACCGCGTCGTCTGTCTGGCCCACCAGGGCCGGCCCGGGCGCGACGATTTCACCAGCCTCGCCGGCCACGCTCCGATACTCGCCGAGCACGTCGGCCGCGACGTCGCGTTCGTCGGGGACACTCACGGCGGCGACGCCGTCGAGGCGATCGAGGCGCTCTCCGCGGGCGAGGTGCTCCTTCTGGAGAACACGCGGATGTGTGACGACGAGCTGCCGGAGGCGGAACCGGAGGAGAAGGCGAAGACCGGATTCGTCGAGGCGCTCGCGCCGTACTTCGATGCTTACGTCAACGACGCCTACTCGGCGGCCCACCGCAAGCACGCGTCGCTCGTCGGTTTCCCGCTCGTCCTCCCTGCCTATGCCGGGCGCGTGATGGAGACGGAATACGAGGCGAACACCGCCATCGCCCGCAAATCCTTCGACGGCCCGGTGACGATGGTCGTCGGCGGGACGAAGGCGACCGACGTCATCGGCGTGATGGACGCGCTGGAGGGGACGGTCGACCGTTTCCTGCTGGGCGGCGTCGCGGGCGAACTCTTCCTGCGTGCCGCGGGCAACCCGGTCGGCTTCGACCTCGACGGCATCGACCTGTTCGACGAGCAGTGGGAGGCGAACCGCGAGGTCATCGAGGACGTCCTGGATGCGCGCGGCGACGAGATCCACCTCGCGGTCGATCTGGCCTACGAGGACGACGGCGAGCGCGCCGAACACGCCCTTGCGGAGATCGACGAGAAACGCGTGGGGTACCTCGACGTCGGGACGGAAACCGTCGAGGCGTACGAACCGTTGATAAGCGAGTCCGATGCGGTCTTCGTGAAGGGCGCGCTCGGCGTCTTCGAGGACGAGCGCTTCTCGGTCGGCACGGTCGGAGTCCTCGAAGCGATCGCCGAGACGGACTGTTTCTCCGTCGTCGGCGGCGGCGACACCTCACGTGCGATCGGGATGTACGGCCTCGATGAGGCCGACTTCTCGCACGTCTCCATCGCCGGCGGCGCGTACATCCGGGCGCTCACCGGCG
>CAZIFX010000009.1:0-48956 GCA_964538415.1 uncultured Halobellus sp.
ACCGGTCGTGGCCGAGCTGGTCGTACTGGCGGCGCTTCTCCTCGTCGGTGAGGACTTCCTTGGCCTTCTGGATCTTTTTGAACTTTTCCTCGGCGTCGTCGTCGTCGCTGACGTCCGGATGGTACTCCGCGGCCTTCTTTCGGTACGCCCGCTTGATCTCGTCCTCGCTGGCGTCGCGTGACACGCCGAGCACGTCGTAGAAGTCCTCGCTCATGTATCGTGGTCGTTGCGTGTTCGTTTCACGTCCGTCCGGTTAAAGTACCCGTCTACGACCGCATGGCCGTCGGCGACCGCTTCCAACTACGTTTCCTCGTCGTCCTCGACGTCCTCGAAGTCGGCGTCGACGTACTCCTCGTCGTCGCCGTCGGCACCCGCGGCACCGGGACCGCCGGCACCGCCCATGCCGCCGGGGCCCGCGCCGCCCATGCCGCCGGGGCCCGCGCCGCCCGCACCGCCGGGACCGGCCTGTGCGGCCTGCTCCTGGTACATTTGCTTGCCGATCTCCTGGAGCTGTTCGGTGAGCGCCTCGGTGACGGACTCCAGCTTCTCGGTCTCTGCGTCCTCGTCCTCTAGGACCTCCTCGACGTCCTCGATGGCCGACTCGATGTCGGCGGCGAGGTCGTCGTCGACGTTCTCCTCGTTCTCCTCAAGCAGGGTCTCCGCGCGCTGGATCGTCGTCTCGGCCTCGTTACGAGCCTCGATGTGCTCGCGGCGGGCCTCGTCCTCCTCGGCGTGCTTTTCCGCCTCCTCCTGCATCTTCTCGATCTCCTCGTCGGAGAGGCCGACCCCGCCCTCGATGGTGATCGATTCGGCGTTGCCGGAGCCCTGGTCCTCAGCCTCGACGTTGACGATGCCGTTCTCGTCGATGCTGAAGGAGACCTCGATCTGCGGGGTGCCGGCCGGCGCCGGCGGGATGCCGGTCAGCTGGAAGGCACCCAACAGCTCGTTCTTGTCGGCGATCTCCCGCTCGCCTTGGAAGACGCGGACGTTGACGGAGGTCTGGTTGTCCGCGGCGGTCGTGAACACCTTCGACTCCTCGGTCGGGATCGTCGTGTTCTTCTCGATGAGCCGTTCGAAGAGTCCGCCCTTCACCTCGATGCCGAGCGAGAGCGGCGTGACGTCGAGCAGGACGATGTCGTCGACGTCGCCGGAGAGCACGCCGCCCTGCACGGCTGCGCCGAGCGCGACCGCCTCGTCCGGGTTGACGTTCTTCTTCGGCTCCTTGCCGACCAGCTCCTCGACCTTCCCTTGGACCTGCGGCATCCGAGTGGAGCCGCCGACGAGAATGACCTCGTCGATGTCCGACTTCGAGTATCCGGCGTCCGAGAGCGCCTGCTCGGTCGGGTCGACCGTACGTTCGAGGAGGTCGGACGTGAGGCTCTCGAAGGTCGCCCGCGTGATCGACTGTTCGAGGTGGACCGGTCCGCTGTCCGTCGCGGTGATGAACGGGAGGTTGACCGTCGTCTCCTTTTTGTTCGACAGCTCGATCTTCGCCTCCTCGGCGGCGTCCTTCAGCCGCTGGAGCGCCTGCCGGTCCTCCCGGAGGTCGATGCCGTGGTTGTTCTCGAACTCCTCCGCGAGGTGGTCGATGATCGCCTCGTCCCAGTCGTCGCCGCCGAGGTCGTTGTCCCCGTTCGTGGCCACGACCTCGTAGACGCCCCCGCCGAGATCGAGAATGGAGACGTCGAAGGTGCCGCCCCCGAGGTCGTACACGAGAACGGTCTGGTCGGACTCGTCGTCGAGCCCGTACGCCATGGAGGCCGCCGTCGGCTCGTTAACGATGCGCTCGACCTCGAAGCCGGCGATCTCGCCGGCGTCCTTGGTCGCCTGTCGCTGCTTGTCGTTGAAGTACGCGGGGACCGTGATGACCGCCTTCTCGACGTCGTCGCCGAGGTACTCCTCGGCGTCGCGTTTGATCTTCTGGAGGATCATCGCCGAGATCTGCTCGGGCGTGTACTCCTCGTCACCGATCTCGACGGTGTACTCCTCACCCATGTGCCGTTTGATCGACTGGATCGTCCGGTCGGGGTTCTGGACGGCCTGGTTCTTCGCCGGCTTGCCGACGAGCCGCTCGCCGTCGTCGGAGAAGGCGACGACGGAGGGCGTCGTCCGATCGCCCTCCGCGTTCGCGATGATCTCGGGCTCATCGCCCTCCATCACGGCGAACGCGGAGTTCGTGGTACCAAGGTCGATACCGAGGATCTTGTTGCTCGCCATCTTGGAGGAATATACCGGCTTGCGCGGGTTAAAGGTTACTAGATACTCCGAAAGCGCCGAGGGATTGACCTCGGCGCAGTCTTGCGGTTTCGTCGATTCGAACTCTCATCTCGTCGGTGTATTTATGCTGATCCGCAAAAACAGTCGCCAGCGATCCGGTCCAACCCGAGGGGAGCTCGAGTCGTTCGAGCCGAACGGGTTCTCGGAGCGGCAGATTCGAGCGAGAACTCGGTGCGATCAGATCCCCGAGACGAGGTCCGCAAGTGCCGCTTCCGGATCGTCGGCCTTCGCGACGCCGGACGCGAGGAGGATGCCGGAGGCACCGAGGTCCGCAGCGGCGGCGACGTCCTCGCCCGTCGAAACGCCGGCGCCGCAGAACACCTCGACGTCGGGGGCGACCGCGGCCGCCGCGTCGACGGCGTCCTCGACGATTCCGGGGTCGGCGGTGGAGACGGAGACGTCCCCGCCGATGAGCTCCGGCGGCTCGACGGCGACCGCGTCGGGACCCAGTGCCGCGGCCGCGCCGATCTGTGCCGGGTTGTTCGCACAGACGATCGTCTCCAGTCCGGCGCGCTCCGCGGCATCCAGCGCTCCGTCGACGTCCGCCAGCTTCAGCCGTTTTTCGGAGTGGTTGATCAGGGTCCCTTCAGCGCCGTTGTCGGCCGCCGCCTCGGCGAGCGTCGATCCCGTGTGTGAGCCGTGCGGGTTCGGCGAGACGTGCTGGGCCCACGTCTCGACGTCCGTCTCCGCGACCCGCGCGAGGTCGGCAGCCTGCGGTGCCACCGCGATCCGAACGTCGGACGCGTCGGCCACGTCGCGCGCGGCGGTCGCGACTTCGATCGGATCACATGGATACGCCTTCAGGTTCACCAGAATGAACATGATGGTGTTCGCGGGCGCGAGCGCAAATAAGTTCACATTCGGCGAAGCGTCTCCCTCGCCGACCGCAACGGCGCTGGCTATGCAATATGTTCACTAGTGTCAAGGTTTATCAACGCGGGATGAGGTAGTTCCATATACCCGCCGGGAGTGGGTGGAGTAGGACGAATGTCGCTGATCGAACTCATCGCCGGCGTCGAGGCCAACGAGGCCACGCTCACGGTGTTCAACGCCACGTCGGGTGTGGCCGAGGAGCTGCGGGAGTATTTTTCCGATAGAAACCTCCGAGTCGTCTCCGAAACGGCCGAACGGGCCCCGGACGAGTTCGCAGTGCTCGCCCGCAACGGCACCTTCGTCACCGCCGTCACCGTCGACGACCTCCTTCCCGACCGAGCCCTCGACGGATCGGACGACGAGAACGGCGACGAGCCGACCGGTTCTCCGACGGGCCGGATCGGCGGCCCGGTGCTCGACCATCTGGACGAGACCATGTTCACGTCCTATGCGGAGACCGACATGGTTGCGGCGTCCCGCGAGATCGAGGATCGTGCGTGGCGAGTCGGCCGAGGCGAACTCCACGCCGGCTTTCAGACGCTCGACGTATTGACCGGAGAGACGAACACGTACGATCGACTCGGCGAGAAACCCGATCTGGACGTTCACGCGTATGCCGTCGCCGAAGGTGACGCGCCGGCGCCGGAGCATTTCACCGTCCACATCGAACGGACGCCCGAGATCCGGGAGACGTGGTTCGTCGCCTTCGACGGCGGCGGCCTCGACGACGCCAAGTGTGCGCTGCTCGCGGAGGAGCGCGAGCCCGGCACGTTCTACGGTTTCTGGAGCTACGACCCCGAGACCGTCGACTACATGATCGACTATCTCACCGACCGGTACGGCTCCCCCGAAACGACGGACGGGGATGGAGACGAGGACGGCGCGTTCGCGTGATCGCCGACGGCGCCCGTCGTGGCCGTCGCCGGACGCATCCCGATCAGTCCTTTCGTTTGACGACGTCGCCAAGCGTCATCGTGCCGGAATCGCCCGAATCCCAGTCGGCGTCGACGTCGCCACCTTCAACCAACGTGATGTCGAGTGCGCGCTCGAGCTTTCGTTGGACCTCGTCGCTCGGAAGCACGTCGCCGCGTTCGAGCTTCCGGATGAGGCTCGCCTTCTCGTTGAGCTGGTCCGCGAGCTCCTCCTGGCTCTGGCCGCGCGATTCACGCGCGTTTCGGATCCGATCGTCGTAATCGGCCGCGATCTCGTCCATGTCGTCGAACATGTCGCGGCGGCGCCGGGACGACCCACCCGATGAGCCGCTGCTCGACGAGTCGGACGCCCCCGAGGACGCGGTGCCGGAGCTCGACGTCGTCGAGTATTTGCTCCCGCTTGAGGAGCCGGTGTCTTGGCGGACCTCCGTGCCGAAGTCCGTACAGGAGCTACAAAGCTCCAGTTCGGCACCCTCGACCTTCGTGGTCGTCAACGAGGCCTGCTCGGCACCGCACATTTCACACTGGGGCATACGCGTCGCTAACGCATCCGGTCGTATAAAGGGTACGCCGCCGGCCCGGAAGGGAGCGTCGGTCCCGCGGCTTCCCCGCCGCCGCGTCCGGTAGGAACTTACCCCTTCGGACGGCAGGAGGTCGTATGGACGTACACGTTACCAACTCCGACGTTCGAGGGGCGGTCCGGGCGCCTCCCTCGAAGAGCTACACGCACCGTGCACTCCTGGCTGCGGGCTACAGCGACGGCGCGACCGTCCGCTCGCCGCTCGTTTCGGCGGACACGAAGGCGACCGCGCGGGCGGTGACCGCGTTCGGCGGGCACGTCGAACGGGACGCCGAACGCGATCGTTTCGAGGTGGAGGGTTTCGACGGACGACCCGACGTTCCGGACGACGTCATCGATTGTGCGAACTCCGGCACGACGATGCGGCTCGTGGCCGGAGCCGCGTCGCTCGCGGACGGTGGAACGGTGCTAACCGGCGACGGGTCGCTCCGGTCACGGCCGCAGGGGCCGCTGCTCTCGGCGCTCGAGAACCTCGGCGTCCGCGCGGAATCGACGCGCGGAAACGGACGGGCGCCGCTCGTGATCTGCGGGCCGCTTTCGGGCGGCGAGGTCGCCATCCCGGGCGACGTCTCCTCGCAGTACGTCACGTCGCTGCTCATGGCCGGTGCGATGACCGACGACGGGATCGACATCGAGCTGACGACGGAACTCAAGTCCGCCCCCTACGTCGACATCACGCTCGAGCTGCTCGCGGAGTTCGGCATCGAGGCGACGCCGGTCGGCAGCGGGGGCGCCGAGGGCGCCGATGGCTTCTCCGTCCCCGGCGGCCAGACCTACGAGCCAGAGGACGGCACGTACACGGTTCCGGGGGACTTCTCGTCGATCTCCTATCTCGTCGCCGCCGGTGCCGTCGCTGCCGCCTCCGACGGCTCGGTCCGGATCGAGGGCGCCCGACCGAGCGCCCAGGGCGACTCGGCCATCGTCGAGATCGTCAACCGGATGGGCGCGTCGATCGACTGGGACCGGGACGCCGGCCGCATCGACGTCGATCGGTCGTCGCTCTCGGGAGTCGAGGTGGACGTCGGGGACACGCCCGACCTCCTGCCGACGATCGCGACGCTCGGCGCCGTCGCCGACGGGGACACGCGGATAGTGAACTGTGAGCACGTCCGATACAAGGAGACCGACCGCGTCTCCGCGATGGCAGAGGAGCTGGGGAAACTGGGCGCCGAGTCGACGGAGGAGTCGGACGTGCTGACGATCCACGGCGGCAGAAGCGACCTCGTCGGTGCCGCCGTCGATGGTCGGGGCGACCACCGGATCGTCATGTCGCTCGCGATCGCCGGCCTCGTCGCCGACGGGACCACGACGATTCGCGGCGGCGAACACGTCGACGTCTCGTTCCCGGGGTTCTTCTCGACGCTTCACGACCTCGGGGCCTCGATCGACCGTGAGGAGTGACCGACGGCTCCGGTTTGACGGTCCGTGGCGTGGTCACGTTGCGAGCAGGCGATGTGTGTGGCCGACGTCGGAGCCGCCCGGCGGTCGGATCCGTCGTTTGGTCCGGCGGTTAACGTCGGCGGAGCCGTACGGGCCCACATCGCACACCCGCGTTCCCCCGTACGGCGAGCCGTCCGGCACGGGGAGTCTGGGTCGGTATCACATATAAGAGGGACGTTCACGAGTTCCGACGAGGACGGCCGGATCCACCACGTTCAGTCGGCCACGTCCGGACGGGTGATCGTCCACCGATCCTCGACGTCGACGGCTTCACCGAGCACGTGCTCGGGGACGAGCGGCATCGGGATCGGCACGTAGCCGGCCTCACGCATGGCGGTGAACCCGGAGAAGTCGTCCGCCACGGCGCCGTCCTCGCCGCGACGGACCCGGAACCGTTTGTCGGTCGCGTTGCGGGCGTAGCCGTATGGAAACGCCGTGGCGGGCGGGACGCGAAGGCTCTCGACGCCGGCGAGGACGGCGACGACCTCGTCGTTCACCTCACAGATGAGCCGTGGAACGACCGGCCGACCGGCGTCGTCGACCCCTGCCGGATCGACGCCGGACGTGGTGGGGACCGGCCCGAGCGGCGTGTCGGTCTCCCGCCAGCGGATACGTGGGTCGCTCATGCCGTCGACATGGACGCAGGCGTAGCCGCCGCGGTCGATCGGGATCCGATCGGGTCCGGCGTGGAAGGTTCGGCGGCCGTCCCGTTCGGCTACGAGCAGCGTCGGTGCCGCCAGCAGGTCGCGAAGCCGGCGTTCGACCGCGGGCGTTTCGACGACGAAGAGCGCACGGCGCCCCCGTTCCATCGCGTGGGCCAGTCTGGAGGCGATCGTCGTCGGATCGACGTCCTCCGCCGCGAGCGGCTCGACGCTCACGTGCTCGCCGCCACGCTTTGCGACGGCCGGCGGCTCGGCGCTCGAAGGCGGGAGGGTGACCTCGTAGCCGTCGTCGACGAGTTCCCGGGCGGCGGCGTCGGTCAGCCGACGCCGTGCCGCATCACCCAGCGGGTCGGTCATCGACGGTGCTACGTCGCCGAGCGACAAGCGACTTGCGGCGGACGACCGACGGTGGATGGATCCGGCCCCCGGATCGCGACCGTCGCGCGGTCAGTCCGAGTCGCCTGCGAGCCGTTCGACGCGTTCGAGCGAGTCGGCGTCGGCGGGGGTTTTGTCCCCCCGAACCGCGATGAACCGCGGGAATCGGAGGGCATAGCCGGACGAGTAGGTCGGCGAGGCCTGGATCTCCTCGTAGCCGACCTCCAAGACGACCTCGGGTCGGATCTCGACGTCCGTCCCGGACTCGGCCAGCACGTGCGGTTCTAGCCGCTCGGTCAGCGAGACGAGTCGGTCGTCGGAGATCCCGGTCGCCACCTTGCCGATCGCCTCGAAGGCGTCGCCGTCGCGTACCGCTAGGAGGAACGTGCCGAACAGCTCCGCGCGCCGCCCTTCGCCCCACTCCGCTCCCACGACGACCGCGTCGAGCGTCTCGACGTCCGGCTTCCGTTTCAGCCAGCTTCGGCCGCGGTCGCCCGGCGTGTACGTCGACTCCGGATCCTTTAGCATGATGCCCTCATGGCCCGCGTCAAGCGCGGCGGCGTCGATCTCCTCGATCGTCGCCGCGTCGTCGACGACCCGGAGGTCCGCGGCCGCCTCGGGAAACGCGGCCGTGAGACGCTCGTGGCGCCGGTAAAGCGGTTCGTCGAGGAGGTCCTCGCCGGCGGCGTGGAGGCAGTCGAACGCGTGAAATCGAAGGGTAACCGCCTCGCGCATGCGCTCGACCTCGTGTTTCCGCCGGAAGCGACGCAGCACCTCCTGAAACGGCAGCGGCGACCCGTCGTCGTCGACCGCGATGACCTCGCCGTCGAGGATGACCGGGACGTCGACGTGTTCCGCCACGTGTTCGACGATCTCCGGAAGCGCATCGGTAACGTCGTCCATGTTTCGTGAGTAGAGCCGGGGACCGAGATCGTCCGGAGCGGCATCGTCGTCCGGAGCGGCATCGTCGTCCGGCTCGACCCGCGGGTCGTAGTGAATCTGCACCCGTGCACCGTCGAACTTGGTCTCGACGGCGACGCCGTCGAACGCCTCGAGCGCGTCGCTCGCGGTCCCGGCGCGTGCGAGCATCGCCTGCACCGGCCGTCCCACGACGAGCCGTTCGCGTTCGAGTCCCTCCATCCCCACGTCGCGGGCGATCGAGGCGACGCGACCGTAGTCGTTCGTGACCTGCAGGGCCCGCTCGACCGCGTCGAGCGCCTCCGCGGTTGCCCGGAGGACGGGGTCCGCCGGCTGCTCCGCGGCGCCGGAGTCGTCGTCGCCGTCGCCGTCATCGTCGCCGTCGCCATCATCGTCGCCGTCGAAGTCGTCGACGTCGTCGTCACCACGGTCGGAATCCGCCGACTCCGAGACGAGGAACGCCTCGGCGATGGCGTCGCGGACCGTTCCCTCGCCGACGCCGATCCGCATCTCGCCGAGCACGAGCCGCGAGAGGAACCTCGCCTCCGCCGGCGTCGACCGATTGTAGAGTCCGAACAGGGAGTCTATCTTCCGGGATTCGCTGCCGACCCCCTCGACGGCTGCGAGTTTCCGGAGGGTTTCGTCGACCTCTCGAACGGTGAGTCCGACCATGCCGTCGCCGAACGCCGCGAGTCCGCGTTGACCGCCGAACCCGTAGCTCGCGGCGACGGCGCCGATCTCCCCGCGCTCCGCGAGCCGTGACTCGACGTCCTCACGGGTCACGTTGGGGCCGGCCGCCCGGGCGATCGCCTCGTGGCAAGTCGCGGGGCCGACGTCGAGCGTCCGCACGTCGTGGGCGGGAAAGACGCGTCCGAGAAGAAATCGGGTGATCGGCTCCAGTTCGTCCTCCGCGGCGGCCGCCGACAGTACGCCCGCGACCCGCGCGGTCGTCTCGAGGTCCCCGGACTCGGCGGCCACGTGGTCGGCCCGGTCGGCGAACGCCGCGAACTTCATACCGGCGGTGGGAAACCTGCGCCCAAAAACGCGCCGATGTGTGTCCGCGGCCGTCGGAGCGGGACGCGCGAGACACCGACTCGAGCGATGCGAATCGCTGACGAACCGCCGCGTCGTCGCCGCCCTTTTTAATAACGGCACCCGTCGACCACTGCATGAGCATCGATGCGGGTCCCGCGGACGGCGTTCGCGAGGCTCTGGAGGTCGACCTCGACGAGTTCGCCTCGCGGGCGGCCGAGGAGGCGGAGGTCGTCAAGGAGGGATTGCGACACGGGGCGTTCGACAACCACCAGTCGATCGTCGGGTTCGAGTACGAGTTCTACGCGGTCGCCGACGGCCGCTGGAGCGAGGAGTCGCGAGCCGGCGAGTACGCGCTAATGCGCGTCCCGCGCCGGCTGCTGGAGATGATGGGTTTCGAGAAGGAACTCGGGCTCCACAACGCGGAGATGTCGACGAGCCCGCAGCCGCTCTCGAACCACGGGCTTCGCGCCCAGCTCGCGGAGGTGCGTGCGCGGCTGGCCGCCGCGAGCGACTGTGCCCGCGTGGAGGGTATGCGGCTCGTCTCCGACGGGATCTGGACGGTGCCGCCGGCCGGCGAAACCGCGCGGGAATACCTGACTGACAGCGTCGACGTCGACGGGATCACGGTCGCCGCGAACATGAGCAACGCCGTCCGGTACCATGCGATGGCGAACACGGAGACGGGGGGCTCCGGCCGAGTGAAGCTCGAAGCCCCCGGCGTCTCGATGGCCGCGGACACGGTGATGCCGGAGAGCCTCATCACGTCGATCCAGCCGCACTACCAGACCGCACAGGCGGAGTCGCTGCCGACGTACCTCCGATACGCGCTCCGGGTCGCCGGCCCGCTGCTCGCGCTCGGCGTCAACTCCCCGTTCTTCCCGCCGGACCTCTACGACGCGGACTGGGACGGCGAGCGAATCCTCGCCGAGGGAGCCCACGGCAACCGGATCCACGTCTTCGAGTCCGTTCTCAACGCCCGCACCGACGTCGATAAGGTTCGATTCCCGCGTGACTTCCACGACGTCGAGGAGGCGGTCGACCGGATCGCCGGCGACGAGACCATCGTTCCCATGCCGGACCCCGGCGGAGAGGACCGATTCGACGACGCATTCGCGGCCTTCCGCACCAAACACGGCACCTACTGGCGATGGGTCCGACCGGTGTTCGAGGGCGCGAGCCGGTCGAGCGCCAACGCCCGCATCGAGTTCCGGCCGATCGCCGCCCAGCCGACGGTCCGCGACTCGATCGCCTTTCAGGCGGCCTTCGCGGGGCTGATGGAGGCGCTCCCGCGCACCGAACATCCGGTCTTCGGGCAGAACTGGGCGGTCGCCCGCGATAACTTCTATGCCGCCGTCGCCGACGGCCTCGACGCCGATCTGGAGTGGGTCGCTCACGACGGCGAGCGGACCCGCGACCTCGATCGGATCTACGACGACCTGCTCGATCACGCCGCCGCCGGGCTCGAGGCGTCGGGGTGCTCGGAGGCGGAGGCGGCCTCCTGGCTCGCACCGTTGCGCTGGCGGGTCGACAATCGCGTCACGCCGGCGAGCTGGAAGCGTGATCGCGTCCGATCCCGGCTCGCCGCCGGTGAGCCGTTCGCCGATGCCGTCCACGAGGTCCAACGTGAGTACGTCCGCGCGCAAGCGGGGACGCTGATCGAGGGCGGGTTCTCGGAGTGGTGAGTTAGCGGGGTCGGTCCTCCTGGCGGTGGAGTCGGGCGGATCACCGCTCCATTCGAGCGACGGCGAGGAACGTCTCCGGGCGGTCGTCCGCGCGGACGACCTCGAACCCGGCCGCCTCGAACTGCTCGACCGCATCGTCGATCCCGAAGCGTTCGTCCCGCGGCGGGCCGGCCTCCCCCTCCCCGTCGGCGGACCAGTCGAGCGTCACGAGAACGCCACCAGGGCGGAGCACGCGGGCGACCTCCGCGAGCGACGCCTCGCTCGCGAACTCGTGATACGTCATCGTCGAGAACGCGCCGTCGAGCTCGTCGGTCGCGAACGGCAGGTCCGCGACGTCGCTGGTGACGAGTTCGACGCCGTCCGGGACCCCCTTCTCCCGATAGAGGTCGTGCATCTCCGCCTGGAGGTCCACGGCGTACAGCGTCCGGGCGTAGGGGGCGACTTCGTCGGTGTAGAACCCCGTTCCGCTGCCGAGGTCGGCGATGACGCCGTCACGAACCGGCGCGAGGGCGTCGAGCAGCTCCTCCCGGGAACAGAACCGATACCGACGGCCCGCGTCCTCCAGCTTCCCGGCTCGCTCGGGGTCGAACGTATGGAATCCCATGGCGGAGCTACTCGACCGACCGCG
The DNA here is from genome assembly GCA_964538415.1 of uncultured Halobellus sp. Taxonomy (GTDB): domain Archaea; phylum Halobacteriota; class Halobacteria; order Halobacteriales; family Haloferacaceae; genus Halorubrum. The sequence goes on from CAZIFX010000009.1 coordinate 11,403, forward strand.
AAAAGTCTCCGGGTGCCGGAGGACTCGGGGCAGGTCGGGAGCGACTCAGGGCTCAGCCATCAGCGCCTCGGCGGCGGCGTCGACTTCCGCCTCCGTCGACACCGCGTGGATCGAGACGCGAACGGCCTCGGGATACGGCAGCGACCGGATCACGATCCGCTCGTCACCGAGCCGCTCGACGGTCGCCTCGGGGTCCTCGCAGGCGACCGTGACGAGCCCGGACTCGAACCGCTCGGGACTCAGCAGTCTGTCGTCGTCGATCCGAGTCTTAAACCGATCGGTGAGCACCTCGATCCGCGACTCGATCGCGTCGAGCCCCACCGCCTCGATCGCGTCGAGGGCCTCGAGCAGCCCCGCATGCGGTGCGGGCGAGGTGGTTCCCACTTCAAACCGTTTCGCGCCCGGCGCGTACTCGATCTCCGCGCCGTTCGGATCCGTCACGCCGCGATAGCCGACCGTCGTCGGCTCCAACTCGGCAGCGGCCCCCCGGTCGACGTACAGGAAGCCGGAGCCCCATGGTCCCAGCGGCCACTTGTGTCCGGCGGCGGCGACCGCGTCCGCCCCCCACTCGGTCACGTCCATCGGAAGGTGCCCCGGAACCTGCACGGCGTCGACCAGCGTGAACGCGCCCGCGTCGGCGGCGACGTCGACGAGCTCGGCGGTCGGGAGGACGGTTCCGTGTGACCAGGTGAGCGCGCTGAAACAGACGAGTCGGGCGTCGGCGACCGCGTCCACGTAGTCGTCGCGGTCGATCCGGCCGTCCTCCGTTTCGAGGACGCGAACCTCGACGCCCTCGCGTTCGAGTCGCTGCCACGGCAGGACGCCGGCGGGATGTTCCAGATCCGTCCGGACGACGACGTCACCCGGGCGCCAGTCGATCGCGGTCGCGATCCGGTTGATCCCGTCGGTCGTGCTCTCGGTGAGCGCGATCTCCTCGGGGTCGGCACCCACGAATTCGGCGATCCGCGCACGTGCCTCGTCGTAAAAGCCGAACGCGACCCCGTACGGGTCCTTCCGTCCGGAGTCGTACTCGTGGTCGGTCAACATCCCCGAGGCGGCGTCGACGACCCGCCGCGGGCTCGGTCCGTGTGCGCCGAAATTGAGGTACGTCGTTCCCGCGAATGCCGGAACGTCCGCACGGAGATCGAGTGGGTCCATACCGATATCGGCCGGGCGTGGCCCATAAACGTCCCGGCGTCGGCCGTCGGTTCCGGAAGGAGCATCGGCTTTCGTGGTGACGAGATTTGTCCGGATCCGTCTCAAGGACCGATCCATGGAGACGCCCTCCACGGTCCGACTGTTCGGCTACTGCGCCGTCGCCGCCGTCATCGGGGTTCCGCTCGCGGTCGCGCTTGCACTCGATAGCAACCCTGGCGGACTGCTGCTGCTCGTTCCGATCGCCATCCTGGCCGTGTTCATGTTCGCGGACGGCTACCTGTCCGCGACGGGCGAAGCCGAGCAGTCCGGCGATCGCCCCGACCCGTGAATCGGTGGATCGAACTTATACTCGGCTCGAATTTTCCGTAACTCATCGCCGATCCCGGTGCGGTCGGGGTGACCGAACCTCGATCCGGTCTCCCGCGAGCCCGCCGATGCGTGTCGTCTTCGATCGTCCTCGCGTCGGCTACGCCTCGAAGGGATTCGTCACTTCGATCGTCTCCTCGCGGTCGGGACCGACGCCGACGGCGTAGACGGGCGTGTCGACCTCCTCGGCGAGGAACGCGAGGTACTCGCGTGCCGGCTCCGGCAGGGCCTCGTAGCCCTCGGCGGCGACCGCCGTCCAGTCGACCTCGCTCCAGGTCTTGACCTCGCGGTAGATCGGCTCACACCGTTCCCATCGTTCCGTCGAGGTCGGTACCGTGTCGATCACCTCACCGTCGAGCTCGTAGGCCGTGCAGACCTTGAGCTCGTCGAGGCCCGCGAGCACGTCGACGTGGTTCACCGCGAGTCCCGTGAAGCCGGAGACGCGCGCGGCGTGTCGCACCATCGGGAGGTCGAGCCAGCCGATCCGCCGGGGGCGACCCGTCACGGTGCCGAACTCGCCGCCCTTCTCGCGTATCTCGCTCGCGAGCGCCTCCTCGTCGGCGTCGCCGTCGAGCTCCGTCGGCAGCGGGCCGGAGCCGACACGCGAGAGGTACGCCTTCACGATGCCGACGACCTCGCCGGACCCGACGGTGGTGACGCCGACGCCCGAGCCGACCGCGGCGGCACCCGCCGTCGGATTCGAGGAGGTGACGAACGGGTAGTTGCCGTGGTCGACGTCGATGTGGGTTCCCTGTGCGCCCTCGAACATGATCCGGTCGCCCGCCTCCGCACGCCGGTGGAGGTAGTCGGAGCAGTTGACCGTCATCCCCTCGTCGGCGAGTCGCTCGCCGACGGCCGCGAACTCCTCGTGAAGCGCGTCGACGTCGAAGGCGTTCCCGTGGTCCGTCTCGTCGATCGCCAGCCCGTAGACGTCCTCGACGAGCGCGCGCTTCCGTGGGACCGCGTATTCGAGCTTCCCGCGGAGCACGTCGGGATCGAGCAGGTCCGCGACGCGAACGCCCCGGCGGCCGGCCTTGTCCTCGTAGGTCGGCCCGATGCCGCGGCCGGTGGTTCCGACCTCCTCTCCGGCGTCGTCGTCGGCTTTGACCTCCTCCTCGATGCCGTCGAGCACGCGATGATACGGGAGAATGACGTGCGCCCTGCGAGCGACGCGAACGTCCGGATCGAGCCCCCGCTCGCGGAGCGTGTCGATCTCGTCGAACAGCGTGCGCGGGTTGACCACGCAGCCGTTGCCCAGGATCCCGACCTTGCCCCGAACGGCGCCGCTCGGTACCAAAGAGAGCTTGTACTCGTCGCCGCCCTCGACGACGGTGTGGCCGGCGTTATCGCCGCCCTGATAACGGACTACGACGTCCGCGTCCCCTCCCCACCGGTCGACGAGCGCGCCCTTGCCCTCGTCTCCAAGCTGGGAGCCGACGATGGTGACAGTCATACCGGTCCACCGTTCCAAGCGGGAGGTAAAACCGATTACGGTCCGTGGCCGCGGGAGGGTCACGATCGTGGATCGGGGGCTCGCACGCAGCCCCGACCTATCGTCGTTCGTGGCGTTCCTCCCCAACGACCGTGATCGTTCACGGGTGATCGGTATAGGCGAGCCCGACCAGCATAGTTAACTTGCCACACGTCAAACCGTGTGAATAGGCAGACATTTTGTCGACCTCGACAGCAACGTTTAAAAGGTGCCAAGACAAGTTAACATATGCCATGATAGACCGACTTGAAAAAGAGGTAGATATGTTGGAACGGCATCTTCAGGTGCTGAAGATGGTCATCGAGAACGAACCGATCGGCATCGTAAAGATGTCGAACGAGACCGGCTATCCCCATCATAAGGTCCGGTACTCCCTGCGCGTCCTCGAGGAGGAGAACCTCATCGAGCCGTCGAGCCAGGGCGCGATCACGACGGAGCGAACCCACGAGTTCGTCGACGAGCTCGACGAGAAGCTCGACGAGACGATCGACAAGCTGGGCACCATGCGGATCGACGACGCCGCGGAAGTCGAGAGCTAACGTTCGAGCAGACACGCCGCACCCCGTGATCACGCGCTGAACTTCGAGGCCCGTACTGGTCCTTCGAGTCCGCGTACCGAGCCGCACGAACTCGCTCTCGTCCGATGGACGCGTCCGCCAGTGTTTTCTTCACCGTCCCGACGGCGACGACGAACCCGTCAGGACGGCAACGACGAACCCGTCAGAACGGCAACGACGAGTGCGTCGACGATGTAACGACGTCGAGCGCGACGATCCGAGAACGCGTCGGTCACCGGAAGCCGGTGTGCCGGGATTACAGATCGGGAACGGTCAGGTGGAAGCCGCCGTCGCGTGATTCGACGAGACAGAGGTGATAACCCTCCTTGCGGGAGATCTTGACGAAGCTCTTGCGTTTCGACCGGCTGAAGAGGCCGCCGCCGACCGCGTCGCCCGCGGCCTCCAGCGCGTCCGGCTCGAAGAAGCTCGCGGTGACGGCGAACGCGGCGGCGAACGGTCCGTTCGACTGGGCGACGTCGCTTCCGCTTGCCACGAGCGAATCCAGCGTGCCGCCGACGGTGGGGTCACGGCTGGCGTTGAGGTCCGCGATGAAAAGCGGGTTGCCCATGCGGTCGCGTAAGACGAGGTCGAAGGCTCGCTGCTCGCGGTGTTCCTCGCCGTTCTCGCGGGTGACGATGGAGACCGATCCGCCGATCTCCGCGCGGTCGACCTTCGGCAACGCCTCGTAGAGCTCCCGAAGCGAGCTCTCGTTGTCGGTGTCGCGTATCTCGAAGGTGAGGTCCTCGACGAGCCAGCGGACGAATCCGTACTCCATCGTCCCCTCGAGGAACTCCCTGAACGGCAGCCCGTCGACGACGGCGTTCTCGCTCTCGAACCCCGTGTGGTGTTCGATCCGGAGGTTTTCACGGAGCGCATCGCGGTCGACGCTCCCGTCGTGGACGTCCTCCAGCGTTGCGCCACCTTTCGATCCGTATCTGACGAACAGGTTCGTCTCGTTTCGGGCTCGCTCGGCGGAAACCGTTCGTTCGGTATCGGGCAGCTCCTCGCGTGCTTGGGAGAGCTCCTCACGCAGTCGATCGCGCTCCGCCCGGAGATCCTCGAATTCGGCCTTGAGCCGTTCACACTCCTTCTCGAGCCGTTCACGCTCCGCCTCGTGTTCGTCGCGTTCGGCCGCCAAGGCGTCACGCTCGGCGATCAGGTCCTCGCGTTCGCGCTCGGCCTCCTCGAGTGCCGACTCGAGTTCGGCCAGCCGTTCCCCGTGATCCGTCGACGGACCCGCTTCGGGGCGTTCGGCATTCTCGTCCGTCCGTTTGGAGACCGCCGCACGGCTCCGGCCGCCGGTCGTTCGTGGCTCGGGACCGGTTCCCGTTTGCGCGTCAGCTGAGGCACCCTGTTCGACACCCCCTCCGGTCCGCCCGGACGAGCCCGACCGTTGGGACGAGGCCGACGCACGGGTGCGTCGCGGGGTCTGACGGTCGTCGTGAGCGTCGTTTGCCGCGCGTTCGTCTCGCGGGGTCGACTCCTGCGGGTCGAGCGCCGGGATCGAGCGCGCCTCGCGCCACTCCTCCTCCTCGGAGAAGACGTCCTCGTTCGACCCGGCTGCAGCGCCTGCGTCACCGCCGGCGGCCGACCCCGATCCCGAGGCGTCCGTTCCCGAGGCTTCCGTCCCCGAGACTTCCGTTCCCGAGGCTTCCGTCCCCGAGACTTCCGTTCCCGAGGCATCCGTCCTCGAGGGGGCGGTCGTCGACGCATCCGCCCCCGTGGTGTCGGCTCCGGACGTGGGTTCGTTCCCGAGCGTCTCGCTCCGCCCGTCGGAGTCGGAACCGTGCGGCCCGTCGGCGTCACGGTGATCGTCGTCGTCGACAGCGTCGCCGTCGGCAGCGTCGTCGCTTTCGGCGTCGACGGTGGCCACCGCGTCACCCGTGTCGCCCGCGGCGGTCGAGCCGGGGTCGTAGCCCGGCGTCGGCTCGCTCGGATCGCTTCGGGCGGTCGGATCCTCCGCCTCGACCGCACCGGGCGCGTCGTGATCCGGTTCCCCCGTCGCCTCGGTGTCGTCGGACGTGGCCCCGGCGTCGTCGGCTTCCACCTCGTCGTCGGAGGGCGCCGCGTTGTCGCCGGCGGGTGCTACGTTGCCGTCGGTGGTTTCCACGTCGACGTCGGTCGGCTCGGGGATGTCCCTAACGTCGAGATCGACCTCGTAGACGGTGTAGATACCGACCTCGTCGTCCGCCAACTCGAAGGCGTCCTCGCCGGTCTCCACCCGCCTGGAGTTTCCGACGAACGCGACGGAGCGTGACTCGCCGCCGGTGTACGTCACGTAGTAGTCGCCGGAGAGTACGTTGTCGGCGAGCTCCACGTAGCCGGTGAATCCCCCCGCGGAGAGCTTTCGGTCCGCCTCGGAAAGCGGCGTGTCGTTCGTGTAGTACTGTGCACGCTGGGTGCCGCCCGCCTCCTGCATGGCGAACAACAGCGGTAGCGACTCGTCGGGAGCCCGATGCGCCGTGCCGGAGGCGTCGGCGAACTCGTCGAGGGAGGCGTCGGCCGTCCCGACGACCCGGCCGTTCAACAGGAAGAGCCAACCCGACCCGTCCGTCACCGCCCCCGAGAACCCCCGGTCCGCGAGCGCGCGGAGGCCGGAAAACCCGTCGGAAAAGCTCCGCGCGTCCCACTCGGTGACGTCTTCGATGCGCTGGGCGTCCATTTTGAGATCATCTCGCCGACAACGACGCAAATACTTTCCGGAGCGTAGGACGCTCGTCTGACGCGTCGACGTGGGTTCGTGACGTCGGCGGGTGATACCTGGCCGGGCCCGAAGCGATCAGCGTCTCGCGTTTTCCACGGTCTCGATGGCCTCACGACCGAGCGTCACGACGTCGGCGTCGAGGTCGCTCCTGCGAAGGTCGCTGGACGTGTACCACGCCCAGTCGTCCGCGTCGGCCTCGTCCGGGCCGGCCGGCTCGATCCGCCGATGGGGGACCCACGCGTAATAGAGGTGATCGATGTGCTGGTGGCCCACCGAGCCGTCGGGGTGGACGTTGATGTCGTGAAGCATGAGGTGGGCGGGCTCCGGAAGGGACCGCCCGTTGGGCGCGTCGACGTCGGCGGTCTCCGCGACCAGCTCCGGGTCCAGCCCCGTCTCCTCGCGAACCTCCCGAATCGCCGCCTCGTGCGGGAGCTCGTCCCGGTCGATGTGGCCCCCCGGCGGGAGCCGGATCCCGAGGCGGCCGTGCTCGTGGAGGGCGGTCGCGCCGTCGTTGACGACGTAGGCCGTCGCGGTGAAGTGGCGGGTCGTCTCCATGCTCGGTGGTGGTCACTCCGCGGATTGAAGCTTGTCGTTCGGATCGGAAAGGAACGGCCGTCGAACCGGACGTTAGCTCACCGCCACGCCCTCGTCGGCCTCGAGGAGCTCGTGGTAGCGGTTACGGATGGTGACCTCGCTGATGTTCGCGACGTCGCTGACCTCGCTTTGGGTTACCTTCTCGTTGGTGAGCAGCGCGGCGGCGTAGACGGCGGCGGCCGCGAGTCCCACGGGCGACTTGCCGGAGTGGATCCCCTTCGACTTCGCCGTCTCGAGCAGCGCGCGGGCGCGGCGCTCGGCCTCATCGGAGAGGCCGAGGTCGCTCGCGAACCGCGGCACGTAGCTTTCGGGATCGGCCGGCCGGATCTCCAGTTTCAGCTCGCGGACGACGTAGCGGTACGTCCGGGCGATCTCGTCCTTCTCGACGCGGGAGACGTTCGCGATCTCGTCGAGGCTCCGCGGCGTGCCCGCCTGTCTGGCGGCCGCGTACAGCGACGCGGTCGCGACGCCCTCGATGGACCGACCGGGAAGCAGGTCCTCGTCAAGCGCGCGTCGGTAGACGACGCTGGCCGTCTCACGGACGTTGTCGGGGAGCCCGAGAGCGCTGGCCATGCGGTCGATCTCGCCGAGCGCCTGCTTGAGGTTCCGCTCCTTCGAGTCTCGCGTGCGGAACCGCTCGTTCCACGTGCGCAGTCGCTGCATCTTCTCCCGCTGGCGGCTGGAGAGGGACTTCCCGTAGGCGTCCTTGTCCTGCCAGCCGATGTTCGTCGAGAGCCCCTTGTCGTGCATCATGTTCGTCGTGGGGGCCCCGACGCGACTCTTCGAGTCGCGTTCCGACGAATCGAACGCACGCCATTCGGGCCCACGGTCGATCTCATCGGACTCGACGACCAGTCCGCAGTCCGTACAGACCGTCTCGCCGTGTTCGGTGTCGGTCGCAAGCTGGCCGCTGCACTCGGGACAGGTCAGCTCTTCGGTCGTGGAAGGTCGCTCCTCCCGCTCGTCATCGACGTGCTCCGCCGTATACGTTCGGACGTTCTCGCTCATTGTGTTGTGTTCTGGAGGACGGGACCGGAGGTCCGAGAGAAGGGTCTCGGATCAGGTTTCCTCACCTTCTGAAAAGGGCTGAAACCACTTAAATCACCGGGTGAATATCGATCGTGAAAAACTCCGCCAGACGGCCGTGAAACACGAGATGAGACGGGAAGTTGCGTTTCGATCTCGAGCCGGCCGTTTCGACGGTTCTCAAGGAATCGATACAGCCGGGAATGTATATAATCGTTTCGTGGAAACAGTACGGGCCGACGAGTGCCGCGAGGACAATCGCTTTATCGCTCGTCGAGGAGATCAGATCATGGACCGAACGCGCCTCGAGAACGCTCTCTCGACGACCGGAACGGACGGCTATCTGATCGACGCCTCCCAGGAGGACGCCAACCAGCTCTACCTCTCGGGATTCACCGGCCCCGACCCGTTTCTCACGCTGTACGCCGACGGCGACGTCTCCACGCTCGTCTCCGGGCTCGAGTACGGTCGGGCACGGACCGAGGCCGACGTCGACCTCGTCGAGCGCCACGCGGACTACGACTACGAGTACGGCGGTCGGGAGGACCGCTACGACATGTACGCCGCGTTCGTTCGCGACAAGGGCGTGGAATCGCTCTCGATGCCGCCGCGCGGGCCCGTCGGAACCGCCGACGCCCTCCGCGAGCGCGGGATCGACGTGCACGTCGACGACGAGGACCTCCTGACCGAGGCACGAGCGGTGAAGACCGACGACGAGGTGGCGGCGATCCGCGACGCACAGCGGGCGAACGAGGCGGCGCTCCGGGCGGCCGAGGAGCTGATCGCGAACGCCGCGATCGCCGGCGAGGACGTCGCGCTCGACGAGGCGGCGGAGGGGACCCTCGTCCACGAGGGCGAGCCGCTGACGAGCGAGCGGGTCAAAGAGGAGATCGAGATCACGCTGCTTCGCCACGGCTGTGCGCTCGACGAGACGATCGTCGCCGGCGGCGTGCAGGCGGCGGATCCCCACGATCGGGGCAGCGGTCCACTGCGGGCCGGCGAGGCGATCATCATCGACGTCTTTCCGCGGTCGAAGGCGACGAAGTACCACGCGGACATGACGCGGACGTTTTGCGTCGGCGAGCCGAGCGGGGAACTCCGCGAGCGCTACGACGTCACGAAGGAAGCGCTCGATGCGGCGCTGGACGCCGTCGAGCCGGGGACGACTGGCGAGGAGGTACACGCCGCGGCGTGTCGCGTCTACGAGGAGGCAGGCTACCCGACGTTCCGAACCGACCCGAAGACGGAGACGGGGTTCATTCACTCGACCGGCCACGGGATCGGCCTCGACGTGCACGAGTCCCCGCGGCTCGCGAGCGGGGGTGCCGAACTGGAGCCCGGTCACGTCGTCACCGTCGAGCCCGGCCTCTATGACCCTGCGGTCGGCGGCGTCCGCATCGAGGACCTCGTCGTCGTCACCGAGGACGGCCACGAGAACCTCACCGACTATCCGATCGAGTTCGTGATCGACCGAGGACCGTGATCGGGTGGGGTGGTGAGTGGGTGGGGATGACGTCCACGGCGCGGGCACATCGACTGCCGACCGTTCGGCGTCGTGCTCCAACCGTGTACGGTTCGCCGCGATCGGAACCCCCTTTCCTTCCGGCGATGAACGGCGTTCGTGAACTGGCGGTACGCCCACACGGCGCTCGCCCTCTGTACGCTCGCGTTCACCGCGACGATGGTCGCGAGGTTGGCCATCAGTCCGCTGGTCCCCGCGATAACCGACGCGTTCGAGGTGACGAACGCCACGGTCGGGCTGGCGCTGTCCGGCATGTGGCTCGCGTACGCGTTCTCGCAGTTTCCCTCGGGCGTATTGGGCGACCGATACGGCGAACGGACGGTCATCCTGACCGCCGTGGGTGCCACCGGCGTCGCCTCGCTCTTCATCGCCGTGTCCCCCTCCGTCCTCGCGTTCATGGCCTTCACCGTTGTTCTCGGGGCCGGCGCCGGGCTTCACTACTCCGTGGCGACGACGTTTCTCACGAAGCAGTTCGACGACATCGGCCGGGCGATCGGCGTCCACGTCGCCGGCGGCCCGATCGCCGGCCTCGCCGCCCCGCCGGCCGCCGCGCTCGTCGGCGCCCGTTACGGCTGGCGTGCGGGGATCCTCCTTGGAACCGTCGTGGCCATCCCGATCTTCGTGCTCTTCGCCTGGCGGATCCGACCGACGGAGCCGGTTCGTCCGGAGCAGCCGATGCGCGAGCGGTTCGCGTCCGGACCCCTCGCCGAGCTGCTCTCGCGGCCGCCCATCCTCTACACGACGCTTCTGGCGACGCTCGGCGCGTTCACCTGGCAGGCGACCGCATCCTTCCTTCCGACGTTCCTCGAGGTGAGCGGCGGGCTCTCGACCGCGCTGTCGGCGCTTCTGTTCTCGCTGTACTTCCTCGTTCACGGGGGAACTCAGCCGGTGACGGGGTCGATATCCGACCGGTTCGACCGCGACACCGCGGCGATGATCACGATGTCGACGGGCGTCGTCGGCTACGGGCTGCTCGTCGTCGCGGCCCGCGAGGGGCTCGGTACCGGGCCGCTCGTCGCCGCCGTGCTGCTCGTGGGGCTCGCGATGTCGTGGGGGGCGCCGGTCCAGTCGCGGTTCATGGACCTGCTCTCGGAGGAGGAGCGCGGCGCCGGCTTCGGGCTCGTCCGCACCGTCTACATGGTGCTCGGCGCCTCGGGAAGCGTCGTCGTCGGCGCACTCTCCGACCTCGCCGGCTGGAGCGTCGCCTTCGGGCTGCTCGCGGGCGTGATGGCGGTCGGACTGCTGACGCTGCTCGCGAACCGGCTGCTTCGATTGGGTTATTGAGCCCGTCCGACTGCGACGGCCCGAACCACGGCGGCCCGATCCGTGACGGCCCGACCCCGCGACGGTCCGACCCCCGACGGCTCGACCCGCGACGGCCCCCTCACCGTGCGAGGGACGCGGCGACGTCCGGATGGTCGATCATGATCCCGTCGACGCCGCGATCCCGAAGCCGGGCGACGTCCGCGGGCGTCTCGGCGGTCCAGACGTTCACCTTCAGCCCGAAGGCGTGCGCGAGCGCGACGACGTCCGACCCCGCGCCCATCGGGTCATCGTCGGTGACGTCCACTCCCCGTCGGTCGAGGCTCGCGACGAGGCGCGGGTCGGCCGGGTCCGACCAGGCGTCCACCAGCTCGAGCGAGGGGTGGAACGCCTCCGCGTCGAGGGTCTCCGCCAGTGCCAGCCGTTCGTCGATCGGCTGGCTTCTGTGGCACAACACCGCGATCGGCGCCGTGGGCGCGACCGACCGAACCTCGCGGATAGCGTCGTCATAAAAGGAGGAGTAGATCGCGTCGACGCCGTGGCTCCGGCAGGTTTTCACCGTCTCCTCCGCGACTCCGCCCTCCTTGAGCTCGACGTTGACGCGAACGCCCTCCGGAACGGCCGCGGCCAACTCGTCGAACGTCGGCACCCTCTCCTCGGAGTCCGCAACGTGCAGCCGTCGGAGATCGGCCAGGGGGATCTCGTCGATACGTCCCTCGCCATCGGTCACGCGGCCCAACTCGTCGTCGTGAAAGACGACGAGCTCGCCGGTTCCACAGCGACGGACGTCGATCTCGACGGCCGTCGCGTGTCGAGCCGCCTGCCTGATCGCGTGTACGGTGTTCTCCGGATACAGATCGGCGAAGCCTCGGTGCGCGAAGATCCGCGGGACACTCATCGAACGCACGCCGATACGACGGCGGGGTATTAAAAGCGACCGCAGTCGGCGATCCGTGGGGCGGATCGCCCCCGGTCGGCGTCGAGCGATCCTTACCGTCGACGGGCGATCACCGTCGCGCTCAACGCGACGATCAGGGCGGCCAGCGCGGTCACGCCGATCCCGAATCCGGGCGCGGCGACGCCGGTGGCGTCATCGTCGTCCTCCGCGGGAGTCTCCGGGGTTTCGTCGTCGCCGTCGGTCGCCTCGTCGTCGGCATCGGCGCCATCGACGACGTCGTCGGCATCACCGTCCGCGTCGGCCGCTTGATACGTCTCGACCGCGTCGGCGATCGTGTTCGTCGATTCGACGACGCTGCGCGGCGCGGGCTGGTTGAGGTAGTGGATCTGCATCTCGACCGCGTTGCGCTCCCTCCCCGCGGTCGTCTGCGAGTAGGGTTCTTCATCGAGAATGCCGGCGGTCCGTTCGATCACGAGGATCAGCTCCGGGTCCGCCTCGATGACGACCTCGGGCGAGAGCTGCGGGTAGCCGACGTGTTCGGCGGCCGCGACGTTCTCGGTGCCGCCGATGGTCATGATCTCGTCGATGAAGGTGTCGCCCGCGGCAACGAAGCCGCTTCCGAGCGGGTAGAGCGCGGTCGGTCGGTCGAAGTCGGCGGTTCGCTCCTCGACGGCGTCGACCTCGTCGTACATCCACTGGTTCGTCTCCGCGGCGGCCTCACACTCGCCGACGAGCTGGCCGATCCGGTCGGTCTTGTCGGCGATGTCGTCGACGTCCGTCGCCTCGTGGAAGTGGTAGACCGTGACTCCGGCGTCGCGAAGCGGCTGGACGGTGTCGTCGACGCCCGTCGCGTTCGGCGCCAACACGAGGTCGGGGTCGGCTCCGACCACCTTCTCGTTGTCGACGCCGAACTCGGCCGAGACGTTCTCACGTTCCACGTCGCCGTCGAAGGCGCCGTCGAGATAGGCCGCGTACTGCGTCAGTCCGACCACGCGGTCCTGTGTGCCGAACTCCCACAACACCTGCGCCGCGGAGGGATTCGTCGTCACGATCCGCTCGGGCGGCTCCTCGAGCGTGACCGACTCACCCGTCGCGTCCGTGAGCGTGACCGGGAACTCACACGCCGGCGCCTCGACGTCCGCGTCGCCCGCGACCGAGGGCGTACCCGCCGCCACGCCCGCAAAGCCGCCCACGAAGGCGGTTACAACGAGCACGGCGACGGCGACTGCTGGGATCCGTGTCATCGTCCTATCGACGCCGCCCGCCCAATAAGTATTTACCTACTACAAGCTGTGTTGAGGAACGAATGCGCGTTCTCCGGACGGCGGCCGGCTGGTCGGTGGGTCTAGCCGCCTTGCTCGCGCTCGTCGTGGTCGTGAGTGCCGGGATCGGGCCGGTCAGGATCCCGCCTGCCGAGGTGGTGAAGGTCGTCCTCAACGCGATCGTCGTGCCGGCCGGCGTCGAGGCCGGGGCGCGAAACGGGGGGACGCTCGCGCTGCCAACCGTGGACGTGGTCTATCGGTCACCGTTCGCCTTTCCGGTCGACGACGTCCATCGTCGGATCGTGCTCTACGTTCGACTCCCGCGGATCATGCTCGCAGCGATCGTCGGCTTCGCGCTCGCCGCCGCCGGTACGGTCATGCAGGGTTTCTTCCGGAATCCGATGGCTGACCCGTCCATCATCGGCGTTTCCTCCGGCGCCGCCGTCGGCGCGGTCGGCTTCATCGTCTTTCCGATGTCGCTCTCGGCGACCCTCGCGCTCCCGCTCGTCGGCGACGTCGACGTGGGGCTCTCGTACGGCGCCGGGGTGAGCCTCTTCGCGTTCGCCGGCGCGCTGATCGCCGCCTTCGGCGTGTACGCGATCGCGACGCGGCACGGACGGACGCCGGTCGCGACCCTGCTTCTCGCCGGGGTCGCCGTCCAGACGTTCCTCGGCGCGGTCATCTCCTACCTCCAGCTGCAGGCGGGCGAGTCGCTCCGTCGGATCGTCGCGTGGCTGATGGGCCACCTCTCGGCGGCCTCCTGGAGCGACGTCGCCGTGACGGGGAGCCTCGTACCGCCGCTTTTCATCGTCCTGCTCGTCTACACGCGGGACCTCAACGTGCTGCTGCTCGGCGAGGAGGAGGCACACGGGCTCGGCATCGAGGTCGAACGAACGAAGCGGATCCTGCTCGCGGCCTCCGCGCTCATCACCGCAGCCGGGGTGGCGTTCGCGGGCGTCATCGGCTTCGTCGGGCTCATCATTCCACACATGCTCCGGCTCGTGGTCGGTCCCGATCATCGAATCCTTCTCCCGACCGCGGCGCTCGCGGGCGGGTCGTTCCTCGTCGCCGCCGACACCCTCGCGCGCTCCGGCAGCGCGGAGCTTCCCGTCGGTGTCGTCACCGCGGCCGTCGGCGCCCCCTTCTTCATCTACCTGCTCACGAAACGCGAGGTGCACGAGCTGTGACCGGAACCGATTCGGGCGCGACGTCGGAGATCGACGAGCCGGGGTCGGCGTCGGAACGCGAGAGCCCGGACGTGACGCCGAACCTCGACGGGGTCGGTGCCGAGGCGATCGCCGCACGCACGGCGGATCCGATGGTCGCCGTGCGAGACCTCACCGTCTCCTTCGGCGGAACGCGGGTGTTCTCGGGCGTCGACCTGACGGTCGATCGCGGAACGTTCGTCGGGCTGGTCGGCCCGAACGGCGCGGGCAAGACCACGCTGTTGCGGGCGATCAAGGGCACGCTGAGGCCGGACCGCGGGGAGATCCGACTCGCCGGCGATCCGATCTCGGAGCTGTCCGCCCGCGAGACGGGGCGGCGCGTGGCCAGCGTCCCGCAGTCGACGACGCTCTCGTTCGACTTCCGCGTCCGAAACGTCGTCGAGATGGGGCGCACGCCACACATCGGCCGGTTCGGAAGCCACGGCGCCGACGACGCCGCGGCCGTCCAAGAGGCGATGGCCGCCACCGGCGTCGAGCGGTTCGCCGACCGGTCGATCACCGAGGTGTCCGGCGGCGAGCGCGGGCGCGTCCTCCTCGCGCGGGCCATCGCGCAGGGGACGCCGGCACTGCTTCTCGACGAGCCGACCGCGAGCCTCGACGTCAACCACGCCGTCCGTACGCTGGAGTTGGTGCGCGAGTTCGTCGGCGACGGGCGGACCGCGATCGCCGCCATCCACGACCTCGACATGGCGGCCCGCTACTGCGACGAGATCGTCCTCCTCGCGAACGGCGGCGTGCACGCGGCCGGGCCGCCCGCGGCGGTCCTCGACACGGCGTCACTGCGCGAGGGGTTCGGCGCCGAGACCTTCGTGGGGTCGAACCCGGGAACGGGCGCGCCGTCGGTCACCACGTTTCCGGTGAGCGACGTCGAGACGCGCCGGGTCCACGTGGTCGGAACCGGACGCGGCGCGGCTCGAGCGATCGCCCGGCTGTCCGCCGCAGGTCACGAGGTCTCCGCGGGAATCGTTCCGGAGACCGACGCGGCGGCGGGAGTCGCCGAGGATGCCGACGCACCGGTCGTGACGACCCCGGCGTTTTCCCCGCCGGACGACGACGCGATCGCCGGGGCCGTCGACCTCGCGAGCCGTGCGGGTCTCGTCGTCGCCGTCGGCGGACTCGCGCCTCCGAACGTCCCGGTCGCGGATGCGGCGGACCGGACGATCCGGGTCGACGAGGATCACGACGCCTCGGTGCTGCTCGATGCCGTCGAGCCGAGCGACGTCGTCGAGCCGGGCGACGTCGTCGAGCCGGGCGATGGAAACGACTGAGCGATCGGAAGGAACGGGAGGTTCGACCGGCGAAGCGTCAGCCTTTATCACGCTGCCCGTCTCGATCCGGCGATGAGCGTTCCCTGTGTCGCCGTCGCCCGCGAGCGCGGCGAGGTCGTCCGTACGCGACTCGCCGAGGTCGACGCCCTCGACGGCGACCATCGGATCGAAGTGGTCGAGGGCACCATCTACATCCCCGTCACGGATCCCGACCGGGTCCCCGCGGATCTCCGGGACCGACTCGTCGAGCGCGACGCAGATGTCCGGGACCGGCCGAGGACGCCTGCGGAGCTCCTCGGCTACGAGCCCTCGCTGGAGCGGCTCGGCGACATCGTCATCGTCGACGAGGACGATCCGGAGCGCGCCCGCGAGATCGCCGACGCGGTGATGGCGTCGGACCTGCCGTGTGAAACGGTCTTGAATCGGGCGTCCCCGATCGAGGGCGAGCTTCGCGTCCGCGAGTGGGAGGTCCTCGCCGGCGACGGCACCGAGACGGTCCACCGCGAGTACGGCCACGAGTTCCGCCTCGACGTCGCGGCGGTCTACTTCTCCCCGCGGCTCGCGACGGAGCGTCGCCGGGTCGTCGAGCAGGTGCGGAAAGACGAGACGGTCGTCGACATGTTCGCCGGGGTCGGCCCGTACGCCATCCCGATGGCGACGCGGGGCGCGACGGTCGTCGCCTGCGATCTGAACGAGGTCGCGATCGAGTACCTTCGGGGGAACGCCGAACGAAACGGCGTCGCCGACCGGATCACCTCGATCGCGGGCGACGTCCGCGAGTTGCCGGCGGAGTACGCGGACGTCGCCGACCGGCTGGTGATGAACCTCCCGCACTCCGCCGACGACTTCCTCGACGTCGCCGTCGCCCTCGCGAGCGACTCGTGTGTCATCCACTACTACGACATTCAACACGAGGACGATCCCTTCGGCCCCGGACTGGCGGCGATCCGCGCGGCCGTCGGCGACGAGTACGACGTCACGGTCGAGACGGAGCGCGTGGTTCGGTCGTATGCGCCACACGAGTACAACGTCTGTCTCGACGTGCGTCTCGACCGGCGGTGACCGACGACTCGGGATCACGTCCGCCGATCCGGAAGCGATCCAACCATGTCAGGCACGCATACTTTGTGTGTTGACACCCTTATGAAGGGTATGAGTGATACGGACTCACCGGCGGAACGCATCGACGAGACGACCACTTGGCCCGACCTGGCGATCGGCCTCTACGACCGATTGACCGGACGCAACGCGGAGATCATCTACGAGTTCGAGGAGATGGAGGTCGACGTCCCGAGCGGGACGGGTGAGGACGCCGAACACGCACGCTGGCGGCTCGACGGAACCGTCCGCGTCACGACGCGCGAAGGGGAGTGACGACGCCGCTATCCGTCCATACCGAGGACCTCACCGTCACCGTCGCCGGCGTCGAGGCGCCCGTCCGGTCCACCGGTGACCGGCTCATCATCGAGGTGGACACCGTCCGCGACGGGCTTCGATTGGCCCGTGAGTTCGGCACCGACGTCGAGTCGTGGGTGCCGACGCGGGCGCTGGTCGGGGCGGATCTCACCGTGGAGGTGCGGGTTCGTGACCGGGCCGTGTTCCTGCTCGGCGCGGACGCGAGGCCGGGGGTCGTCTCCCGACTGGTCGACGCCTCGCCCGCGGAGGTCCGTCCGCTCGGCGTGCTCGCCGCGCTGTTCGACGGTGGACGAGCGCTGCGCGGCGCCGGACGTCGGCTGTTGGAATGAGGAACGCGGTCGCTCGACGGGTCGAGCGAGTCGAGAACGTCCGCCTCCCCCGGTGGGGCGGGCGAGGCGGTCATGGCCCGTCACATGACAAGAGTCCGCGGTCGCGGAGGAACGTCGGACCAGAGGCGATTTCGCGCTTGGGCACGCCGGAGACGTGGGGATCACACACGACGACCGCGGTCGATCGCTGACGTTGCGGGTGACGAGCGGCGACGCCGGCGGCCGTGGGGTCGCCGCCGGCGGACTCGTCGACGCCCGGTACGGGCTCCGACCGGGCAAGGCGCCGCCGAGGGAGTCGATCCCCGCCGTCACGGCATGCGGCGACGCTTCGGTACGCACGAACGGAGTCCAACGGAATATTTATCGCTTTCCCTTATATACACACTAAGATATCCAATGGGCTGCGATTTCTGATCGGTAATTCGGACGATCACGGCGGATCAAACGGGCGGAGAGCGATCAGTCGTCCAGATCCGCTTCACGAAGCCGAACGTGACGCGTCCGTGGCGGCGTCGCGTCACCGTCACAGCTCGGAGGGCACACCTCGGGAGCAGCACTTGATGACAGCTCTCGATCAGGTCGCATCCACTGAGCCGATCTCACACGGTATTTCGGAACACGGTCTCGGCGTTTCGGAACCCTTATTTTCCTCTTCGGGATACGTAGACGTGAGTGCCGGAGTAGCTCAGCTGGCAGAGCGATTCCTTCGTAAGGAATAGGTCGAGGGTTCAAATCCCTCCTCCGGCTCTTCTGACGGAACGAAGTGGAGTCGAAGAGCCGCGAGAAGGACTTGAATCAGGGAGTGAAGTGAAGCGGAACGACCGTGGTTCACGATCCCCTCCTCCGGCTTCCTCGAACTGGTTCACCGAATCAACACACGGCGCAGACCTCCTTATAACTGGTAGCGACTGGTAGTGGCATTCCGTCCGACCAATCCAGGTCGGTTACTCGTTCCGGTCGAGCATCTTCGAGAGGTCGGGTACGGGGTTGTAGCTGTTCGAGGTGGCGGACGGGTCGAGCACGGCGATCGCGCCGTTCCGGGGGAGTCGATCCGCGGGGGCCGTCCGACGCCCGGCGGACGGACGACCGACGGTCGGGCTTTTTATACCCACCCGCGTGCAAGCCGGTCGTATGAAATCGACCCGGAAGGCGCTACGCGACGGCGACCTGTTCAAGGACAACTACGAGCGGCTCAACTGCAACGCGTGCGAGCGCGTGCTGAAAAAGGAAAACGATCCGGATGAAGTCTTCTCGGTGCGCATCTGTCCCGACTGCGGCGTTCGGTTCAAGGAACTCCGGTAGGCGTTTTTCGGGATCGCTTCGACGCTGACACGGCGAGCCCGCCGGGACGGTCCGCTACTCGAACACGGCGTCGAACGCCTTCGCGCCAAGCGGATCGAAGGTGCCGGCGGCGACGTTCTCACGGAGATGGTCTGGGTTCGTCGTCCCGATGAGCGAGCAGGTGACACCCGGGGCGCTCCGCGCGAAGTTGAGCGCGCGCTGTGCTGGCGTGTCGCCCGAAAGCTCCGCGTCGACCGTCCCGGGGATGGCACCCCTTCGTGACAGGTCACCCTGCGCGATGCTCGCGCTGGTGAACACCGAGAGCCCCGCTTCGTGTGCGAAATCCAGCGTCGAGACGCGGTGAGGGTCGTCGGGCGCACCGTTCGTCGGACCCTCCGCGTGGTTCCCCGGATTCGGCTGGTTCGACCGCGTGAACGCGTCCGCCATGACCACGTTGAACGGGAGCTGGAGCGCCTCGAACCCGTGATCGTCGTCGGGGCCGATCCGCGATCCGACGGCCTCGGCACGCGCGAGCACCTCACCGAGCGAGAGGTAGCGATCGTCGTTCTCGGGAACCCGGAGGGCGTCCCACGTCGCGAGGCCGTACCGTCCGACGTCGCCCGCGAGCCGACGCCGCTCCAACAGCTCGAAGCTCGCCTCGATCGCGTCGTAGACGGCAGCCCGGGATCGCACCCCGAGTTGCGTCTCCGGGTTGTGGAGGTAGTAACAGTCGACCGCGTCGAGGCCGAGCCGATCGAGCGACCGGTCGAGCGACCACTCGATGAACTCGGGCGTAAGCGCGTGTGATCCGCCCGCGAGGTCGCCGACGGCGACGATGCCCGAATCAACGAACCGCTCGCGGACGTAGGCTGCGGGATCCGCGGGCCGATCATCGTTGAAGGGGACGAACCCGCCCTTCGTCGTCACGATGACCGCGTCGCGGTCGATCCCCGAGTCCCGGAGCGCCTCACCGATCACCCGCTCGGAGCGACCGTGACGGTAGTTGCTCGCCGCGTCGAGGACGTTGATTCCCGACCGAAGCGCGAGGCCGATCGTCCCACGGAGGGCGTCGTCAACCGCGTCGGTCGGATCGCCGAGATACGTGCCGAGCCCGACGCTGGAGACCACCCCCGGACCGAACCGCCGGAAGTAGGTGCGCCCGAACGCGTCGCCGAACTCGTTGCGGTAGTTCCAGAGGGCCTCGCGGGTCGCCATCGATGCGCGGATCGACGGGTCGGCGATGCATAAAAGGGCGCGTGGTCGACGAAGACGGGCTCCGACAGCCGTCCGCACTCAAGCCGGACCGCACCCGTCGGACCGCACCCGAGCCGGACCGAACTCTCACGCCACGTTGCGTTCGACGAGTCCGCCGTCCGTGTCGTCCTCGAACCGGTCGCTCGTCAGCGACGTCACGCCCTCGATCGATGGCTCCTCGCCGAGAACCAGCTCCGCGGCGGTTCGGGCGGTTGCCGGCGCGTGCTGGAAGCCGTGGCCCGAGAAGCCCGCGGCCGTGACGAGCCCGGGCACGGTCTCCTCGATGATCGGGTGGTGATCCGGCGTGACTGCGTAGAGTCCGGCCCATCCGCGTTTGAGCCGCGATTCCTCGCCGAAGTAGGTCGCCGCGTCGGCGGCACGCTCGAGCGCCGTCGACGCCCAGTCGAAGTCCATCGACGTCGGATACGAGTCCGGGTCGACGTCGGGATCCCCGTCGGCGAAGTGTCCGCCGACGAGCGCGGTACCCTCGCCCTCGGGCCGGAAGTACGAGCCCGTGTCCATGTCGATGGTGAGCGGCACGTCCGCCGGAAGCTCCTGGCCCGGCTCAACCACAGCTATCTGGCGGCGGCGCGGCGCGATCGGGAGGCCCCGACCGGCCATTTCTCCCACGGTCCGTGCCCACGCACCCGCCGCGTTGATCACGACGTCCGCGTCGATCCGCCTCTCGTCGGTCTCGACCCCGACGACGCGCCCGTCCTCCATGTGGAGGTCCCGAACGGCCGTGTCAGTTCGGAGGTCGGCACCCAGCTCCCGCGCGGCGGCCGCGTACCCCTGAACCGCGAGGTTGGGATCGGCGTAGCCGTCGCGGTCGTTGTAGGTCGCCGCGACGAACCGCTCCGATCGCAGCCCCGGACAGACCGCGGCCGCCTCGGCCGGCGACAGTCGGTCGACGTCGACGCCGAGCTCACGTTGCATGGCAACGGTCTCCTCGAACCGGGCGGTGGTCGCGTCCTCCCGCGCGAGAAAGAGGTAGCCGTGCCGGTGGAAGGCGATGTCGACGTCGAACCGCTCCTCGAACGTCTCCCAGACGGGCAGGCTCGCGAGCGAGAGCCGGACGTTCACCGGCGTCGAAAACTGGGTACGGATCCCGCCCGCGGAGCGGGCCGTGCTGCCGGTTCCGAGCGCGTCGCGTTCGAGCAGCGTGACGTCGACGTCGCGGTTCACGAGCGCGTGTGCGGTGGCCACGCCGACGATACCGCCTCCGATCACCACGGCATGCATGTCGGCGGAGAGAACACGAGGAGAGATAAAAAGACGCGGGCCGGACCCGGACGGAGAGGGGATAGAAGAGAGGAGCGATGAAGACGGAGAGAGGAGCGATGAGGACGGAGAGGGGGAGGGGGCGAGCGCGAAGCGTTACCGTTCGTCGGAGTCGAGCACGCGGATCTGGTCGCCCCGCACCGTCACCGGAA
The DNA here is from genome assembly GCA_964538415.1 of uncultured Halobellus sp. Classification (GTDB taxonomy): domain Archaea; phylum Halobacteriota; class Halobacteria; order Halobacteriales; family Haloferacaceae; genus Halorubrum. Next base: position 32,452 of record CAZIFX010000009.1, read on the forward strand.
TGGGGACGGTCGCCTCGTAGAGCTCGACGGTAACCTGATCTTTCCCCTCGTCGATGCGCTGGACGCGAGCCTTCTCGCCCTTGAACGGGCCGGCGATGAGCTCGACGATGTCGCCCTCGGCTATCCCCTCGACGTCGGGCGTCGGCGAGAGGAAGTGTTCGACCTCCGAGAAGGGGCTCTCGGCGGGCCCGTCCGGTCCCTGAATGACCCCGCGTGCGTGGGGGATCTCATCGAGGATCCGCGCGAAGACGTTGCCGTTCGACGCCTCGACCATCACGTAGCTCGTGAGCTGGTCGGGCGCGATGACGGCGTGGATCTCCGGCATCTCCTTGTCAGCGATCATGTCCGCGACCGTCCGCTCCTGGCTTGCGGTGGTCTTGACGGAGAAGATCGCCATCAGGCGCCGACCCCCGGCAGAAGACTCATGACCGCGAAGATGAGGAAACCGAGGAAGCCGACGAGAACGATCCCGGCCCCGGCGATCTTCGACACCTGGAGGAACTCATCGGTGCTCGGCGTGCTCGCCAGCTTCAACACCCGAATGTAGCTGTTGAGGTCGTACGGAACTTTCATGTTACGAGCGGCTTCGGGACGAGCCCGTTTTTACCTTTTGATGCGGGCCGGGGTCGGCGGAGCCCCGTCGGCGGCGTCGGCGAGCGCCTCCGGAAACCGGAGCTACCACTCCGCAGTGCGTTCGAGCGCGTCGATCGGGACGTGCTCGTCGGCCGTGGTCGACTCCCGAACGTCGGGTTCCCTCCGCCGTTCCCGCTCCTCCGCCACATGGCCGATAGCCGACGGAGCCACAATGCTTAATCGGACATCCGCTCGATCGTTTCATATGTCATCGACCGACCGACTCCGTCGGTACGTCTCCGACGAGCGCGGCGGCTGTACCGACGAGGATCTCGCCGAACGGCTGGCGGAGCTCAAGGAGCTGAACGCGGCCACGGGTGAATCCGAGCTCGAGGCCGACGTCACGCTGCTGTCGGCGCTCGCGAACGAAACCCGGTACACGATCGTCCGGCTGCTTCACGCCGCCGACGAGGAGCTCTGCGTCTGTGAGATCTCGCCGCTTCTCGACGTGAGCGACAGCGCGATCAGCCACGCCCTCTCACAGCTCACCGACGCGGGACTCGTCACGCGCCGCAAGGACGGAAAGTGGCGGAAGTACGAGACGACCACGCAGGCCACCGCGGTCCTCGTCGCACTCGACGGGTCACGTCCGAGATAGGGACGCGTCGCGTCGAGGTAAAGAGACGGTCGGCTCAGAGCAGCCCGACGAAGACGGCATTGAACAGCACGCCGACCGTGATCCCGATCGTCACGACCGTCATCGCGTAGATCGCGAGCAGCCACCGCTCGAACAGCTTGTTCAGGAGGATCAGATTCGGGATGCTGATCCCCGCCCCGCCGATGACGAACGCGATCACCGTCCCGATCGGGATCCCCGCCTCGGTGAGCGAGTGCGCGATCGGCAACATGCCGCTGATGCTCACGTACACCGGCGCGCCGGCGAGCGCCGCGAGCGGCGTCGCAAGCGGATTCCCCGGTCCGGCGATCCGTTGGAGGAACTCCGCGGGCACCGCCCCGTGGATCAGCGCGCCGATCGCGATCCCGACGACGATGTACGGAAGCGTCTCACGGAAGAAAGTGAGCGCACCCGCTCCGGCCGCGGTCACGCGTTCCCCGTGGGTTCGATCCGTCGCAGTCGTTCCGCACTCGCCGCAGCCGGACGTGGCGTCGGCCGTCGACGTGGAACCGGACGCTGACGCGCCGCCGTCGGTCGCGATCTCACGGTCCCCGGTCGTGATCCGAACGTCCTTGACGGAGTCCTCGAGGTCAAGAGTGCCGATGAGCAGGCCTCCGGCGATCGCCGCGAGCAACGCAGTCACCACGTATACGACGGTGACGCCGGCCCCGAACAGCCCGAACAGCAGGAACACGGCGATCCAGTTGACGATCGGTGACGCGAGGAGGAACGAGAAGGCCATGCCGGTCGGCGCGCCGGCGCCGAGCAGGCCAGCCAGAACGGGAACGGTCGAACACGAGCAGAACGGCGTCACCGCGCCGAGTCCCGCCGCGAGGACGTTTCCGCTGCCGTGGTCGCGCGACCGAAGCATCTCCTCGACGCGCTCCGGCGGGAGATACTCCTGCGCGAGCCCGACGAGAAACGAGGCGCCGATGAAAAGCGGCGTGAGGACCATCGCGAGGTGCAGGAAGTAGTCCCACGAGTCGAGCAGCGCCGCCTCGGTGCCCGGCGGAATCACCGATCCTCACCCAGCGCGGCGGCCGGATCAAGCAGTTGGAGGCTCGCCGTGTCGGCGATCCGGTAGTAGGTCCACTTGCCCTGCTTTCGCGTGGTGACGATGCCCGCCTCGCGAAGCGTCCGGAGATGTGAGGCGACCGTCGATTGCGGCGCGACGAGCACGGTCTCCAACTCGCAGGCGCGGAGTTCGCCCTCCCGAAGCGCATGGACGACCGCGAGCCGCTTTTGATCGGCCAGCGCCTCGAGCGACGTTAGCTCCGCCTCGATGACCCCGTCCTCGGTGCGGCGAGTCGCCGGGGACGGTCCGTCACGACGGGCTTCTCCCTTCATCCGTCGGTGGGTTTCGCTCGCGAACTCGGAACTCGAGCGGTTCTCGGCGGTCGATTCGTTCGACACCGTCGATCAGCGCTCCGTTCGGTCGGGAATCCCGCCCGACGCGTTCTCGTTGCTCCCGTCAGCGTCGCTGACGTCCTCGGTCTCGTCGCTCTCGCCGCTCTCGTCCGCGTCTTCGGCTTCCACCTCCTCGATCTGCATGTCACAACAGTTCCCGTCGTCGTTCGACCCGCCACCGAACAGTCGGTCGAGTATCGACATACACATCGATGAATTACGATATGACTTAATTCATTTGATCACAGACTTAATCGTGTCCAGCGTCAGAGTTCCGTGACGAATGTCCAAATGGAGTGGGGACGTTCCCATCGATATCTCCGGATACGTGGCCGTGTCGGAACTGGTTGTAGACGCGTGTACACGTCCAAAGCCGGATGTCGGGAAAAAACGGTACCGCTCATCACATCGTTCCCGAAACGTGACGGATGCGTCGTTACGCTCGGGCTTCGATCAGTCGAGCGCTCGCATGCCGGTTGAATCTTTCTTGAAATGAGCGGCACAATAAAAGGCCCCACGAGACGATGGGTCGGACCGAATCGACGCGACCGGACCGTGTACGCGGCGCGGTCCACGAGTGCACGCGGCGCGGTCCACGAGTGCACGCGGCGCGGTCACGGGTGCGCGAGGCGCCGGTTGCGGCGTCACTCCGACTCGACGAGATCGTCGATCCACGTCAGCACCGCGACTGCCTTGGGGAATCCGATCGTGGGAATCGATAGGATCGCGACGTGACGGAGCGCCTCCGGATCGACCCCCTCCTCGAGCGCGCGCCGGACGTGCGAGTGGACGGCCCCCTCCGACCCGGAGCCGGCGGCCAGCGCGAGTTTCACGAGTCGCTTCGTCTCCCCGTCGACGGGACCGGCATCCGAGCAGGCCTTACCGAGGTCCGCGTATCGATCCCAGACCTCCGGGTGCTCCTTGGCGAGCTCTCCGGCGGTCGACGGCAACTCCTCGACGTTCTCGGGTTCGTCGCTCATGCGATCCGATTTCGGCAGACGAGCTAAATACGTTGTGTCGAACTTCCCGTCGGAACGCGCTCCGCGTTCGGTTTTCGGGACCCGGGTTCGTTCCTCGACTCGGCCGCTCGACCGACGATGACGCTACCCTCGCTCGGCGTCCTCGGCCGCGTCGTGCCCGCCGACCTCCCCGTGTCCGTTCCGGATCAGTCCCTCAGCGACCTGCCGAACGATCGTCATTTCGGCGTTCCGGAGTCGCTGTGAGATGGCGGATTTGGAGACGTCGAACTCCTCGACGAACTCCGATAGCGTCACCTCCCGCGGCGTCGAGTAGTAGCCGGCCTCCACGGCCCGAACCAGCGTGTCGCGCTGTACCTCGGTCAGCTCGTCGACCGCGACGGGAACCGTCGATCGGTCGGCGTCGCGAACGTCACGTATCCGAACGCCGTCCGTGTCGACGTTCGCGATGAGCGTGAGGAGCGCCTCGACGTCGACGCCCTCATCGACCGCCAACGAGAGCGCGTACCCCCTCGCCGAACCGGTTGGATCCACGTGATTCATCGTGATCGTCCGTCTCGAGGTTCCGGTGAGCGAGAGTACACCGAGCGTCGGATTATCGACTCCGTTGAATAATATAGTATATTAAATGTGATGATCGATACGCGCCCGGTCGTCCACGCCGGATCGGCACGGAGTTGCCATCGGGCCGATCCACGCTGCGACCGAGTTCTAACCGGGCGCATGAGTGGACGTGACTCGATCGCTGCGGGACGTGGGACGACGCTCGCCGGTACGTCCCTCTCGCGACGACCGAACGGGAGGGGGTATATGAAGGTCTGTATTATGGTAATACAGATGAATCGGGGACGGACCCCATGATCTCACATGGAAGGTGGACTCATGACCGAAACCCTGATCGATGGCTGTCGGGAGCCACACGTGGAACGTGAAGGACGGAGGACGATCAGATGAGCCACACCGAGAGCGATACCGGCATAAGGAGCGTTCTACGGGGCGGCAAGCGGTATTATGCGTGGCTCGCCCTGATCGGGTTCGGGCTCCTCATCGGGCTGTACGGCGTGCTCCTCACGCTGATGGAGGGAACGACGGTGCTCGGGCTGACCGATCAGGTGCCGTGGGGGATCCTCATCTCCACGTACGTGTTCTTCGCGCTGTTGAGCACGGGCATCTGCATCGGGATCACCTCGCTGTCGAGCGTCTTCGGCATGTCGAAATACGACCCATTGGTCAAGCGAGGAATCCTCCTGTCGTTGATCACGCTCGCCGCCGGGGGGCTCGTGATCATGGCCGGGCTCGGTCAGCCGTTCCGGGCGATACCACAGATGCTGCTGTCGCCGAACCCGTCCGCGCCGATGTGGTGGATGATCGTCCTGTACTCCATCTACGGGGCCGCGCTGACCGCGGAGTTCGTCCTCATCGACCGCGTCGATGATCCGCCACGGAGGCTCTCGAAGACCGTGGCGCTCGTCGCGCTCGTCGCGCCGATCCTCGCGGGAACGATGCTGGGCGCGATCTTCGGGACCGCCGAGGCCCGACCCTACTACGGCGGAATGTTCGCGTCGGTCCTCCTGCTGGTGACCGCGGTCGCCTCCGGCGTCGCCCTGATCACCGCCGTCACCGTCGTCGAACGGAAGCTGTCGGCGTCGACCGAGGCGATGGTCAGCGAGGAGTTGATCACCCACACGCTCGGCAAATACGTCGGCGTGATGGCCACGGCCGTTCTGCTTTTGACCGCGCTACGACACGTCTTCGGGCTCGTCACGACGAACGACGCGCTCGCTATGGCACACCAGGAGATGCTGTTCGGCGGCATGGGGCTGTGGTCGGTCGGCGTCGGAATGGTGTTGGGACTGCTGGTTCCGATGGCGCTGATGGCCTCCCCGAAGACCCGGACGGTCAACGGCGTCCTCGCCGCTTCGGCGTTCGTGCTCGTCGGCATGTTCGCCAGCCGCTTCGAGTTCGTCGTCGGCGGGCAAGTCGTCGCGCTGACGAACGACAACTTCCACGAGTATCCGATCGCGAGCTACGCGCCCTCGTCGACCGAGTTGGCCATCGTCGTCGCCGGCGTGGCACTGTTCGCGCTGCTGTACACGGTCGCTCGAGCGCTGTTCGACCTCGACGAGCTTCCGCATCACGAGGATCACGACATGACCCACACCGAGACGGTAACCGACGGAGGAACGGACGATGAGTAGCGAGCCACGAACGCTCGACGCCCGGATGGGCACCGAGCTCGAGGAGGCGGACCTCGACGGCGAGGGCGTCAATCTGAGCATGGTCATCGACCTCCAGCGGTGCACCGGCTGTGCGGCCTGCAACATGGGCTGTGCGTCCGAAAACAACCTACAGGAGGGAATGGCCTACTCCAGTCGAATCATCGAAACCGAAGGCCAGTTCCCCGACGTCAGCTACGAGTACACGCCGACGCTGTGTAACCAGTGTGACGACGCACCGTGTGCCGAGGGGTGTCCGACGAAGGCGCTCTACAAGGGGAAAGGCGGCATCACGATGCACGACCACGAGAAGTGCATCGGCTGTAAGGCCTGCATGGTCAACTGCCCGTACGATGAGATCTACCTCAACAAGGAGGACCCACACCCGACGTGGGAAACCGAGGAGGCGACCATCGAGAACGGGACCGCGACCCCGAAGGAGGTCAAGGAACGCGCCGGCGTCGAACGGGACGACGCCCCGGCCTACTACAATCCGAACCGCGAGGTTAGCGACAGCGAACATCCGACCCGGTACAAGGGAGTCGTCGAGAAATGCAACTTCTGTGTCCACCGGCTGGAGGAGAACGAACTGCCGCGGTGCGTCGAGGAGTGTCCCTGTGAGGCCCGGATCTTCGGCGACCTGAACGATCCCGACAGCAAGGTCAACGAGATCCTCGGGCAGTACAACGAGGACGTCCTCAAGGAGAACGAGGGCACGGAGCCGTCGGTGAAGTACGTCAGGGACTACAACGGCGGCAGCTACGAAGCCGACTACGGTGAACCCGGACTGGGGGACTAAAACCATGAGCGAACACGATACGACGAAAGACGACGGAGGAAACGGCTTTGCAGTCGGACGCAGGGACTTCATGAAGGCGGGTGCGGTCGGCGCGGTCGCCGCCGGGCTCGGTAGCACCCTGACCAGCCTGACGTCGCTTGCGGAGGCTGACGACTCCCGAACCCGACTGGTCGACCACACGGGCAGCTGGAAGCCGAGCACCTGTGCGGGCTGCACCTCGTGGTGTTCCGCACAGATCCTCGTCGACGACGAGACGAGCCGCGTGATCAGAACCCGCGGCCACGAGGATTCGAAGATCCACGGGAAACACGACTGTCCGCGACAGGACCTCGGGATCCAGCAGCTGTACGATCCCGACCGGATCACCCAGCCGATGAAGCGGACGAATCCCGAGAAGGGCAAAGGCGTCGACCCCGAATTCGAGCCGATCAGCTGGGAGGAGGCCATCGGGATGCTGGCCGACGAGATCATGGAGCTTCGTGAAAGCGGGGAGCCGGAGAAGTTCATGGTCACGCGTGGTCGATACACCTACCTCCGGCCGATCCTCTACAGCTACCTGCCGCAGATCATCGGCTCGCCGAACAACATCTCCCACAGCGCGATCTGTGCTGAAGCCGAGAAATTCGGCCCGATGTTCACCGAAGGAGAGTGGGCCTACCGGCAGTATGACGTGCAGAACACGCGGTACGTCATCGCGTGGGGCGCGGATCCCATCTCGTCGAACCGGCAGGTCTCCCACTACTCCAACGAGTTCGGCGACCTGCTCGACCGCGCGACCGTCGCGGTCGTCGAGCCCCGACTCTCGTCGACGGCATCGAAATCCGACGAGTGGCTCCCGGTCGAGCCCGGCAAGGACGGCGCGCTCGCCTCGGCGATGGCCCACGTCATCCTCAGGGACGGCCTCTGGAGCCGGGAGTTCGTCGGTGAGTTCGAGGACGGCGAGAATCGGTTCGTGCCGGACGAGCGGGTCGATCCGGCGACGTTCGAGGAGTCCGAGAACAGCCAGGGCGTCGTCGAGTGGTGGAACGAGGAGCTCTACGACAAGGATCCCGAATGGGCCGCCGAGGAGGTGGGCGTCGACGCCGAGCAGATCGAGCGTATCGCGACCGGCTTCGGCGAAGCGGGTCCGCAGGCGATCTCGTGGCTGGGGGGCGGGCCGTGTATGCAAGTTCGTGGCAGCTACACCGCGATGGCGATCCATGCGCTCAACGGGCTTGTCGGCTCGGTCGGCAACCGGGGCGGAACGATGTACGCACCGAGCACCGGTGTCGAGGACCTGCCCGCGCCGGATCCCTACATCGACGAGGTCGCCGAACACGGGCTCAATAACGAGAAGATCGACCAGCGCGGTCGATTGGAGTTCCCGGCGCTCAAAGACGGCGAGTCGGGCGGCGGCGTCGTCACCAACAACGCGGCCGACGGCATCCTCGATGAGGATCCAAACGAGATCAAGGTCCTGCTCTCGTACTGGAACAACTTCGCGTTCTCGAACCCCGAGAGCAAACGTTGGGAGGACGCGCTGGCGAAGATCCCGTTCCACGCGACGATCGAGACCCACGCCAGCGAGACCGCCTGGTTCGCGGACCTGATCCTGCCGGCGACCCATCACCAGTTCGAACGCTGGGGGCAGCTCCGCAGCACCGCGGCACGCCGGCGGACGATCAACCTCCACACGCCGGTGATGGCCGACGATCCGGACGACCCACGGGACGTGCTCGAAAACGGTCGGCTCTGGGACTGTAAGACCGACGAAACGGAGATCCCGTATCTGCTGGCCGAGGCCCTCGCCGACAGGGGCTTCGACAACATGCTGGAGTTCTTCGACAACGAGTACCCCGATCCGGAGTCGGGGCGGACGCTCCGGGAGGAGTTCCCCGGCGACGACTTCGAGAGTCGCGAGCTTCGTGCACAGGCGTTCTCACGCAACGCGATCAAGCTCCGCACCCGGCCCATCTGGGACCCGGCATACCGCGAAAACGAGTTCGACTGGCTGGGAGGCGAGGAGTTCGACGACTGGGTCGAGTTCCGCGAACGTGGCATCTGGCACACTGACGAATGGGAGTTCCGCCACCGCTGGCCCTCGGAGGGCGGCGAGTTCGCCACCGACTCGGGGCGCTTCGAGTTCGACGGCGAGACGCTCGGAAACGCCCTACGGCGTCATGCTGACCGCCACGACGTCGACGTCGACACCGTCCTGGAGGTCTGCAACTACCAGGGCCGGGTTGCCGATCCGGACACACCGGATGCGTTCGTTCCGCACTACGAGGAGCCGTACGACTTGGGTGACGGTGGGGAGTTCCCCATGAAGTTCGTCGACCACAAGGACCGGCTCGGTCGAGAAGGTCGGTCGGCGAACGTCTGGTGGAGTCTCGAGTACAAGGACGTCAATCCCGGTGACGTCCCGTACACCGACGTGGCGAAGATCAATCCGCGCGACGCTCGCCAGCGGGGAATCGAGGACGGCGACGAGATCGTCATCAGCTCCCCGGCCGGCGAGATCGAAACGACCGCTAGACTCTGGGAGGGCATCCGTCCGGGGACGGTCGCCAAGACGTGGGGACAGGGTCACTGGGCCTACGGTCAACGCGCCTCCGAGGAGATGGGCGAGGAGGCGAAAGGTGGCCACAACAACCTCGTCATCGGCGCGGAGTACGACCGACTCAGCGGGAGTTCGGTGTTCTACGGCGACGTCCAAGTGGACATCGAAAGAAGGTAACGCCCGGAGACGGACGCTTCCAGCACCACCCGACCGCCCGCCGACATCGGCGGCCCGGCCGTTGCGGCCCGTTTTCTACGGGGACACACTCAATGATACCCATGACGACCTCACGAACGATGGACGACTCGCTCGGCGTCGGTCCCGCGCTCGCCACCGAACGGGGGCGCGCGGCGACGTACCGACTATTAGCGGCGCTGTATCAGCAACCAAAGGACTGGCCGACGGCGGTTTTCAACGGCACCAAAGCCGTGGAAACCGATGTCGAAGTCGATGCCGAGAAGCTGCGCGAGACGATGCCCGACGCTGACTCGCTCCGGTTGGATCACGCCCAACTGTTCGTCGGTCCGTTCGAACTGGCGGCTCCGCCGTATGAATCGGTGTACGTCGACGATGAATCACGCGTGATGACCGATTCCACCGCCGCCGTTCAGGCCGAGTACTACGAGGCCGGCGTCGACATCGGAATCGACGAGCCGGCCGACCACGTGGCTGCCGAGCTCGAGTTCGTCTCGTTGCTCGTCGCGACCGAACGTGAGGCACTCGCCGCCGGCGACTTCGAGGCTGTCGAACACTATCTCGATCGCCAGTACGACTTCCTGGTGTCACACCTCGGCCGATGGATCTCGGAGCTCGCCGAAAACGTGCGCGAGCACGCCGACACCGAGTTCTACGCGCTGCTCGCGGACGAGACCCGGTCGTTCGTCGAGGCGGACGGAAGGCGGCTCGCGGAGCGACTCGAACGGCTCGACGCGACCGATGACGGCGTGATCACGGTGCTCGAAGGGGGTGACGTCGATGACCGCTGATGCGAACCAGGTTCGCGAACGGCTTCGCGCCGTCGAGGATCCCGTACTCGGTCGTGACATCGCCTCGCTGGGCCTGATCGACGACGTCCGTGTCGAAGACGGCGTCGCGACCGTCGCCGTGGCGTTCAACGCCCCGTACTCGACCGACGAGAAGGCGATGGGCGACCGGATCCGCGAGGAGATCGAGGCGCTCGGGTTGGAGCCGAGGATCACGGTGAGCCTCTCGTGGGAGGATCCCGACAGCCCGCTGCCGAACGTCAGGAACGTCGTGCCGATCGCCTCGGGGAAAGGCGGGGTCGGTAAGACGACGGTCGCGACGAACCTCGCGACCGCGCTCGCGAAGACCGGCGCACGCGTCGGCCTGCTGGACGCCGACATCTACGGCCCGAACGTGCCGGGCATGATCGGGATCGAGGCCAGACCGGGGCTGACGGAGGACGGGAAGATCGTTCCGCCGGAGGCCGACGGGATCAGGCTAATGAGCATGGCGTTTCTCTCGGAGGACGACACGGATCCCGCGATGTTACGGGGGCCGATGATCGACAAGCTGCTCTCCGAGCTCATCGAGGAGACGGAGTGGGGCGAGCTCGATTACCTGCTCGTGGACCTGCCGCCGGGGACCGGAGACGAGCAGCTCACACTCCTTCAGAACGTGCCGGTGACCGGTGCGGTGGTGGTGACGACGCCGGAGGACATCGCGCTGGAGGACGTCCGAAAGGGGATCCGGATGTTCCTCGACCGCGGGACGCCGGTGCTCGGGATCGTCGAGAACATGAGCTCGTTCCGATGTCCCGGCTGCGGCGACGAACACGAGCTGTACGGAAGCGGCGGGGGTGCGTCGATCGCGGCGGAGTACGACGTCCCGCTGCTCGCCGAGATCCCGATGGATCCGGAGATCCGGTCCGGAAGCGACGCCGACAAGCCCGTAACGGTATTACAGGGGACTGCCGCCGCGGACCGCTTTATCGACCTGCGGGACGCGGTGACAAACCGGATCGGCGCGGTCAACCGCGCGAAGCGAGGGAGCCTCGCCTCCGACGATCCGGGCTCGCCGATCGTCCCCGCCACCGAGCCGGTCCGGGGCGGGGGTGACTGCGGAGACGGCGGAGTTGGCTCCGGCGATGGCGGTTGCGGCGAGCGCTGACTTCGGGGTCGATCTCAGCCGCTCCAGTCGATCAGCTCGATCTCCGTCCCGGTGACCGAGTCCGGGAGCGCCCCGATGCGCTCGGTCGCCTCCTCCACGAGTGCGTTGGAGACGAGATACCGGTTAGCTGCCGGGACCTCGGCACCGGCGTCGGAATCGAGTTCGCCGCCGCCGCCGGCGTCCCTGATCCGTGTCCATTCGCCGGCCTCGAGGTTACAGAGGAGGTAGTACGTGTGGGCGCTCGTGACCGCGTCGACGGTCCGATCAACCGTCGTGATCCGGTCGAGAGCATCGTCCTCATCTCTCGTCCCGTTTTCGGGAGTGCCGGCCCCGCCTCCCTCTCCACCATCGGGAGCGTCGACCGGTCGATCCTCGTCGGTGACGAACGGAGCGAGGTCAGCGCTTACGCTCGCGTACGCCGTGCTGAGCACCATTTCCGCCTCGTTCGCCTCGAAGTGATCCTCGTCGAGTCGTTCGACGATCCGGGGAACGCCGTCGACGAGCACCGCGCCGAAGACGAGTCGTGCCTCGCGCAGCAACGACGTGACGCCGTCGGGATCGTCCTCGGTCGTCTCCTCGGCCATGTCGTCGGTCATTACGTCCCTTCATCGTGACGGCGGCGCATCGCTCTTTCGACGTCGGAGCGAGCGTCGCTCCCGATGCTCGCTGGACGGATCGAACCGAGCAGAGGAATCCGCCGGGGTCGTCCCGTCGCGGCGTTTCGTCGAGCGAAGTTCGTCGCCTCTCGATCGGGTCCCGCGGGTGCCGGTCCGTGCTCACTCCACGTAATCGATGTCCTCCATCCGTTTGGCGGCCTGCTCCTCGGCCGCCTCGTTGCGGCCGTAGATCTGCGGGGAGTCGACGCCGGTGACGACGATCATCGTCCGCATCTCGCCCTCCAGTTCCTCGTCGACGGAGGTCCCCCAGATGATACGTGCGTCGGGGTCGATCCGGTCGTAGATCTCCTCGACGACGCCCTCGGCCTCCTCGATCGACATGTCAGTGCCGCCGGTGACGTTGACGAGCGCGGAGTTGGCGCCGGAGATGTCGACATCCAAAAGCGGGGAGCGGAGCGCGCTCTTCACGGAGTCCTGCGCCTTCGATTCGGAGTCGGATTCGCCGAGTCCGATCATCGCGACGCCGCCCTTCTCCATCACGGTGCGAACGTCGGCGAAGTCGAGGTTGACGAGGCCGGGTTTCGTGATCAGCTCGGTGATCCCCTTCACGGAGCGCATGAGGACCTCGTCCGAGACCTTGAACGCCTGCCGAACGGGGAGCTTGCCGACCGCGTCGAGCAGCCGGTCGTTGGGGACGACGATGACGGTGTCGGAGACGTCACGGAGCCGTTCGAGGCCCGCCTCGGCGTTGGTTCGGCGCACCTCGCCCTCGGCGGTGAAGGGGGTGGTGACGATGGCGATGGTGAGCGCGCCGGAGTCGCGGGCGGCCTTGGCGACGACGGGCGCGGAGCCGGTGCCCGTCCCGCCGCCGAGACCGGCGGTGACGAAGACCATGTCCGAGCCGTCGATGGCGTCCTGGATCTCCTCTTGGGACTCGATCGCGGCCTCCTCGCCGACCTGCGGGAGCGAGCCGGCCCCACGGCCCTGCGTCTTCTGTTGGCCCATCAGGATCTTCGTATCGGCGTCGATGTTGACGAGGTGCTGGACGTCGGTGTTGGCGGCAACGAGCTTCGCGCCGTGGATCCCCTCCTCTCGCATCCGGTTGACCGTGTTGCCGCCGGCGCCGCCGCAACCGACCACGGTGATGTTCGTCTGCAGGTCCTTCAGCACGTCCTGAAGCTCCTCGTCGGTCATCGTGCCGGTCTGTGGCGGGGCCCCCCCGTCGCCCGGGCCATCGGCGAATCCGTCGGCGCCCTCATCGGGCGCTTCCTCGGCTTCATCGATCGCGTCCTCTACGATGGAGTCCATTATGTGGTTTCGTTGCAACCCCCGCCTATTTATCTTTGCCCAATCGTCATACGCGGGTCTGACGACGGATCTCCCACCGTCGGCCCGATTTGCGAGGATTCACCGGTTGACCCGCTCCGCGGCGGAGTCATCGACGGTCCCGATCGGAAACCGATCGACGTTCGTCCGCGTCACCGCGTTCGGCTCGATCGTCTCGCCGTCGACCTCCACCGACTCGCCGGCGGACAGTCGCCCGAACGCGGGCCCCTCCGGCACGCCGCGTTCGGCCGCGAGTTCGGGGTCGAAAGCGGCCTCGCGGGCGACGACGGCGTCGTCCTCGACGGCGACCGCGTCGTACCGGGACTCGAGGATCCTCGCGAGGCCCGTGACGAGCGCCTCGAACGGTGAGGTGACCGACGACGCCGAAGCGACGACTGACGACGAGTCGGAGGGATCGGCCGGAAACGCCGCGAGCCCGATCGCACGCGTTCCACCCTGCTCGGTGTCGAAGGCGACCGCGTGCCGCTCGACGGCCTCCCGGGTCGCCTCCGGATCGATCCCCTGTGCACGGGCGAGCAGCTCCGCCGGCAGCTCCCGAACGACGACGCGCTCGGCCGGTTCCGCGTCGCCGTCCCCGGGCGCCGCGTCACCGAACCGTAGCCCCTCGGAGACGGGTGTGATCGCGGCCTCCAGCGCCTCGACGAGTGCGAGCGAGCGGTTTCCGACCGCGCGAAGCCACGTCTCGCTCACCACCCGACGGCCGAGGTCCTCGACGACCGCCGCCAGCTCGGGACGGTCGCCCTCGATGGCCGCCAGATCCGTGCGGCTCCGCTCGAAGGCGCGGTCGATCACCTCGCGATTCGCCGCGGGCGATCCGAGCTCCGCGAGTGCCCAGTCGGCGGCGACGTGGCCGACCGCCCACTCGGTCTCGCGCACGATGCGGGTGAATCGCGGGGCGTAGTGGCCGCCCCCGAAGCCGACGACGTGACGGGGTTCCCCGGCCGGACCGGTCAGATCCGGATCCGGCGTCTCCCGAAGGGAGAGCACCGCCCGCGCGACGGCCCGGGCACCCTCGGGGTCGGACCACTGCGGCTCGTCGGAGCCGAGTTCGACGAACATCGACGGCACCCCGACCTCGCTCGGGCCGTGATGGGTACACTCGATGCAGACGTCGTAGCCGTCGGGTGCGTGGCGAGCGAGCGCCTCGACGACCCGCTTTTCGGCCCCCGGCGGTGCGGACGCCAACTCGCCGGGCTCCCCGCCGTACTCCGCCGTGCCGAAGTTGCCGGTGACGTGGGCGGTCAACAGCGGGCCGGTCTCCCCGCTGTGTCTGGAGACGAAGACGAGCAGGTCCAGGTCGGTGAAGGCGACGCTCGGGTCGTCGAGGTGGATGTGAAGCTCCTCGAAGGTCCGGAGCTCGAAGCCCGGGGCACGGTGGTAGGTGCCGCCCCCCGCCGCATCCGGACGCTCCGTATCCTCGTGTTCCGTCCACGAACCCAGCTCGAGCAACCGCTCACCGATGTGTTCCGAGGCTCCGTCGGCCCGGCTGACGACGATCCCTATCACTGTCTATGGATGCGGCGGCGACCGCCGAATAGGCATCGGATCGTCGCAGCCGGATCGCCGTCGCCGACGGCTCGACGCCGCGTGCGTTCCGGGGCCGGGAACGCTCACGGGATCAGCAGGTAGACGAACGCGACGTAGCTGACGACGAGCACGGCGCCGTCGACGCGCGACAGCCGCGAGCCGTGATACATGAGTCCGACGACGAGCAGCGTGATCGCGACGAGCGCGGGGAACTCGAAGGCACGGACCCCGGCGCTCACCTCGATGGGCGTGAGCACGGCGAGGATGCCGATCACCGCGAGGACGTTGTAGATGTTCGACCCGACGACGTTGCCGACGCTGAAGCTCGCCTCGTCGCGGACCGCGGCCACCACGCTGGCGGCCAGCTCCGGCAGCGACGTGCCGATGGCGAGGACGGTGAGTCCGATGAACAGGTCAGAAAAGCCCGCCGCCGCGAGCAACCCGCGACCGCCGGTGATCAGCCACCGGGAGCCGGCGACGAGCGCGACGAGCCCGGCAAGGACGATCGCGACGTCACGGGGTTGTGCGTCCGGCATGGCCTCCCGTTGGGCGTCGGTGATGCCCGACTGCGTGCGCTGTATACGGCGCATGACGACGAGCGTGAACGCGGCGAGCGTCACGAGGAGCACGATCCCCTCCGGACGGCCGATCCGGCCGTTCCACCCGAGGGCGACGAGCAGGAGCGCCGCGAGCACCATGAACGGGACGTGGTTTCGGAGGACCGTCTCCGAGACTTGTAATGGACGGATCAGTGCCGCGACCCCGAGGACGAGCCCGACGTTGGCGACGTTCGAGCCGACGATGGCGCCGAGCCCGATGTCCGTCGAGACCGTCACCGCGCCGAGGACGGCAACGAACAGCTCGGGCGCCGTGGTGGCGAACGCGACGACGGTCACCCCCACGGTCGAGGCCTTCAGACCGATCGCGAGCGCGAGGTCCGCCGCGCCCTTCACCAGCAGCTCCGCGCCGGCGTACAGGAGGACGACTCCCGCGGCGAGCAACAGGAGTTCGGTTGCGGGCGGGCCGAGCGGCACGCCCGACCGTTCTCGCGGGGACTTAAAAAGAACCGCGATGGAACGACACGCCCGCCCGTCAACCCCGGCGCGCGACTCCTGCGAGCGCCCTTCTTAGGCGCGCGAGCAGCGCGCGCGAGGGAGGTCGGCGGCGGTCGCGGCGCAGTGCGGTGCGGTACGGTCCCGCGACCGCCGCCGACCGAGGCTGGGGAGGCGTGAGGTCCACAAATGCCGACCGGCCGATGAATCGCCATCGACGGCGCCTTTTATATCGACGACGCCTTTTAAGAAGCCGCGCGCGCTCGCTTCGGCATGGACGTCTACGGACTTATCGGGAACCCCGTCGGACACTCGCTGTCGCCGTCGATGCACGAGGCGGGCTACGAGGCCCTCGGACTCGACGCACGCTACGTGACGTTCGAGCCGGACCGCGACGCGGCCGCCGAGGCCGTCACGGGCGCGGCCGACCTCGGCGTCGCCGGGCTCAACGTCACCATTCCGTTTAAACAAGACGTGCTCGACGCCGTCGCCGTCGACCCCCTCGCCGAACGGATAGGCGCCGTCAACACGATCGACTTCGGCGCCGCCCACGACGACGCCCACGCCGAGACCGACGCCCACGCCGAGACCGACGCCCACGCCGAGACCGACGCCCACGTCAACCGCCCCCGCGGCTACAACACC